>CAYSCA010000057.1:0-2100 GCA_964429465.1 uncultured Rhodospirillaceae bacterium
CCATCCTGCTGGGCGTGCGCGCGGTGATCGCCGAAAGCTACGAGCGCATCCACCGGTCCAACCTGGTCGGCATGGGGATCGTGCCGCTGCAGTTCCTGAACAACATGACCCGTCAGGACCTCGGGCTCGACGGCACCGAGAAGTTCGATATCACCGGGCTGGCTTCGGGCCTGAAGCCACGCATGAAACTGCCGGTGACGATCACCCGCGCCGACGGCTCGACCCAGACCATCGAGGTGCTGTGCCGCATCGATACGCTGGACGAGATCGACTACTACAAGAATGGCGGCATCCTGCATTACGTGCTGCGCAACCTGGCCAAGGCCGCATAAGCCGCGGCGCAGGAGTTTGAATGCAAGCGGCCGGGAGCGATCCCGGCCGTTTTTGCTTGGAGGGAAATGATGCCGCCTGCCGCCGAGCAACAGGTCCTCGCCATCATCGCCGCGGATGAATGGGCGAAGGAGATGCTGCGGCTTGTCCGTCGCCTTGCCCTGCCCGACTGGGCGATCGGCGCCGGCTTCGTGCGCAGCCTGGTCTGGGACCGGCTATGCGGCTTCGTGCAGCGCACCCCGCTCAACGACATCGACATCGTCTATTTCGATCCGGCCAATACCGGACGCGAGACCGAAAATGCCGCCGAGGCGCAGCTTACCGCCTGGCGGCCGGACCAGACCTGGTCGGTACGCAACATGGCGCGCATGCATATCAAGAACCGCGAGGCGCCCTATCGCGATATCGCCGACGCCATAGCGCACTGGCTGGAAACGCCCACCGCCGTCGCCGTCAGCATGGCGCCTGATGAGTCGCTGCGCCTGATCGCGCCGCATGGCGTGGCGGATCTGCTGGCCGGCCGGGTCAGGCCGACGCCCAACGGCCGGCGCAAGATCGGGGAATACCGCGCGCGGGTGGCGGGAAAAGCCTGGCCGGCGCGCTGGCCCCACCTCCGCGTCGAGGACCTGGCCTGAGCTATTTCAGCGCGACCAGCTCGACATCAAAGATCAACGTGGCGTTCGGCGGAATGACACCGCCGCCGGCGCCGCGGGCACCGTAGCCAAGCTCGGGCGGAATGATCAGCGTGCGCTGGCCGCCCGGCTTCATGCCGGCGATGCCCTCATCCCAGCCCCTGATCACCCGGCCGGCGCCGAGTGGAAAGGCGAAAGGCTCGCCGCGATCGCGCGATGAATCGAATTTGCGGCCCTTTTTGCCGCCCTCGCTCAGCCAGCCGGTGTAATGCACCACCGCCGTCTGGCCCGGCCTGGCGGCGGCCCCGCTGCCCGGCTTGGTCTCGACATAGCGCAGGCCGGAGGGCGTCGTGACTTCCTGCTGGGCGAGCGCGGGGCCGGCCAGCAAAGCGGACATGGCAAGGATCGCAAGATCGCGACGGGATACACGCATCGAAAGCACCTCACAGCATTTGAATGAGCGCAGGCTGATCAGGGAATGGGGCGATAGCAAGGCCTGGCGGGCGGCCCTGGAAGCCGGTTACCGGACGCCGACCAGCTCGATTTCGAAAAACAGCGTGGCGTTCGGCGGGATGATGCGGCCGTTGCCGCGGGCGCCATAGGCCAGATAGGGCGGGATCAGGAGTGCCCGCTTGCCGCCCACCTTCATATAGGCGACGCCTTCATCCCAGCCCTTGATCACCTTGCCCTGACCGAGCTGGAACTCGAACGGCTGGCCGCGCTTGTAGGAGCTGTCGAAATTACGGCCGGGCTTGTTGTTCTCCCAGATCCAGCCGGAATAGTGGACAGAGACCATCTTGCCCGGCTCGGCCTTGTCGCCCGAGCCCTGCACAATGTCGCCCACACGCATGCCGGAGGCGGTTTGACGAAGGTTAACCGCTTCCTGTTTGCTGCCGAGACCGATCGCCCCGAGTAGTGAAGAGAGAACACCCATGCGCCGAGAATAACGCGCAAATTTGGCCGGGACCAGAGTTTCATCCACAGGCCGGGCCGGCCGAATCGGCGCGAATCGGAAAGAAGGCGCCCGAACCGCCCCTCCCAGCGCCAGACCGCGATTGTCCGTCGCCGGACCATCTGCGATCGAGGCCAGATCGGCGCCCGCGGGAGAGCGTCGCGAATCCTGGCGGCGGGCTCAGCG
>CAYSCA010000057.1:2200-16498 GCA_964429465.1 uncultured Rhodospirillaceae bacterium
AGGCCAGATCGGCGCCCGCGGGAGAGCGTCGCGAATCCTGGCGGCGGGCTCAGCGCAACAGGCCGACGACCCGCCGGTTATCGTTGTTCGCGATGTCGAGGAAATTCACCGCCTGGTTCTCGACCTCGTTCCGGGTCGCGGCGAATTCGGCGATGGTCGCGTCGTCGCCGCTTCCAGCGGGTCGACGGCATTGTAGGGCTGCGTCGCGGTGGCGGCATTGAGAATCCGGGAGTGGAAATTTCTCCACCAAGTAGCTGTATCTACAGGATAATTAGAACGCGCACGAAAAAGGGCCTGCCTTGCGGCAGGCCCACAGCGATGTTCCGGAGGCCGGCGAGTTAGATCGCGTCCTTCAGCACCTTGCTGGCGCGGAAGGCGACCTTCTTCGACGCCTTGATCTTGATCGGCTCGCCGGTCTGCGGATTGCGGCCCATGCGGGCAGCGCGCTTGCGAACCTGAAGGATGCCCAGGTCGCCCATGCGGACGCGCTCGCCCTTCTTCAGCGACTTGGTCACGGCGGCGAAGAATTCGTCGAACAGGGCGACCGTCGACTTCTTCTGCATCTCGTGCTTTTCCGCCAGCGCCGTGGCGATCTGCTTCGCGGTCATGGTGACCGTCTTGGTGGCGGCTGCCTTAGCCATGTTCTCTCTCCTCAGAAAAGATGAAATCGCTTGTTTTTTGCGAATCGGGAGTTGTTTCCCGAATCCTCCATAGCACCGACCGGTGCCATTGCCCATCGGGGAATGCAAAAAATCCGCTAGGCATGCGGGTTTGCGGCACCCCACCCGATTCGTGTCCGCAAACCATGCGGGTTTGCGGCATCCCTGGATGGAAAACCTAGCCGACCCGCCGCCGAAAGCGGGTCGCGATCAGAAAACTGAATACGGCCAGCACGCCGCTGCCCATCATCGTCCATATCATCGGATACTGGCTGGGGTCGAAATCCTGCCCGTAGCCGACCAGCACCGCGGCGCCGGCGCCGACCAGCATCTGCAGAGCCCCGGATAATCCCGCCGCCGCGCCGGCGGCCCGCGGATTGACGGAAACTGCGCCAGCCGTGCCGTTCGGCAGGGTAAGGCCGTTCGACAGCGCCACGATGGCCATCGGCAGGAAGATGGCGGGCAGGCTGAGCAGCCCGAACCAGCCGATCGCCGCCTGGGCGGCAATACCGAGCAGCGCAATCGTCGCTCCGGCGGCAATCATGCGGTCGACGCCGAAGCGCACCGAGAAGCGGCCGGTGATGAAATTGCCCGCCAGATAACCGCCGGAGACCACCACGAACCACAGGCCGTAACTCGACGGCGGCAGACCAAGCACTGTCACGACGACAAAGGGCGCGCCGGCGATGAAGGCGAAGAATACGCCCGAGGTGAAGGCGGTCTGAAAGGCGTAGCCGCAGAAAGCCGGCGACCGCAGCAGGTCGAGATAGCCGCGCAGCAAGCCGGAAATGCCCTCGCCGCCGCTGACCGGGGCCAGCGTTTCCGGCAGCACCAGGATGACCCACAGCAGCACAACCGCTCCGGCCAGGCTGCAGAAGGCGAAGCTGGAGCGCCAGCCCAGCCAGATATCGAGATAGCCGCCCAGCGCCGGCGCGAGCATGGGGGCGAGGGTCATCGCCATCGTGACATAGCCGATCATCGCAGCCGAGCGGTCGCGGTCGTAGATGTCCCGCACCATGGCGCGGCCCAGGACCAGGCCGGCGCAGCCGCCAATGGCCTGCAGCATGCGCCCCAGCATGAGCGCTTCGATCGAGGGCGCGAAGGTGCAGATCAGGCTGCCGGCGAGGAAGAGAGCAAGCCCCCAGAGCAAAACCGGCCGCCGGCCGTGGCGATCGCTAAATGGGCCATAGACGAGTTGCGCCAGACTCAAACCGACCAGATAGAGGGTGAGCGTCAGCTGAAACCGTGCCGTATTCGACCTCGAATTGCCGGGCGAGACCGGGCATCGAGGGCATGAAGATGTTGAGCGCCAGCGGACCCAACGCAGACATGGCGACGAGCACCGCTATGGACGGCCGGCGGACAAGACCTGACATGGGCGACAATCGATTATTGCGTTCTGGTCGGACGAGCCGGCTGGGGAATCGCGCCACCATACCGGCTTTCGGTGCGGCAACCAACCTGCTGCCCTTCTTCCCCGGCGCCAATGCGGCAGCACTGCCACAATCCGGACGAATTTCAACTGCAGCGATGCAATACGCCTTGGGGGGCAAAGTTATCAATTGGTCACGGGGAAGCCTTTGTAACGCTTCCATAATGCCAGCGCATTCGGCGGGTCTGGTCAGAGCACCCAGACAGAGTATTCGGGTGCGTCTCTCCGGAACGACGGGTATGAGAATGGCGGAAGGCCTGAAGACACGCAGCATAAAAGGTCTGCTGTGGTCCACCAGTGAAAGCGTCGGGGTCGCCGCCCTGTCGCTCGGTTCGTTCGTGGTCATGGCACGCCTGCTCGATCCCGCCGATTTCGGCGCCGTCGCCTTGGCCAGCGCCTTCATCATCTGCTTCAATCTCGTCGTTGCGCACAGCTTTGCCGACGCCGTGGTCCTGCATGCCAGGCTGAGCGCCGAGCATCTCGACACGGCATTCTGGGGCACGGTGTTTCTGGCCGGCCTTCTTGCCGCGATATCCTATTTCGGCGCGGAATTGCTTGCCGTCGGACTGGACGAGCCGAAACTTGCCGCGCTGCTGCCCTGGCTGGCCCTGGTGCTGGTCTTCAACGGGCTGGGCATGGTGCCGATCGCGCTCTTCAGGCGCGAATTGCGGTTCCGGACTCTCGCGGTCTGCAATATTTGCGGCAAATTCGCCGGTGCCGCCTGCGGCATCGCCATGGCCGTGGCGGGCTTCGGCGCCTGGAGCCTGGTGGGGCAGCAGCTTCTCGGTGCCGTCGTCACCAATATGGCCGTTGCCGTCGCCGCCCGCTGGCGGCCGCGGTTCCGCTTCTCCCTGCCCTATCTGCGCGATACCGGCCGGTTCGGCTTCCATGTCTCGGCGAGCCAGGTGGTGTCGGGCATCGGCGAGCAGGCCCTCAATCTCATTGTCGGCGCGGCATTCGGCTCGGTGGTGCTCGGGCATTTCAGCGTCGCCTGGCGGATGATCCAGCTGATCCGGTCGCTGATCGCGACCGCCGTCTACCAGGTGGCGTTCAGCGCTTTCGCCAAGCTGCAGGACAATCGTCCCGCCTTCATCAATGCCTTCGAGCAGGCGACGCGGATGAGCTGCCTCGTGGGATTCCCGATCAGCATCGGCCTGGCATTGACGGCGGAGCCCGCAATGCTGGCGCTGTTCGGCACCAAATGGACCAACAGCATTCCTCTCCTTGCCATCCTGGCGCTGGAGATGCTGCCTGCCTTCTTTGTCATGTTTTTCAGCGCCGCCTACCGGGCGATGCACCGTCCGGCATGGGCGCTTGGCACCGCCCTGCTGTATTTCGGTCTCGGCATCGGCGGCATCTTCGCTCTGTCGCCGCTGGGTATTACCGTCGTGACCGCGTTCTGGGTGTTCAAGTCCTTTGCCCTGCTGCCTGTGCATCTGCTGCTCATGCGCAAACTGCTCGGCGTGCGCCTCGGCGCGCTGACCGCCCCTTCATTTGGCCCTGCCGCCGCCACGATCATCATGTCGGGATTTGTCGGCCTGCTGCTCTGGGCGGCCGCCGACCTGCCGCAGGCGCTGCAGCTGGTGCTCGCCATCGCCGTCGGAGCGGTAAGCTACGTGGCCGCCATTTTGCTGATTGCGCCGGATCTGCTCCGCACCGCGCTGAACGCCGGGCGCATCATGGTCCGGCCGGCCGTGAAGACGCCACCGGCAGCAAACGATGCGGATCGCTACCCGCGGCAGCCGGAATTGGCGAAATCGGAATCCTGATATCCGCGTTTCCCGAGCCGGGGAGCAGCCTACCAGATCTTCCAGGGCGCTTCGCCGTCCCGCCAGAGTCCGTCGAGGACCTTGCGGTCGCGCAGGGTATCGAGGTTCTGCCAGAAGCCGCGATGACGATAGGCCGCCAGCTTGCCGTCACGCGCCAGCTGTTCGAGCGGTTCGCGTTCCCAGACGGTATCGTCGCCGGCAATGTAGTTCAGCACTTCCGGCTCCAGCACAAAAAATCCGCCGTTGATGAAGGCGCCGTCCTCGTTCGACTTTTCCCGGAAGCCCGCGACGGCATTGTCGCCCGGCATCATGTTGAGCACGCCGAACCGGCCGGGCTGGTGAACCGCGGTAACCGTCGCGGCAGCCCCGGAGGCACGATGGAAGTCGATCAGGTCGCCGATATCGACGTCGGACACTCCGTCGCCATAGGTCAGGCAGAATGTATCATCGCCGAGATACGGTCCGACGCGCTTCAGGCGCCCCCCGGTCATGGTGTCGCCACCCGTATCGACCAGCGTGATCCGCCACGGCTCGACTCCGTTCTTGTGCACCTGGATCTTGCTGCTGCGCAGGTCCAGGGTCAGGTCGGACAGTTCGAATGCATAGTTGCGGAAATAGTGCTTGATCAGGTTGCCCTTGTAACCGCAGCAGATGATGAAGTCGTTCAGCCCGTATGACGAATAGATCTTCATGATATGCCACAGGATCGGCTGGCCGCCGATTTCCACCAGCGGCTTCGGCCTGATCGCGTTCTCTTCGCTGATGCGCGTGCCGAACCCGCCGGCGAGAATGACCACTTTCATGACACTCTCCTATCCTGGCGCTGCATCCCTGCCGGCCGGTTCACCGCATCCTCCGCCGATGCCGGCTTGGGGGCAGCGGGGATGTCCAGATTGGCGGCACCGTGCCGCCGCGCAGACAGCAGCTGGTCATAGAGTTCCAGATGCCGGTGGGCGATCTTGCGGATATCGAACCGCCGCAAGGCCTTCTCGCGCGCCTGCCGCGACAGTTCGGAACCGGCGCCCGAGCGCTCGAGGCACCAGGCCAGGCCGCGCGCGAGATCGTCGGATGACAGATTCTCGGCCAGATAGCCGTTGACCTGGTGGTCCACGATGTCGAACTGGCCGGTATTGGCGAAGGCCACCACCGGCGTCCCGCAGGCCAGCGATTCCAGCGCCGTCTTGGCCGCATTCTCGTATACCGAGGGAACCACCATCACGTCGGCGCAGGAATACAGCAGCGCCAGGCTGACATCGTCATGCAGGCGGCCGACATAGCGGATCGGAAAGCCGAAATCCTCGTCCGCCGACTGGCCGCCGAAGACCACCGCGATGATCCGGTCTTTCCATTCGCTGGCGCCCAGCTTGCGCAACGCATCGGCCAGATAGGAGAAGCCCTTGCGCGGGTCCTGGGCGCCGTGCAGGGCGCCGAACAGGATCACCTTGCGATCGGCAGGCAGGTTCCACGCCGCGCGGGCGGCAGTCTGGTCGATCGGCTTGAAGCGCTCGAGATCCACGCCGTTCGGAATGACGGTCACATCATTGCCGAAGGTGAGCGGGCTCTGCCTGGCCAGCTCTGCCATCCAGTTGCTCAGGGCGATGAACTGGATGGGAACGCCCTGCCAGTGACGATGTTTCTGACGCCACTGCCAGCGGCTGATGTCATACCGCGAATGCGAGCCGAGCTGCGGGCAATGACCGCAGCCGCGCAGAAATCCGAGGCAGTCGCCGGAGTAATGGCAGCCGCCCGTAAAGGGCCACATATCCCTCAAGGTCCAGACCAGGGGGTAGTGGCGCAGCCGCGCAATGGTCTGGATCGGCGCTGCGCCGCGGCCCGCCCAGTGGAATTGCACGACATCCGGGCGCAGGTAGTCGACCGCCTCGGTGATGTCATAGGGCAGCCAGCCGACCGTCCACCAGTTGCTGGGATTCCAGTCGTAAAAGCGCAGGGGCAGCCGGTCGAGCGGATCGCGCAGATTGTCCAGCGGCCTGCTCGACTTCCCGCTGCGCGTCAGCACCGAGGGATCGCTGGTGTATTTGCGCAGCACGAGCATGAGCGATTCGATGCCGGTCGCCTGCACCGCCTTGTGGAGCTTGTAGGCGCCGACATTGGCGCCACCATCGCTGTCGGCGGGAGAAATATGAAGAACGCGGGTCATACTTTACCGTCTGAATTTGGCTGCGGCGGAAGTCCCAGAACGGGAGCGCCAGGATTGCGGGATGCCGATTCCGCCCATCCGGGAAACCGGGTGTGCAGATGGCGGTAGACTTTCTCCGGATGCATGATCGCCTCGGCGACTTCCGCCGCCATGGCCCGGCTCAGCGTTGCCGCGGTCGGCGTCCGGCGCGCCTCGCGCAGGCCGGCGAGGTGATAATTCAGGAAATCCCGGCCGCGGCCGGTCACGGCGCCCCGCACCAGCAGGCGATACCAGCGGCGCAGATGCCGCTCCTCAAGATCGTCCAGTTCGGCCTGGGTGAAGTAGCGCAGGCCGTAATCCTGCAGGAGCATCAGCCATTCGCGGATCAGGGTCTGGTTGACCTCCGCCACAGTGGTGGTGATCGACTCCGCATGGACGCGGGAGAAGAAGAGCACTTCGTGCAGGAAGCCGAAATCGACCTGATCCAGCAGATCGAAATACGCGGCCAGGTCCGTATGCAGATACCGCGCGGGATAGAATGGCTGGCGCGCGCGCACCAGATCGGACCGGATCAGGCAGGCGGTCGGCGCAAAGCCGAAGACTTCCTGGCGGATGAACAGCCGCGCTATTTCCACGCCGCGGAACACGGCGCGGTCGCGCGGCAGCCCGTCGCATTCGATCCGGTCTCCCCGCAGCCGGAGCGAGCCGACAATGCCGATGGTCGGATTGCGCCGGGCGAGATCAACCATTTTCTCCAGGCATTGCGGATACAGCAGATCGTCGGCATGCAGGACCTTGCAGTAGATGCTGCTGTCGGAAACCTGCTGCATCGCGAAGTTCCAGTTGTCCACCATCGACAGCTTCCTGGGGTTCCGGAGCAGCCGGATGCGCGGATCGCGCGCGGCATAGCGCAGGGCGACGTCATGGGTATTGTCGGTGCTGGCGTTATCGATGATGACATGCTCGAAAGCGCCATGGGTCTGGTGCAGGACGCTTTCGATGCACTCCGCCAGAAAGGCGCCGCCGTTATGGACGGGCGTAACCACGCTGACGAGAGGCTGAGCGTGCATTGCGGCCCGCCGCATCAGGCCGGGGCCGATGGGCGCCGATCCGCCTCGAAAGCGCCCGGGGGGCCCTCGTCATCGCTCCGCACGATATCGAAGAAGTTCGTCGCGTCGACCCGGACCGGCACCAGTTCAATGCGGTCGCGCGCCGGATCCCGCTCATCGTCATCGGGAGTTACGCTGGTTGGAATGACGTGCTTTCCGCTTTCGGCGGCGATCCGGACGGCGTCGGAGGCATGTGCAGCGGCATCCGTCGCCTCGATGACAGCGTCGATTTCTTCCGATTCACAGAGCAGGCGCCAGTCCTGCGTGATCGCGCAGTCTCCGGCCCTGATGGCCGAACAAAGCCCGAAGCGCGATTCGACAACCCTGGGGACGGGCATGCCTGCGGCCGCGCAAAGATGCCGCGCGGCGTCCAGATCGTCGTCGGCGATCCCAACCAGCCTGACTTCCGGCAAATCCGTTGCCAGCTGCAGGGCAATCACGCGCGCCAGCGGCCCGGCACCCACCATGGCAACACGGATGGGCCCGCCATCGCGAGCCCGCTCTTCCACAATTCTGTCGACACTGAACATGCCGCCATTTAGCGGCCCTGCGGCAATATTGGGTGTGATCAATGCGTGGCTGTCCTGCCACATTCATGTCGCGGCCGAAACCGCCGAAATGCTGTGAAAAAACGCCCGCTCAGGCCTCATCCGTCGTCGGGCGGCAGGGGGTTACCGAATGACAACTTGGCAGGCCGGTATCACGCCATGATCCTGCCGGACCGGGCCGCCCTCCTGCGGCCCTCCGTAGCGAGGAGTTCATGTCGCAGCGCTTCCTGGCCGAGCTCTGGTCGATTCTGCTTTATGTCGGCAGTCCCACCCTGATCGGCGGGCTGGCGCTGGTCCTGCTCGCCATTGCCGGCCTGATCCTGACGCGAAGACATCGCCGCCCTGATCCGCGCGATCCCTGGAAACGCATCCTGGCCGTTCTGGTCGGCCTGATCGCTCTCACGCCGCTGATGGCGACTGCGGCCCTGGCGGCGATGGAGCAGAGCGGGTTGGCCGTCCACCGCTCTGCTCTGCTGGTCCGCGGCGCCCAGGTGGTTCCGGGGGCGCAGATCGTTGCCGTCCTCCTGCTGGCCTGGCTGTCGGCCCGCATGCCGCCGCTGCGCCGCGGCTGGTACACCCTCTATGGGATTGCCTGCATCTTCATGGCATTCGGCGGCAGCGTGCTGCTGATCTACGTGTTGCGCTGACGCGGGCAGCGATCCGCTGCCGGCGGAACAAATCGGCCGCCCGCGCATAAGGCTTCCCATCTGCAGCGACAATGCCGAAAGGAAGCAGCGATGTTTCTCGGAGAACAGGCCTATTTCGTCGGGCTGCTGATCGCCTATCTCGTCTTCGCCGGCGCGCTTGCATTCGGGATGTTCACATCCTCGAAACCGCCGCCTGCACGCAGGGATGAGCCGCGGCCGCGCTGATTACCGCGCCGGCCCGGATACGACGCGCTGCACCGCCTTCTGCCATCCGGCATACAGCCCGTCGCGGGTTGCCGCATTCATGCGCGGCTCGAAGCGGCGCTCGCATTGCCAGCCATAAGCCACGGCATCCAGCCCGGCATAGACGCCCGCCGCCAGACCGGCCAGATAGGCGGCGCCGAGGGCCGTGGTCTCGATGACCCGCGGACGCTCCACCGCGATCCCGAGCATGTCGGCGAGGAACTGACACAGCCAGTCATTCGCCACCATGCCGCCATCCACCCGCAAGGCCGTCGGCTGGCCGGCGCCGTCGGCCTTCATCGCATTGGCCAGGTCGCGGGTCTGGTAGGCGACCGATTCCAGAGTGGCGCGGGCGATCTGCGGAATGCCGGAATCCAGGGTCAATCCCAGCAGGGCGGCCCGGGCATCAGGGTCCCAATACGGCGCGCCGAGGCCGACGAAGGCGGGCACCAGATAGACGCCATGATTATCCGGCGCCGACGCCGCCAATGTGGCGGTTTCCGCCGCATCGGCGACAATCCGCAGCTTGTCGCGCAGCCATTTCACCGCGGCGCCGGCCACAAAGATCGAGCCTTCCAATGCATAAGTCGGCCTGCCGTCCAGCCGGTAGGCGACCGTGGTGAGCAGGCGATGGCCGGACGTGATCGGCTTGTCGCCGATATTGACCAGGGCGAAGCAGCCGGTCCCATAGGTCGACTTGATCATGCCGGGCTGGAAGCAGGCCTGGCCGAAAGTGGCGGCCTGCTGGTCGCCGGCGATGCCACAGACCGGGACCTCCGAACCCAGGATATCCGGCGCGACCATGCCGAACAGGGTGCTGCAATCCTTCACTTCCGGCAGGATCGCGCGCGGCACGTCGAAGATGCGGCACAGATCGTCATCCCAATCCTGCCGCGCGATATCGAACAGCATCGAGCGCGAGGCATTGGTGGCGTCGGTGGCATGGACTTTTCCGCCGGTCAGACGGAACAGCAGAAAGGAATCGATGGTGCCGAAGCAAAGCTCGCCGCGCTCGGCACGGGCGCGCGCGCCGGACACATTGTCGAGCAGCCAGGCGATCTTGGTGGCCGAGAAATAGGAATCGATCAGCAGGCCGGTGCGGTTCTGCACCAGGCTGCCGACCCCGTCGGCCAGCTTCGCGCGGCAAGTTTCCGCCGTGCGGCGATCCTGCCAGACGATGGCGCGGTGAATGACACGGCCGCCGTCGCGTTCCCACACCACCGTCGTCTCGCGCTGGTTGGTGATGCCAATCGCGGCAATATCGGCGGCGGTCAACCCGGCCCTGGCAATGGCTTCACGCATGACGCGCTGCACATCGGCCCAGATCTCGTCCGCGTCATGCTCGACCCAGCCATCTGCGGGATAGTATTGCGTCAGTTCCTTCTGCGCGGTCGCGACTGGCGATCCGGCGGCATCGAAGACGATGGCGCGCGAGGAGGTTGTCCCCTGATCCAGGGCCAGGACGTATTTCTTGCTCATGCTTCAGGCCTTCGGGATGCAGCCTTCGGGTTTGAAGACCCGCTTCGTGCTGGCCGGGTATTTCGCCAGCATGGCCGGCGGCCGGATCGGACGCGGCACCAGATTGCCGCCGCAATTGGGGCAGGTGCCGCTCAGAGGCCCTTCGGCGCAGTTGCGGCAGAAGGTGCATTCGAAGGTGCAGATCATCGCCAGCCGGGAATCCGGCGGCAGGTCGCGATCGCAGCATTCGCAATTCGGGCGCAGTTCCAGCATGCTATCTCCCCCTGGCCGTATCGACGGCACGCCTCGCCAGGGCCTCGATGCCGGCCCAGTCGCCCGCTGCCACCTTGTCCTTCGGCACCATCCACGAGCCGCCTGCCGTGAAGACATTCGGCAGGGCCCGGTAGGCGGCGAGATTCTGCTCGTTGACCCCGCCGGTAGGACAGAAACGCATCTGCGGAAAAGGCCCGGCCAGGCTTTTCAGTGCCGGGATGCCGCCATTGGCCTCGGCCGGAAAGAACTTGGCATGGGTGAAGCCCTGCTCCAGCGCGCACATGATCTCGGACGATGTGACCGCACCCGGCAGGAATGGCAGCCCGGTATCCTTCGCCGCCGCATAGAGGGCATCGGTCGCACCGGGACTGACGATGAAACGGGCGCCACTGACCTGGGCGGCGGCGAACTGGGCCGGATTCAGCACCGTGCCCGCGCCGACGATTGCCGCCGGAACCTCGGCGGCGATGCGCCGGATCGCCTCCAGCGCCGCATTCGAGCGCAGGGTGATTTCCAGCATGGCCAGGCCACCCGCGACCAGCGCCTGGGCCAGGGGCGCGGCAAGGGTTGCATCCTCGATCACCAGCACCGGAATGACCGGCGGCGGGTTATTGGCGAACAGCGCCTGGTCGACTGCCTTTTCCGACATGGCCACTCCCATTTCCCAATGCCTAACACAGACAACCCTGATCGTCATGTCCAGGCACAGCCGGGCACCCCGTTTTATTCGGGCTGCGCCGAAAATGGAGCCCGCGGGAAACCGCAGGCGGGCGTCTGTTACGCGGAGACCGGCGCCTCGTCGGCCAGCGCCAGTGGATCTGGCCCGTAGCGGTTGGGGCCGATATTCCCCGGCACAAAAATGATGGCGAGCGCAAAAATCCAGCCGACGAAAGGCAGCAGCGTGATCAGAACGGCCCATCCAGTCCAGCCGAAGTCGCGGCATCGTTGCGCCGATACCGCCCAGGACGAAATCGTGAGGACCAGGGTCACGATGGAGGCAATAATAATGAAGCCGGGCGACTGGTCGGCCCCGGCAATACCCCACACGATCCCGAGCAGCACCACAAAGAGCAGAATGAACAGAAAGTAGGATTTCCGGTTGCGACGCCCTGAAAACGTGAACAGATCCGAAAACACCGGCTTAGACATGGCTATTCCCCCCAAGGACAACAAATGCCTGCGGGAATCATCCGATAAATCAATCCTTAAGGGAAGTGGTATCCCGAAGCTGTCGGCCTGGAATATCCCTGACTAATCCCTCAATCCGCCGCTCTTGAGGATGAAACCGGCGATCTCGGCGACGCCCTGCTGCGCTTTCAGGTTGGCGAAGATGAAGGGCCGCTGGCCGCGCATCTTCTTCGCGTCGCGGTCCATCACCTCGAGCGAGGCGCCGACCAGCGGCGCGAGGTCGATCTTGTTGATCACCAGCAGATCGGAACGGGTAATCCCCGGCCCGCCCTTGCGCGGGATCTTGTCGCCGGCCGAGACGTCGATCACGTAGATGGTAATATCGGCCAGCTCGGGCGAAAAGGTTGCCGCCAGATTGTCGCCGCCGGATTCGACAAAGATCAGGTCGAGGCCGGGAAACCGTTTCTGCATGTCGGCCACGGCAGCCAGGTTGATCGAGGCATCCTCGCGGATCGCCGTATGCGGGCAACCGCCGGTTTCCACGCCGGCGATGCGGGCCGGTTCCAGGGCGCCGGCGCGGGTCAGGAATTCGGCATCTTCCTTGGTATAGATGTCGTTGGTGACGACGGCGATATTCCAGTCGTCGCGCAGATGCCGGCAGAGCCGCTCGACCAAAGCCGTCTTGCCCGAGCCGACCGGACCGCCGATACCGACGCGCAAAGGATTGGAGCTCATGAGCGGAACAGCCTCGTATACTGGGTTTCGTGTTGCATGGAGCTGATATCGACCATCGGCGCCGCCGTGCCGCACTCTTCCAGTCCGCAGGCGAGCGCGCAAGGCACGATCGACTCCACTACCGGCAACAGGGTGGCCAGGGCGCGCTGGCCATCGGTCTGGCCCAGTGGGATGAGGCGGACGGCCGCCGACACCAGGTTTGCCGCAAAGGCATGCAGATAGGCGCCAAGCACGGCAGTGATATCCAGCCGGTGCGCCGCGGCAGTCGCCCCGACGGCAATGCTGAGCGCCAGCGGCCGTTCGCCGCGCCTCGCGACAAAGGCATCGAGCGCGGGATGGGCCCAGGCGCTGCGGGTGATGGTCAGGAACGAGCCGCCCTGCTGCGAGGATTCCAGCGCGGTTTCGGCGGAGCCGCGCCAGGCCACTGCCAGATCGGCCAGTTCATCCAGCCTCCCCGCATCACCGGACGCCGCATAGGCTTCCTTCAGCAGCACTGTATCCACCCAGCCGGCGCCATGGCGCAGGATATGGCCGATCCAAGCCGCCAGCGAAGCGGCGTCGCCGATCCGGCCGGCTTCCACGGCCTGCTCGATGCCGTGGCTGTAGGAAAAGGCGCCGATCGGATAGCTGGGCGAGAACCAGGCGAGCAGCCGGTAGAGGTCAGTGGTGGTCGTCATCGCCGTGAGAATGCTGGTGATGATGGCCGTGACCATGCTCATGATCATGGCTATGCGGCTGCTTCCCGTAGCGCGAGCCGAGGCCGTAGGGATGCGACGGATCGTGATTGTGCTGGCCATAGGCGCCGCCTTCTGGATCGAAGGGCGCTTCCACGGCCCGCACCTCGGCGCCCAGGCCCTTCAGCATGTCCACGATGACGTGGTCGTCGCGGATCAGGATATGCGCGGCATGGATTTCCGCCGGCAGGTGCCGGTTGCCCAGATGCCAGGCGAGCCGCGCCAGCAGTTGCGGCGTGCCGGCACGCACCTCCACCAGCGGCTCCGGCGCCGCCTGCACCTCGATATAGCCGCCCTGCTCCAGCTTCAGCCCGTCGCCATGCCGCAGCACGGTGGCCTCTGGCAGATCGAGCAGGAAGGCGGTGCCGTCGTCGGCGGTCAGCCGGATGCGCCGGCGATGGCGATCATGATGCGCCAGCGTCACCGTGGCGCGGCGTTCGGGCTGTGGCCAGCGGCCGGCATGCACGACCTGTGTCGAGCGCAGCATGGCGGTCAGAACAGGAAGTAGCGCTGCGCCATGGCGAGCACCGATGCCGGTTCGCAGGTCAGCAACTGGCCGTCAGCGCGCACGACATAGGTCTCCGGATCGACCTCGATCTCCGGCATGTAGCTGTTATGCACCATGTCCTTCTTGGTCACCTTGCGGCAGCCTTTCACCGCCACGAGAGGGCGCTGCAGGCCGAATTTCTGCGCGATCCCGGCATCCAGGCCGGCCTGGCTCACGAAGGTGAGGCTGGATTGCACCATGTTGCGGCCGAAGCTGGCGAACATCGGGCGATAATGCACCGGCTGCGGCGTGGGGATCGAGGCGTTCGGATCGCCCATCGGCGCCGCGGCGATGCTGCCGCCTTTCAGCACCATCTCCGGCTTCACGCCGAAAAAGGCCGGATTCCAGATCACCAGATCGGCGAACTTGCCGACCTCCACCGAGCCGATCTCATGCGCCACGCCGTGGGACAGCGCCGGGTTGATCGTGTATTTCGCGATGTAGCGCCTGACGCGGACGTTATCGTTGTCGCCCTTTTCCTCGGGCAGCCGGCCGCGCTGACGCTTCATCTTGTCCGCCGTCTGCCAGGTGCGGATGATCACCTCGCCGACCCGGCCCATCGCCTGGCTGTCGGAGGACATCATCGAAAACGCGCCGAGATCGTGCAGGATGTCTTCGGCTGCAATCGTCTCGCGCCGGATACGGCTGTCGGCAAAGGCAACGTCTTCCGGAATCTTGGCGTCCAGATGGTGGCAGACCATCAGCATGTCGAGATGCTCGTCCACGGTATTCACCGTGTAGGGCATGGTCGGGTTGGTGGAACTGGGCAGCACATTGGCAAGCCCCGCCACCTTGATGATGTCGGGCGCATGGCCGCCGCCCGCGCCCTCGGTATGGAAGGCGTGGATGGTGCGGTGCCTGAACGCCGCGATCGTGTCT
>CAYSCA010000058.1:0-16239 GCA_964429465.1 uncultured Rhodospirillaceae bacterium
GCGGTGGCCGGCGCGGCGCGCGAGCATCCCTACATCCTCGGCTTCGGCCTGATGCTGTCGATCGCGCTGATGGCGGTGGCGTCGAAGTTCATCGCCCGCCTGCTCGACCGTTTTCACTGGATCGCCTATATCGGCCTACTGATCATCGCCTATGTGGCGCTGAAGATGATCTGGGATGGCGGCCTGCAGGTCGCGCCGTTTATCCCGGGCTGGGAGAACGGCGGCTAGTCGGCCCAGAACTTCGCGATCGCGTCGGCAAGATCCTCGCCATAGAGGTCCTTGAAGAAATGATCCGCGCCATCCACCGTGACGGCGCGGAATCCTGCCGGCTTCTTCGCCGTCTCCAGCCGCTGCGGCAGATCTTTGACGACCTCGTCGCCGCCGGCGATCGCGACCAGCACCGGCCGGCGGATGCGGGCGAGCAGGCTCGGCGCGTCGTTGCGCCCGTCGCCCCAGTGGTAGTCGATGAAGGTGGAAGCCGCGACCTTCGCCTTCGGGCAGTACATGAAATCGGTGTCCGGCATCAGCTCGGCGCCTTTCGCGCCGGCCACCAGCGCGGCGGCACGGTCCATCACCGCATCGAGGTTGCCGCCATAGCGGGCCTTGTATTCCTCACCCGCCCGCGCGCGGTCGAAGGTGGTCGGCGCCGCCAGCACGATCTTCGTCACCGACGCCGGCAGCCTGTCGCCCGCCTGGGCCGCGTAATAGGCGACCTGGCTGCCGCCGCGGGAATGGCCGAGCAGGCCGATCCGGCCGGCGCCCTGCCCGGCGGCCCAGCCGACCCAGGCGCCGATCTCGGCTGCCGCCTGCGCGTTGCTGTGGCGATGCGGCTGGGTGCAGTCGAACATCCCCTTGCGATCCGAGATGCCGAGCGACAGGGTCAGCGCCAGGGTCGAGATGCCGCGCTCGGCCAGCATCTCCTGCAGGGCCGCCATGATCTCCATGCGGTTATGGGCGAGCGTGCCATGCACCAGCAGGAACAGCCCGTCCTTGACGTTCTTTCCCGCCGCCAGCGTCAAATTGCCATCCAGCCCGCGCCCCTCATGCACCAGCCGCACGGGTTCGGCTTGCGCCGAAACGGCGAACAGGCAGGCAAAGGCGACAAGCGCGCGGCGCAGGTGGTGCATGAATCGGTTCCTCCCGCTGCCGAGCCTATTGATCGTGTCCTGAAGATCAAATAACATTTGCGCACGATGTTTCTTCGCATTGCACAATTTTTGTGTGTTTTAGCTCTCGCTCTGGGCAGCGCGGCCGCGGCACAGGCGCAATCCGCCCAGCTGGTGATGCTGGAGCGCGACGACTGCGCCTGGTGCCGCGCCTGGCACAGCGAGATCGGACCGGGGTATCCCCATTCCGATGAAGGCACGCGCGCGCCGCTGCGCCGGGTCGATCTGGCCCGCACCTGGCCGGCCGACCTGCCGCGCCTGGCCGTCTATTACACACCTACCTTCGTCGTTCTGGCCTGCAACCGGGAAATCGGGCGGCTGACCGGCTACCAGGGCGCCGACTTCTTTTATCCAGCCCTCGCCCGACTTCTGGAGCCCCTGGAAAGCGGAACGGCGGCATGCAGTTAAGCGGAATCGAGAAAATACCCACTTGCGTAATGTGGAATAACTTTGTTATGGACTTGGGCACCAGCAAAAACCCATGCTGGCAAGCCCCAAAGCACAACGAGGGCAAGGAACGGGAGGAATGATGCTGCAGATCAGTCTTAAGGGCGTGAACCGTTCCGCAATGGCCGCCTTGGCCGCCCTGGTCCTGACCGGCGGCACCGCGCTGGCCCAGGACGCCAAGGTCAGCGAACCCGGCCTCGTCGCCTACGAGGTCAAGGATTACGCGATCGACAAGTCGCTGACCGGCAAGCCCGGCGACCCGGCCCAGGGGCGCAAATGGGCGACCACCGGCGGCCAGGGCAATTGCGTCATCTGCCACAAGCTGCCGATTCCCGAGGTCGCCTTTCGCATCGGCAATGTCGGGCCCGACCTGACCGAGGTGGGCAGCCGCCTGAGCCCGGCGGAGATTCGCATGCGGATCGTCAATCCGAAGCTGCTCAACGAAGACACCATCATGCCGGCCTATTACCGGGTGAGCGGGCTTTATCGCGTGCAGAAGAAATTCGAAGGCAAGCCGATGCTGACCGCCGAACAGGTCGAGGACCTGGTCGCCTATCTGTCGACGCTGAAATAACCGCGTCGCGCCCTAAGTGAGTTGGAAACAGGAGTGCCCGACATGACCGTCATCCAAGACATCGCCCGCAAGGGCCTGAGCCGTCGCCAGGCCGTCGCGCTCGGGCTGGGCGGCGTTGCCGCCACCATGGCGCCGCTCGGCGCGCGGGCCACACCGGAAACGGCCCGCAAGCTGCTCACCGATCTGGTGAAGACCGCGCCGAAGGCCGGCAAGGTGCAGATCAAGACGCAGGAAATCGCTGAGAACGGCAATACCGTGCCGGTCACCATCGTCGTCGACAGCCCGATGACGGAGAAGGATTACGTCAAGGCGATCCATGTGGTGGCCGACAAGAATCCCCTGCCCGGCGTCGCCAGCTTCAGCCTATTCCCGGCCAGCGGCAAGGCCGAGGTGCAGTTCCGCATGCGCATGGCGGAAACCCAGAACATCATTGCGGTCGCCGAGATGAGCGACGGCAGCGCCTGGACCGCGTCGCGCGAAGTGAAGGTCACCATCGGCGGCTGCGGCGGCTGAGAGCGGACCAGACAGATCAGAGAGGATTGAATCATGGCTGAAGACGTCAAGCCGCGCATCCGGGTGCCGAGCAACGCGAAAAAGGACGAAGTGATCGAGATCAAGACGCTGGTCTCGCATCCGATGGAATCGGGCCAGCGCAAGAACAAGGAAGGCAAGCCGATCCCGCGCAAGATCATCAACAAGATGACCGTCGCGTATAACGGCAAGCCGGTCTTCGAGGCCAAGCTGGAAGCGGCGATCTCCGCCAATCCTTATATCTCTTTCTTTCTCAAGGCGACGGAGAGCGGCACGCTCGATTTCGCCTGGACCGATGACGACGGCAGCGTCTACAAGGCCAGCCATCCGATCAAAGTCGCCTGAACATGGCGGGACGCGTATAGCAGCGGGGGAACAATGACCAGGACCAGCAAACGTTTCGTCACTCTTGCTTCCGTCGCCGTCATGGCTCTCCTGGCGGCCTGCAGCGACGACAAGCCGAAAAGCTCGGCGGCGGCCGATGGCGGCGATCCGCTGGCGCAGTACCGCGCCAACCCGAAATACGCCGAGTTCATCTCGGGCGACAAAATGTCGGGATACGTCTTCGCCTCGCCCGAAACCCAGGCGATGCAGGACGACGATTTCGAGAATCCCGGCATGCTGGCCGTCCAGGACGGCGAGAGCGAATGGAACAAGGTGGAAGGCGCGGCGGGCAAGTCCTGCGCGTCATGCCATGGCGATGCCGCCAAGAGCATGAAGGGCGTCGCCGTCACCTATCCGAAATTCGAGCCCAAGCGCGGCAAGCTCGCCAGCATCGAGCACCGCATCAATATGTGCCGCACCGAGAACATGAAGGCCTCGGAGCTGAAATGGGATTCCAAGCCCCTGCTCGGCCTGACCGCCTATGTGGAATACCAGTCGCGCGGCATGCCGATCAACGTGAAGATCGACGGGCCGGCCGCACCGTTCTTTGCCAAAGGCAAGGAATTCTACGAGACCCGCCGCGGCCAGATGGATGTTGCCTGCGTCCATTGCCACGTGAACAACGCCGGCATGAATATCGGCGTGGAAAATCTCAGCCAGGGCCAGTCGAACGGCTATCCGAGCTACCGGCTGAAATGGCAGTCCTTCGGTTCGCTGCATCGCCGCTTCGAAGGCTGCAACCAGGAAGTCCGGGCCGCGACCTATCCGCGCGGCTCCGACGAATACACCAACCTGGAACTTTACGTCGCCTGGCGTGGTAACGGCCTGAAGTCCGAAGCCCCCAGCGTCCGCCGCTAAGCCGCGAATGCCCCTTCTGGGGCATTCGTTTTACCTGTTTTGTACAGAAAAAAACTGTTGTGATGCTTGATTCAATGGATGTTTTCCGATGCTGAGCCGCCGCGACATTCTCCAGGCGGGCGCTGCCGCGGCCGTATTGCTGGGTGGCGGCGCGCCGCTCGGCGCGGCGGCCGCTGCGCAGGCCATATCGCAATCCGACCTGCTGCGCTTTCAGCCACTGGGCCAGGTGACGCTGCTGCATTTCACCGACATCCATGCGCAGCTGGTGCCGCTGCATTTCCGCGAGCCGAGCGTCAATATCGGCGTCGGCGAAGCGCTCGGCCTGCCGCCGCATCTGGTCGGCCGCCACATGATGGAGCAGTTCGGCATCAAGGCCGGGACGCCGGAAGCGCATGCGCTCGCCTGCAACGACTTTGTCCAGCTGGCGAAGGATTACGGCAAGCTGGGCGGCGTGGCCCATCTCGCCACCCTGGTGAAGGCGATCCGGGCCGAGCGTCCGAACAATACCCTGCTGCTGGATGGCGGCGACACCTGGCAGGGCAGCTACACCTCCATGGTGACCAAGGGCGCCGACATGGTGCAGGTCATGGAGGCGCTGGGCGTCGATGCCATGACGGCGCACTGGGAATTCACCTACGGCGCGGAGCGCGTGAAGACGCTGACCGAGGGAATGAAAATTCCCTTCCTGTGCGGCAACGTGAAGGATACCGGCTTCGGCGATGCCGTTTTCGACTCGACCAAGATCTTCGAGCGCGGCGGCGTGAAGATCGCCGTCATCGGCCAGGCTTTCCCCTATACGCCGATCGCCAATCCCCGCTACCTGATTCCGGAATGGTCCTTCGGCATCGACGAGGAACGGGTGCAGGAGCATGTCGATGCGGCGCGCGATGCCGGCGCCGACCTGATCGTGCTGCTCAGCCATAACGGCTTCGATGTCGACCGCAAGATGGCCGGCCGGGTCAAGGGCATCGATGTCATCCTGACCGGCCATACCCATGATGCGATTCCGGCGGTGATCAAGGTCGGCAGCACCCTGCTGGTGGCGCCGGGCAGCCACGGCAAATTCCTCGCTCGCCTCGATCTCGACGTGAGGAACAAGCGGATCAGCGATTACCGCTTCCGTCTGATCCCGGTCTTCTCCGATGCCATCGCGCCCGATCCGGCGATGGCGAAACTGATCGACGATATCCGCGCGCCGCATAAGGCCGCGCTCGACAAGGTGCATGGCCGCACGGATTCGCTGCTCTATCGCCGCGGCAATTTCAACGGCACGTTCGACGATCTGATCTGCCAGGCGATGATTGCCGAGCGCGACGTGGAAATCGCGCTCTCGCCGGGCTTCCGCTGGGGCGCCACCCTGCTGCCGGGCCAGGAGATCACCGGCGACGCGCTCTACTCCCAGACGGCGATCACCTATCCGAACGTCTATCGCAACCAGATGACCGGCGAATTCCTCAAGACCGTGCTGGAAGACGTCGCCGACAACCTGTTCAACCCCGACCCCTATTACCAGCAGGGCGGCGACATGGTGCGCGTCGGCGGCATGGCCTACAGCATCGATATCGCCAAGCCGATCGGCCAGCGCATCTCCAGCATGACCCTGCTGCGCAGCGGCGAGGCGATCCAGCCCGGCAAGACCTACACCGTCGCCGGCTGGGCCTCGGTGAACGAGGGCACGGAAGGCCCGCCGATCTATGACCTGGTGGCGAAGCACCTGGCGACCAGAAAGACTGTCGCCATCCCGGAAAACCGCAGCGTGAAGGTGCTGGGTGCCGATCCGCGCGGCATCGCCGGCTGAACCGGAGGAAGGCCAAGATGACGACGTTCGACCAGCCCTCGCGGCGCAGCTTCCTCAAGCGTTCGGCGGCCGCCGGCGGAGTCACCCTGCTGGCCGGCGCCGGCGTTGGCCAGGCGATGGCGGCGGGGCCTGACAACCTGCCGCCCAATGTGCCGGAATGGATGCAGAGCCTCGGGTCGGGGGTTGCGGCCAATCCCTACGGCATGCCCTCGCCTTTCGAGAAGAATACCGTCCGCCGCAATGTGGCCTGGCTGACGGCGACGGAAGAATCATCGGTCAACTTCACGCCCATTCACGAGCTGGACGGCATCATCACGCCGAACGGCCTGTGTTTCGAACGTCACCATGGCGGCGTACCGGAGATCGACCCGGCGCAGCACCGGCTGATGATCCATGGCCTGGTCGACCGGCCGCTGATCTTCACCATGGACGACCTGATGCGCTTCCCGTCGGTCAGCCGCATCCATTTCCTCGAATGCCCGGCCAATGGCGGCATGGAATGGAAGGGCGCCCAGATGGCCGGCGTGCAGTTCAGCCATGGCATGGTGCATTGCTGCGAATGGACCGGGGTGAAGCTTTCCACCCTGCTGGCCGAGGTTGGCCTGCAGAAAGCGGCGAAATGGCTGCTGGCCGAAGGCGCCGATGCCGCGGCGATGACCCGCAGCATCCCGCTGGACAAGGCGATGGACGACGTGATCGTCGCCTATTCCCAGAATGGCGAGCGCATCCGGCCCGAGAACGGCTATCCCCTGCGTCTGATGGTGCCGGGTTGGGAAGGCAACGTGAATGTCAAATGGCTGCGGCGCATCAAGATCGGCGACCAGCCTTGGCATCACCGCGAGGAAACCTCGAAATACACCGACCTGATGCCGGACGGCAAAGCGCGGCAATTCACCTTCGTGCAGGAGGCGAATTCGGTGATCACCTCACCCTGCCCGGAAAAGCCGCTGAAATTCGGCAAGGGTTTCTACGAGATCCGCGGCATCGCCTGGTCAGGCTACGGGAAGATCAGGAAAGTCGATGTAAGCCTCGATGGCGGCATGAACTGGCAGACGGCGGAACTGCAGTCGCCGGTCTTCTCCAAGAGCCTGACGCGCTTCCGCCTGCCGCTGCAATGGGACGGGCGGCCGATGCTGCTGCAGAGCCGCGCCATGGACGAGAGCGGCTATGTGCAGCCGGCCATCGATGCCCTGCGGAGGGTCCGCGGGTTGAACTCGATCTACCACAAGAATTCCATCCATACCTGGCGGGTGCATGCGAGCGGCGAGGTCGAGAATGTCCAGATCGGTTAAGTCTCTCGCGCTCGCCCTGGCTTTCGGTATCGCCGCCGCTGCCCCGGTTTCCGCCTCATGGGCGCAGGACAAGACGCCCGGGCGGTTCGGGTTCGGCAAGCCGGCGACCAAGGCAGAGATCGCGGGCTGGAACATCGACGTGCGCGGTCCCGACGGGCAAGGCCTGCCGCCGGGCAAGGGCAATGTCGCCGCCGGCGAGGAGCTCTACATGGCGCAATGCGCCGCCTGTCATGGCGAATTCGCCGAGGGCGCCGGCCGCTACCCCGAGCTGATCGGCGGCCACGGCACGCTGACCTCGGAGGATCCGCGCAAGACCATCGACAGCTATTGGCCGTATGCGCCCGGGCTGTACGACTACATCCGGCGCGCCATGCCCTTCGGCGCGCCACAGAGCTTGACGCCCGAGGAGGTCTATTCCATCGTTGCCTGGCTGCTCAATCAGGCTGACCTCTGGCCGGCGGACAAGGAACTGGATGCTGAGGGCCTGAGGACAGTAAGATTGCCGAACCGCGACGGCTTCATTGCCGGCGGCGATCCCCGGCCGGATGTGAAGGCGGAAGCCTGCATGACGGACTGCCGCAAGACCCCGCCGAAGATCACCAGCGACCTGGCCGCCAGGCTGGGCGTGACCCCGACGCAACGGACAGGCGACTGACTGGACTGACCGATGACCTCCCGCCGCGCTTTTCTCATGCTGGCCGCCCTTGCCTGGGCGGCGCCGGCCATGGCGCAGGAGCGCAAAGGCAAGTTCGCCGACCCGCAGCCCGATATCGACAACCCGCGGCGCATCGTCATCAGCCTGTCGGAAGACGACCCCAAGCGGATGAACGCGGTGCTCAGCAATATCGTCAACATCCAGAAATATTACGATGCCGCCCAGGTGAAGCTGGCGGTCATCGCCTACGGGCCGGGCATCGCCGCCCTGCTCCAGGACAGCCCGGTCGCCCAGCGCATCGCCGGGCTGCAGGACCTGGATGTGGAATTCATCGCCTGCGGCGCTACATTGGATTCGATGAAGAAGACGTCTGCCGATCTTCTGCCCGATGTGGAGGTAGTGCCGAACGGCCTGCCGGAGATCGTCGAGCGCAGCCTGACCGGCTGGGTGCATCTTCGCCCCTGACCGAGAGCCTGCATGTTCACGCGCCGCGCATTGATCGGTTCCGCCCTGGCTTTCCCGCTGGTGCCTGCGGCCGCGCGCGCGGCGAAGCTGAATGACGACGGCCTGCATGTGCAGGACTGGTTCCTGGAAAGCTTCCTCGACCTCGCGCAGGATATCGAAGAGGCCGCCGCCAAGGGCAAGCGCGTCGCCGTCACCTTCGAGCAGCGCGGCTGCATCTACTGCGCCGAGATGCACGAGAAGCACCTCTCCAATGCCACGATCAGCGGCTATATCCGCCGCCATTTCGAGATGATCCAGCTCAACCAGTTCGGCGCCCGCGAGGTCACCGACCTCGACGGCAAGGCGCTGCCGGAGAAGGAGATGGCGCGGCGCTGGGCGGTGACCGCGACGCCGACCATCCTGTTCCTGCCGGAGAAGCCGGTCAGCGGCGCGGCGCATAATGTCGCCGCGGCCCGAATGCGCGGCCTGCTGCCGCCGCCGGCCTTCCTCGCGATGTTCCGCTTCGTCGCCGAGAAGCAGTACGAGAAGATGGATTTCCCGGCCTATGCCCGGCAGCAGGAGGCCGCTTTGGCCAAGGCCATCGCCGCCGGCGCGCCGATCAATTAAAGTGGCCGGGTGACCTTCAAGCGCCAGGCCGCCTACGGCCTTACCCTTTTTCTGACCTCGGCCGCCTCGCTGGTGGTGGAGATCGTCGCCGGCCGCATGCTGGCGCCTTATGTCGGCATGTCGCTGTATACCTGGACGGCGGTGATCGCGGTCGTGCTGGCCGGCTTCTCCATCGGCCACTGGATCGGCGGCCGGCTGGCGGCGCCCGATATCCCCGCGCGATCCGGCCTGCGCGGCATCGCCATCGCCCTGCTGCTGTCCGGGCTGACCGCGGCGGGCGCCACGCCGCTGCTGCACTGGCTGGCAGCGCTGCTGGGCGACAGCCAGACGCCGCCCCTGCTGCTCATTACCCTGCTGGCCGGCGGTGTCTTCTTCCTGCCCAGCCTGTTCGTCGGCATTGTCTCGCCCGTGCTGACCAAACTCGCCATCGACGACGCGCCCGACCGGCAAGGCCCGGTGATCGGCCGCATGTTCGCGCTCGGCGCGGCCGGCAGCATCTTCGGCACCCTGGGCGCAGGTTACCTGTTCATCTCCTGGATCGGCTCGGCCGGCACCATGCTGGCCGTCGCGATCCTCTATCTCGCCTTCGCCATCGCCTACTGGCTTCAGGGCCGCAAGAGTTTCGTCACTGCGCCGCTGGTCGCGCTGCTGATCCTCGGCGGAATCGGGCTGGCGCGGCTGCCGGGCTTTGCCGCGCCCTGCCATACCGAAAGCGATTATTACTGCATCCGGGTGATCGACTTCGCGCCGCAGAGCGGCCGGCCTTCCGCCGCGATGGTGCTCGACCATCTGGCGCACAGCATCAACGACCGCGACGACCCCACGCTGCTGTATTCGCCCTATCTGCATTTCGTCGCCGAACGCACGCTGCGCCTGCTGCAGGGCCAGCCGCCGCGGGCCTATTTCGTCGGCGGCGGCGCCTTCACGCTGCCGCGCGCCTGGGCGGCCGCCTTCCCGTCGGCCGAACTGACCGTGGCGGAAATCGATCCGGCGGTGACCCGGGTGGCCGCCGAGGCGATGTGGCTGAAGCCCAATGCCCCGGCGCTGCGCATCATCCATGCCGATGCGCGCCGCACGCTGGCGACGCTGCCCGGTGGGCAGCGCTTCGACCTCATCCTCGGCGACGCCTTCCACGACTTCTCGATTCCGGCGCATCTGGTCACGCGCGAATTCCATCAGCTGGTGCTGCGCCGGCTGGCGCCCGGCGGCGCCTATGCCATCAACGTGATCGACCAGAGCGAGAACCCGCGCTTCACCTTCGCCCTTGTGAAGACGATGCAGCGCGATTTCCCGGCCGTTGAGGTCTGGCTCGACGACGAGAGCCGCCGGCGCGGCGGGCGGGTCACTTTCGTGGTGCTGGGCCTGCGCGAGGCGAGCCCCGGCCCGGTGCTGCGCGCTGCCGAACCCCTCTCGCAATTCGGCCGGCGCACCTGGCTGCGCTGGCCCGGCGAGGATCTCGATGCCCGCATTGCCGCCGCCGATCCCCCGGTGCTGACCGACGATTTCGCGCCTGTCGACCGGCTGATGGCCGGCTTCCTGCTGCGGCCCGACGAGGCCCTGCGCTGATCAGCCGACCGGTACCTGGCCGACTGCCTGTGCCGCCTTGCGGGCGCGGAAGCGGTCGATGGCCGCGGCGACTTCGCCGGCCAGCGCGGATGCGTCCCGATCGGGATGAAAGAAAGCCAGCACCGCGTCGCCCAGCGTCTTCATCAGTGCAAACGGTTTCTGCCAGTCCGGCGTGAAGACGAAAGCACCGCCCTGCTCGGCCATCTGACGCGCCGGCTGCAGCAGCCGGTCGCAAATCTGGCCGACATGGGCGAACTCGGTATCGACGATGCGCTTGCGGATATCCTCCACCGACGCGATCAGGTCGTGCAGCATCGCCAGCGTGCCTTCATCGGGTGGCAGCTCGGCCTGGTAAAGCGGGATGATCTGCTGCGTGACGAAGGCAATGCGGAAGGCGGCGGCGCGCAGGCGCTGCTGGTTCACCTGCTCGTTCGTCGCCCGGATCGCCTGCTGCAATGCCTTGGCCTCCAGCGGCTCGCCCGCCAGCTTGGCGCGGACCGGATTCGGCACTTCGATCAGCGGTATGCTGCTGTCGCGCCGCGCCGCCTCCCGGCGCCGATCCGGGCCGATATAGTCGGAGGTAACGACGAAGGGCTTGCGATGCATGCCGACGATCTCGATGCGGTCGAGCAGCGCGCGGGTCGAGAGCGGCTTGACCAGCAGGTCGTCGGCGCCGGCGTCGATGATCCTGCGCACCAGCGCCTGCTCGGTATCCCAGGTGGTCAGCACCACCGGCAGATAGGGATTGACGCCCAGCCGGCTGTGGCGCAGGTCGGCGACCAGCGCCGGCACATCCCCGCCGGGCATGGCGACATCCATGAAGATCAGGTCCGGCTGCGCCACCGCCAGCAGATCGGCAAAGCCGTTGAGATTGTCGAATTCGCGCAGCTGGGAATAGCCGGCCGAAGCCAGGGCCTGGCGATAGAGCCGCCGCGTGCCCTGCCCGGGATCGCCGTACAGGATCCGCACCTCGTTGCGTCGCTCAGGCGTCATCAACGCATCCTAGGAAGTGCGGATGCCGGCAACAAGCATCAGCGGCGCGGCTTGGCGCGCGCCGTCGGCATGGCCTGCAGCGGATTCTCCGGCCAGTCATGCTTCGGATATTGTCCGCGCATCTCTGCCCGCACCGCGCGATAGCTGGACTGCCAGAAGCCGGCGAGATCACTGGTGACCTGCAAGGGCCGCCGCGCCGGCGACAGCAGATGCAGCAGCAGCTTCACCCTGCCGCCTGCGATCGATGGCGTCTCCGCGCAGCCGAACATCTCCTGCAGGCGAACAGCAAGCACCGGAACATCGCCCTGCGTGTAGTCGATCGGGATGTTGGAGCCCGACGGAACCCGCCAATGGGTCGGCGCCTCGGTTTCGATCATCTTCTGCTGCGCGTAGTCGAGCTGATGAACAAGAGCCGCATGCAGATCAATGCCAGCCAGCTGCGACAGCTTGGTGATGCCACCGAGATACGGCGTCAGCCATGTCTCCAGCCTTTCGCTCAACGCCATATCGCTCATGTCGGGCCAGTCGCTCGCCGCCGGCAGATGCTGCCGCAGCAGCGCGACACGCGCCTGCCATTGCCGCAGGGCCGGCGTCCACGGCAGCACCGCAGCGATCCCGGCCTTGCGGATTGCCGCCACCAATGCCTGCTGTACCAGATCCGCCGACACGTTGCGCAACGGCTGCTCGCGCAGCACCACCGCCCCGATCCGCTGCTGGCGGCGCGCCAGCACGGCCTGCGCACGATCATCCCACTCGACGGCATCGCGGCTTTCGATCATGACGGAGAGCCCGCTCTCGATATCGGCTTCGCGCAGCGGCGCCGCCAGGAAGATGCGCGCATCGGCCTGGGCGCCATCGACTTCCGCGACCGCCAGATAGGTCTCGCGGCTCAGGCCATCCAGCGGATCGAGCCGGGCGCCCCGGCCGCCGCTGAGCAGGAAGCTGCCCGCCCCGCCGCGCGCCCTGGCGATACGGTCGGGATAGGCCAGCGCCACGAGCAGGCCGGCCTTCTCGACCGCGCCCCGATGCGGTGCGGCACCGATCTGCCGCCGCCAGCCTTCGGCCAGCTTGCGGATCTGGCGCACCGCATTCATGTCGACCCGCAGGCCCTGCGGCGCGGCATCGCGGTCGCCCTCACCGACGACGATCTCGAGGCGCCAGCGCAGATCGGCATCCCGCGCGCCGCCCGCGCCGGCACGCGCGATATCGCGTTCGGCAAGCAGCGCCGCGAGCGCGCAGGCGAGCCCGCCCTGCCCCATCTCATGGCCGCGGATCACCATATGCGCCAGTCGCGGATGCAGCGGCAGTTCCGCCATCGCCCTGCCATGCGGCGTGATCGCGCCGGCTTCGTCCAGTGCTCCCAGCCGGCGCAGCAGATCCTGGGCATAGGACAGCGCGGCATCCGGCGGTGCATCCAGCCAGGGCAGCGTCCTGGCGTCGCGCACGCCCCAGGCGGCAAGGTCGAGCGCCAGCGGCGTCAGGTCGGTCACCGCGATTTCGGGCGCGGTGAATTTCGGCAGGCCGCCATGCGCTGCCTCGGCCCAGAGCCGGTAGCAGATGCCGGGCGCCACGCGACCGGCGCGGCCGCGGCGCTGGTCGGCCGAGGCCTGGCTGACCCGCAGGGTTTCGAGCCGCGCCATCCCGGTGCTGGGCGAGAAACGCGGCTGGCGCATATAGCCGCTGTCGATCACGACCTTCACGCCTTCGATGGTCAGCGAACTCTCGGCAATTGCCGTGGAAAGCACGATCTTGCGCCGGCCTGGCGGACTGGGCTGCAATGCCTGATCCTGCTGGTCGCCCGCCAGCTCGCCGTAAAGCGGCAGCACGGAAACATGCCCCGGCAGGCCCGCGGCGCCGAGCCGCGTCTCGACACGGCGGATCTCGCCCTGGCCAGGCAGGAAAACCAGCAGGTCGCCATCGGTTTCGGTCAGCGCGGTGCGGACCGCCTCGGCCACCGTGTCATCCAGCCGCGCCTGTGCCGCGGCCGGCCGCCAGCGGGTTTCCACCGGATGGCTCTGGCCTTCGCCGCTGAGGATCGGGCAGCCGCCCATCAGCCGGGCGAAGGGCGCGGCATCCAGCGTCGCCGACATGGCGACCAGCCGCAGATCGGGTCGCAGCGCGGCCTGCGCTTCCAGGCAGAGCGCCAGCGCCGTGTCGGATTCCAGCCCGCGCTCGTGACATTCGTCGAACAGGACGGCGGCGATACCCTGCAATTCCGGATCGCGCTGCAGCCGGCGGAGGAACACGCCGTCGGTGTTGAACTCGATCCGCGTCTTCGGGCCTGACTTCGTGTCGAGGCGGACGCGGTAGCCGATGGTCTCGCCGACCGCCTCGCCAAGCAGGCTGGCCATGCGGCGCGCCGCCATGCGGGCCGCGAGCCGGCGCGGCTCCAGCACGATGATGCGGCCGCTTGCGGCCCAGGGCTGGTCGAGCAATGCGAGCGGCAGCAGGGTCGTCTTGCCGGATCCGGGCGGCGCCTGGACCACCAGATTGCTGCCCCCGGCCAGCGCAGCCTGCACGGCAGGCAGGATCGCCTCGATCGGAAGCGCAGGGGAGAGTTGCAATTTTTGCAATATTCGCAAATCCGCCAAGCTGAAATATTAACTTTTTAGCGAGCCCCAGACCGAATGTCCGAAATTCCCGTCGCGAGCCCCGTTGCGAGCCCCTCTCCCCTGCTGCGGGCCATGGCATTGATGCTGGGCTCGACCCTCTGCTTTGTCGGCATGCATGCCTTGGTCTCCAAAGTATCGCAAGACCTTCCTCCTATCGAGGTGGCGTTTTTCCGCAACCTGTTCGGCTTCCTGGTGCTGATGCCGGCGCTGGTTCGCAGCCGGTTCACCGCCTTCCGCACCACCAAGCTGCATTTGCATGCGCTGCGCGGGGGCGTGAACAGCATCTCGATGATGATGTTCTTCAGCGCGCTGGCGATCACGCCGCTGGCGGAGGCCACTGCGCTGGCCTACACCGCGCCGCTGTTCATGACCATCGGCGCGGTGTTCTTCCTGGGCGAGACCCTGCGCGCGCGGCGCATCGCCGCGCTCGTCGTCGGCTTCATCGGCGCCCTGATCGTGCTGCGGCCCGGCCTGGTGCCGCTGGATCTCGGCCCGATCCTGGTGGTCAGTTCGGCCGTCCTCTGGGCGGTGTCGATGATCGACATCAAGATCCTGTCGCGCACCGATTCAAGCCTGACGATCGCCACCTACATGCTGGTCTTCGTCACCCCGATCACCGGCATCGCCGCCCTGTTCGTCTGGCAGGCGCCGGGCCTGGAGCATCTGGGCTGGATGTTCCTGCTCGGCGGACTGGGCTCGGTCGGCCATATCCTGTTCGCGGAAGCCTTCAAGCTGGCCGACACCACGGTGCTGATGCCGCTGGACTTCACCAAGATGATCTGGGCTGCGGTGCTCGGATTCCTGTTCTTCGGCCAGGTGCCGGATCTGTGGACATGGATCGGCGGCACGGTGATTTTCGCCAGCGCGACTTATATCTCATATCGGGAACATCAGATCGCGCGGCGGGCACAGGTTGCAACACCCGCGGAGAAGCTGTCGTAAAATTAGACTAAAGCCTTTCTTGACGGCATTAACGCTCTGGTCGGCCGAAACTATTTACAAGCAGGGCCGAATCCGGTTCCATCTCTCCGCGTACCGCGCATGCGGTACCCAGGGAGAGAATAAAGGAACCGTCCATGGCCGAGGATTATATCCTCACGACCGAAGGGCTGACTAAGCAATTTGCCGGCTTCACTGCCGTCAAGGACGTCAATCTCAAGGTTAAACGTCACAGCATTCATGCTTTGATCGGCCCGAATGGCGCCGGCAAGACCACCTGTTTCAATCTGCTCACCAAGTTTCTGATCCCGACCCACGGCCGCATCGCCTATAACGGCCGGGATATCACCAGCGAGAAGCCGGCGGATATCTCGCGCAGCGGCATGGTGCGGTCCTTCCAGATTTCCGCGGTGTTCCCGCATTTGAGCCTGATGGAGAATGTGCGGATCGCCCTGCAGCGGCCGCTCGGCACCTCGTTCCACTTCTGGAAGTCAGAGACCAGCCTGAACGCGCTGAACGCCCGGGCCGAGGAGCTGCTGACTGCCGTCGGCCTGATCGATTACCGCCACCTGACCGCCGTCGAGCTGCCCTATGGCCGCAAGCGCGCCCTGGAGATCGCGACCACGCTGGCGCTGGAACCCGAGATGATGCTGCTGGACGAGCCGATGGCCGGCATGGGCCACGAGGACATCGACCGCATCTCCGACCTGATCAAGCGCGTCGCCGCCAACCGGACGGTGCTGATGGTCGAGCACAACCTCAGCGTCGTCGCCAAGCTGTCCGACACCATTACCGTGCTGCGCCGGGGCGAAATCCTTGCCGAAGGCAATTACGACACCGTGTCGCGCAATCCGGAAGTGATCGAGGCTTATATGGGGACCGGCCATGCGTAACGGTGGCAATGGCAGCGGCGGCGTCGAGCTTGCCGTCAGGGATCTGCATTCCTGGTACGGGGAATCGCATATCCTCCACGGCATGAATTTCGAGGTCCATAAGGGCGAGGTCGTCACCCTTCTGGGGCGCAACGGCGCCGGCAAGACCACCACGATGAAGTCCGTGATGGGCATGGTCCCGAACCGGAAGGGTTCGGTGTCCTATGAGGGCCAGGAGCTGATCCAGCTGCCCTCCAACCGGATCGCCAAGCTGGGCCTCGCCTTCTGCCCGGAGGAGCGCGGCATCTTCTCCAGCCTGAATGTCTATGAAAACCTGACCCTGCCGCCGGCGGTGAAGGCCGGCGGCATGAGCCTGGACGAGATCTACCAGATTTTCCCCAATCTCAAGGAACGCCTGAAAAGCCAGGGCACGAAACTGTCCGGCGGCGAACAGCAGATGCTGGCGATCGGCCGCATCCTG
>CAYSCA010000059.1:0-16106 GCA_964429465.1 uncultured Rhodospirillaceae bacterium
GCTACTTCAACCGCACCGCCATCCGGATCATCCTGCGCATGGCGGCCGCCAATGGCGTGGCCAAGGTGCTGCTGGGCAAGGGCGGCATCCTCTCCACGCCGGCGGCCAGCGCCGTGATCCGCGCGCGCCGGGCGCAGGGCGGCCTGGTGCTCTCGGCCAGCCATAATCCCGGCGGCCCGGACGGCGATTTCGGCATCAAGTACAATGTCGCCAATGGCGGGCCGGCCCCTGAAGCGGTGACCGAGGCGATCTACCGGCGCAGCCAGGAGATCACCCGGTATCTCACCCTTGACGCTCCGGATCTCGGCATCGACAGCATCAGCGAGCAGAGCCTGGCCGGCATGATAGTCGAGGTGATCGATCCTGTCGGCGATTATGCGGTACTGCTGCAGAACCTGTTCGATTTCGATGCTATCGCTGCCCTGCTGAAACGGCCCGATTTCCGCTTCCGCTTCGATGCCATGCATGCCGTCACCGGGCCTTACGCGAAACGCCTGCTGGTCGACATGCTGGGCGCGCCGGCGAGCGCGGTTGTGAATGCCGAGCCGAAGGAAGATTTCGGCGGCGGCCATCCCGATCCCAATCCGGTCTACGCGCCCGACCTCTATCGCGACGCGGTGCTGGACGGAAAACTGGATTTCGCCGCCGCTTCCGATGGCGATGGTGATCGCAACATGATCCTGGGCAAGGGTATCGCCGTCTCGCCGAGCGACAGCCTTGCCGTGCTGGCCGCCAATGCGACGCTGGCGCCCGGTTATGCGAAGGGCATTGCGGGAATCGCGCGCTCGATGCCGACCAGCCGGGCGGCCGATGCGGTCGCCGCTGCCCTTGGCGTGCCCTGCTTCGAGACGCCGACCGGCTGGAAATTCTTCGGCAACCTGCTGGATGCCGGCCGCATCACGCTCTGCGGCGAGGAAAGCTACGGCACTAGTTCGGACCATGTACGCGAGAAGGACGGGCTCTGGGCCGTGCTGTTCTGGCTCAACATCCTGGCGAAGCGGCCGGATGAAACCGTGCTGTCGCTGCTGCAGGCGCATTGGCGCCGCTTCGGCCGGCATTACTACACCCGCCACGATTACGAGGCGGTCGACACCGATATCGCCCAGGCGGCGGTCGACGCCCTGCGCGCTGCCCTGCCGGGCCTGCCCGGTACCCGTGTCGGCGGGATGACGATCACCGCCGCCGACGATTTCGCCTACCGCGATCCGGTCGACGGCAGCGAAAGCCGCCATCAGGGCCTGCGGGTGATCTGCGGCGACGACGCGCGGATGATTGCCCGCCTGTCGGGCACCGGAACCGAGGGCGCGACGGTCCGGTTGTATTTCGAGGCTTTCGAAGCCGATCCGGCCCGCCAGCAGGATGACGTGCAGGCGCGGCTGCAGCCGCTGATCGACTTTGCCGAGGCGCAAACCGGAATCCGCCAGCGCACGCGCCGCCCCGGCCCCGATGTGATAACCTGAATCCAGCCTTGGAGGTCTGATGCCGCTGCCGCCGCCGATCGATCAGACGCCTGCCTGGCGCACGCTTGCCGCCCATGCCTCTGCGGTGCGGCAGCACCATCTGCGCGACCTGTTCGCCGGCGATCCGCAGCGCTTCGAGCGTTTCTCCTTCTCCTGCCACGACATGGTGCTGGACCTGTCGCGCCAGCGCCTCGAACCGGAGACACTCAGCCTGCTGCTCGACCTGGCGCGCGAGGCGGATGTCGTCGGCTGGCGCGACCGCATGCTGGCGGGCGAGCATGTCAACCTCACCGAAGACCGCGCGGTGCTGCATACCGCGCTGCGGCTGCCGCGCGAAAGCAGCCTGATCGTCGACGGCGAGGATATCGTGCCCGCCGTGCACCGCGAGCTGCTGCGCATGGCGGAAATGGTGGAAGCGATCCGTGGCGGCGCCTGGCGCGGCGCCACCGGCGAGCGCTATCGGCATGTCGTCGCCATCGGGATCGGCGGCTCCGACCTGGGCCCGCGCATGGTGACCGAAGCGCTGGCGCCCCACCGCCAGCCCGGCCTGGACATCCATTTCGTCAGCAATGTCGACGGCGCCGATATCGCGCGCGTCCTGGCGGTCTGCGACCCTGCCGCCACGATGGTGATCGTCGCCTCCAAGACCTTCACCACCCAGGAGACCATGGCCAATGCCGAGACGGCGCGCGCCTGGCTGCTGGAGCGCCTGGGCGCCGGGGCCGACTGGACGAAGCATTTCCTCGCCATCTCCGCCAACCGCAGCGTGCCGGGCAGGTTCGGCATCCCGGAAAGCGGCGTGCTGCAATTCTGGGACTGGGTCGGCGGGCGCTATTCGCTGTGGTCGGCGATCGGTTTTCCCATCGCGCTCGGCATCGGCTTCCAGGGCTTCCGCGACCTGCTGGCCGGGGCGCATGCGATGGACCGGCATTTCGCCGAAACCCCGCTCGAACGGAACCTGCCGGTGCTGATGGCGCTGGCCGGCATCTGGAACATCAATTTCCTCGGCCATACCGCGCTGGCCGTGCTGCCCTACGACCAGGGGCTCGCCCGCCTGCCCGCCTATCTCCAGCAGGCGGACATGGAAAGCAACGGCAAGTCGGTCGACCGCTGGGGCCGCAGCATCGGCTATGCCACCGGACCGGTGGTGTTCGGCGAGCCGGGCACCAATGGCCAGCATGCCTTCTACCAGCTGCTGCATCAGGGGCCGCAGCCGGTTCCCGCCGATTTCATCGTGCCGCTGAGCAGCTACTACAAGCTGGGCCAGCATCAGGACATGCTGCTGGCCAATGCCTTCGCCCAGGCCGAAGCGCTGATGCGCGGCCGCACCCGTGAGGAGGCGGAGGCCGAGCTGCGCGACGCGGGCATGCCGGCCGACAAGGCGGCAGCCCTGGCGCCGCACCGGGTCTTCACCGGCAACCGGCCGAGCACCACCATCGTGCTGCCGCGGCTGGACCCCTTCCATCTCGGCATGCTGATTGCGCTCTACGAACACAAGATCTTCGTCCAGGGCGCGGTCTGGGGCGTCAACTCCTTCGACCAGTGGGGCGTCGAGCTGGGCAAGCAGCTGGCCAAGCCGATCCTGCAGGAGCTGACCGATCCCGCCATCCTGCACCCTCACGATGCCGCCACCAGCCGGCTGATCGCCATGGCGCGCCAGCGGCCGACCGCGTAAGCTGAAGCCGGACCAACAGCAGGAAAAAGCAGGCCGGCATGAGTGAAGCCGATGCCGTGCGCCAGGGCATGCGGGAGATCGATTTCGTCCTGCACTCCTCCTGGCGCCTGGGGAAGACCATCGTCGCCGGCTGGACCTACCAGGGCAGCCGGATCAGTTTCTGCTTCTCCGAGCCCTATAACGTGCTCGGCAAGGCCGAGCAGCTGCCGCGCATGATCCGCGGCAAGCGCATGATGGGCGCCCGCACCTTCAGCGAAACCTGCAAGCTGCTGCGCGCCCGCGCCGTCACCATGGACCTGCCGTTCAGCATCGGCCAGGGCAGCAAGGATGTCAGCCCGCTGCAGATCGAGAACCTGGTGAAGCGTTACACCGTGATCTCGACCACCAGCCGGGCCGTCATCCTGTTCGACATCGTCGGCTTCTCCAAGCATTCACCGCTGGAACAGGTGGCGCAGCTGAGCTCACTGGAGTACAGCATCAATGCCGCCAATAAGCGCCTGAACGAGGCGGGCCTGCGCACCGAGCTGGCGCGCTCCACGGTCGGCGACGGCTTCTATGTCTGGAACCGCAACAAGGGGCTGGAGCACGATATCCGCACCTGGCTGGCCCTGGCGCTGATCCTGACCGACAACGCACTGGCGCGGCAGAAGGGCGATCCGCGCCTGGTGCCTTCCCTGCGGGCCGCCTTCGCGCTGGGCAGCCATTTCTCCTATCACCAGGTGGAAGGCAATACGCCGCGCGGCTTCGAATACATCGTCGGCGAGGTCACCATCACGCTGGCCCGCATCATCGCCAAGGCGCTGCCCGGCCAGATCCTGCTGGGACAGTTCAGCCGCGACGCGACCACCACCGGCCAGCCGGCCAGCATCGATGCCATCGGCTTCCTCGCCTATGCCGAGAAAGTGGCGCAGCGGCTGCTGGAGGTCGAAGTGGGCCATGTCGCCCTGACCGACCTGCGCGCCGCCATCACCAAGCCGGCCGGCAGCGGCGGCCGCGGCGGCGCGGCGGTCTACCGCATCCGCGACAAGCACGGCTATTCCCACCAGGCCTTCAACATGCGGATCACAGTGGATCGCGCCGGCCTCGATCCGCTGCGGCTCGGTCTGCTCGGCGAAGACCTCAAGGGCTTTGATGCCGAGCCTGCCGTCTATGCTCCCAAGGCCCCGGCGGCGGTGCGCTGACGCTTTGTCGCCAGGCTGTCAGCCCGGCATCTTCTCGACGGCCGCCAATCCGTCCCGCATCAGCTTGTTGGCCGCGGGCGCACCGCTGACCAGTTCCAGCATGCGGACCGCGCCGTAGACCTGCTGCTTGGCCGCCTCGCGGCCCAGTTCGTTGAGCTTGCCTGCCTTGATATCGGCGATCAGCGAGGCGCCGCCCTGCTCGATCTGCTGGCCCAGCGTCTTCAATGTGCCACCGACGTCCTTTTCGGCGCCGATCTCGCCGGCCACCTTGGCCACCTTCTGGATGGCATAGACGCGGTTCTCCGCCTCCACCTTGGCCTCGAACAAAGCTTCGCGGGCCGCCTCCCCCGCGGCCGAGGGCACGCTCAGGGCGGCGACGATCTTGCCGTCCGAGCCGTCGAGCACGCCGATCCGGACCATGTCGCGCAGCTTGGCGCCGGCCGCATCCATCTCGGGCTGCGGCCCCTCGGCCATGCCGTCGGCCTTGAGCCGGCCGATCATGCGCACGAAATCGTCGACCATGCCGGCGATGTTGCCGTCGCCGAGCTTGGCCGGGTCGCTGCGGCCGATCGTCTTGAAGAAGCGCTTGCTGTCGCCGGCGATCATGCGGCGGACATACTGGCCGGGCTTCAGATCGGCGAAACCGGTGGGCAGTTCGTTCAGCGCCTCGCAGACCGGCAGCATCTGGAACGGATCGGTCAGCCGGGCGACGGCGAAGGCGAGCAGATAGCCAGGCAGGCCGGCGCCGCTGTTGCACAGGGCGTTATAGGCCTCATGGATCGCCTCGACCTGCTCGTCGAGCAGCTTGCCGACCGGCTTGGGCGAGAGATGCTCACGCAGGCCCTCCAGCGCGGCGGCGATCTCCAGCATGCCCATCATATCGACAAGATCGAGCAGGCAGGTCTCGCCGCCCAGCCGGGCGACCAGCTCGCCCCGGTACGCTTCGTCCGACTGGGCGCGGCTGATCTCCTCGCGCAGCCGGCGGGCCGCGATGTTCCACAGCGTGGCGCCGAGCTTGGCGATGCGCGGATCGGATTCCGACCCGATGGCCGGGGCCGGCGATTGCCGCAGGCTGGCCTCGAGCTCCTTCACCGCGGCCTGGTCGAGGCATTGCAGGACGAATTCCCAGCACGGCGCCAGCGAGGCGCGCGAGATGCGGCCGAACTGCTTGTCGTTATCCTCAGGCAGGATCAGCAGATCCTCGAAGGGATGGCAGAAGATCCGCTGCAGGGTGAGGTGGCGCGGCGGGCGCGTCTTCACCAGGCGCGGGCGCAGCGCGCCGAGCGCCGCATCGGCCATCGCGGCCGACAGCACCACGGCGCGCGATCGTTCGATCAGCAGCGTAAGCTGCGCCACCTTCTCGTCGGGAATTTCGAACAGCTTGCGCTCGATATCGCGCAGCTCGGCGGCCAGATCGGTCATACCCGCCTCCGTTTCACGGTTTCGACCCGCCGGACCATCTCGCTGTCGAGAGCACCGGAATTCCACCCCTCCAGGGCGCGCACCTGCATGCGCGAATTCTCCTGTATCGCCTGCATATTCGGTCTGTTTGCCGCCTCTTTCTCGGGAATCATCGGCAGAATACGGTAAATTTCCGTTACCGCCGCCCGCTGGGTGTCGCGGTCCCGCCCCTCGGCATCGCGCCAGAGCAGGATGATGAATTCCCAGCCGTCCACCGTCCACCACAGCCGCTCGATGTCCTTGCGGATATTGGGCAGGGCCTTTTCCCAGTTGGCGAGGACCCGCTCGGGATATTCGGCCGGGCGGATGGCGGCGGCCATCAGGTCGCGGGCGAAGTCGTCGCAGAACAGCGCCACCCGGCCGATGGCGCGGGCAAGCCCGGAGGCTTCCGACTTGTCGGTGTCGGCCCATTGGGCCATCGCGTCGGCCAGACCGGCGATGCCGCCGACCAGCCGGCGCAGCCGGCATTCCCGCGGCATGCCTGGCAGGCCGAGCGGCGCCAGCAGCAGGCCCCATTGCTCGAGCCGGCTGTAAAGCTCGTTGGCATTGGTCCCCAGGCGCTGCGCGATATCGGCGAGGCCGGCCTTCACCCGCTCGCGCCCGGACGGCGCAGTGAATTCGGAGACTTTCATGTTCATCTGGCCGCCTGACATGCGCTCCAGCGCCTGCTTGAACAGGAAGAAGCGGGTCAGCAGGGTTTCGTTTTCCTCCTCGGCCAGCGCCTCCTCGGCGGAGCGCTGCGATTCGGGCCCGGCCAGTCCCGTCTTCGCAGTCTCCAGCGTGGCGATCCGTACATCGGGCGGCAGGCAGGAATTGGTCTTCTGGATCGCTTCCTGCAGCGCGCGGTCATGCATGGTCAGCGAGAAGATGTCGGGGACGTCTTTCCAGCGGATGACGTAATTGCCTTTGACGCCGGAAAAGGCGGAGACCGTCAGCTCCAGATTGTCGCGGTTGTCCATGCGGACACGCGCCTGGCTCAGCGCCGGAGTCGTGAAGGCGACAGCCGTGCCGCGCTCCTCGAACTTGGCGGGCTGGAATTGCTGCCCAGCGCCCTTTGGAAAATTCATCCCCCGCGCCCTGGTAGAATAAGATAAGGCAAAGCCAACTTACTCCAGGACGCGACCGGCGGGAATGATCTGCCGCGTCGCTATCCCAGCCAGGCGCGGGATTTTTCGATCACCCGCAGGGTTTCGTCCCAGGTCTCGAGTCGATGCAGGTCGGCCGGGTCGACCCAGGCGACGGCCGCGGCATCGTCGCCGGCCACCGCTTCGCCGGACCGCCAGCGGGCGGCGTAGTCGATGATGGTGAAATGATACAGGACCCGGTCGGCCGGATCGCGCTGCACCGAATCGACAACCTCAACCAGGCCGAGCAGGTCGATCTCGATGCCGGTTTCCTCGCGGATTTCCCGCCGGATGCCGTCGGCCACCGTTTCGCCCAGCAGCTGCAGCCCGCCCGGCAGGCTCCAGATGCCCTGACGCGGCGGCCGGCCGCGCTGCACCATCAGCACCTTGCCGTCCTTCCAGACGATGGCGCCAAGGCCAATCAGAGGCTGCAGCGGATATTCGCGCGGCACGCCAGAGTCTCCGTCCGCTGCCGTCCGCCGGCCGGCCGGCTATTCCGCCGCCTGGGCCGGAGCGCCCTGCAGGATCTGCCAGATCTTCTGCGGCGTCGCCGGCATGTCGATATGCGTGACGCCGAGATCAGCCAGCGCATCGACCAGCGCGTTGATCGTCGCCGGCGCCGAGCCGACCGCGCCCGCCTCGCCGGCGCCCTTGACGCCGAGCGGATTGGTCTTGCACGGCACCTCGCAGAGGATCACCTCGATTTCCGGGAAATGATCGGCCCGCGGCATGCAGTAATCGGTGAAGCTGCCCGACAGCAGCTGGCCGTCTTCGTCATAGACGACGCGCTCATACAGCGCCTGGCCGACGCCCTGCACCACGCCGCCATGGATCTGGCCCTTCACGATGGTCGGATTGATCACCCGGCCCATATCGTCGGCAACGACATAACGCACCACCTCGGCCACGCCGGTCGCCTCGTCCACCTCGATCTCGCAGACATGGCAGCCATTCGGGAAGGTGATCGCCTGGACCTGCCAGTCGGCGGCGGTGTCGAGCCCGCCGGCTTCGCCCGGCTGCGCGCCGGAGCGGCGGCGGGCCTCCTCGGCCACCTCCATGATGCCGGCGCCACGATCGGTGCCGGCGACGACGAAGCGGCCGGCGGCGAATTCGATATCGCCCTGCGCCGTTTCCAGCATCTCGGCCGCGACCGCCTTGCCTTTCTCGATCACTGCATCCTTGGCCTTCAGGATCGCGCCGCCCTCGGAATAGAGTGAGCGCGCGCCACCCGTGCCGCCGCCGGTCGGGATCGCATCCGAGTCGCCCTGGCGGATGCGGATGCGGTCGAAATCGACGCCGAGCTGCTCGGCAATGATCTGGCTGTAGGCCGTCTCATGGCCCTGCCCGGTCGACTGCGTGCCGACATAGACGTCGACGAAGCCGTCCTCGGCGAAGCGGATCTCGGCACGCTCGGTCGGCGCGCCGCCGGTGGCCTCGAGATAATAGGCCATGCCGATGCCGCGGCGCTTGCCGCGCTTGCGCGCCTCGGCGCGGCGGGCGGCGAACCCGGCCCAGTCGATCGCCTGCAGCGCGGTATTCGAGGTGTTTTCGAATTCGCCCGAGTCATAGGTCAGGCCCATGGCGCTGGTCCACGGGAAGGCGGTCGGCGGAATGTAGTTCTTGCGCCGCAGCTCGGCCGGATCGACCTTGAGCTGCCGCGCCGCCGTGTCGATCAGCCGCTCCATGACGTAATTCGACTCAGGGCGCCCGGCGCCGCGATAGGCATCCACCGGCACCGTGTTGGTGAACACGCCCTCGACCCGCGCATGCACCGCCTGGAAGCGGTAGACCGAGGACAGCACCTTGGTGCCGGCCATGGTCGGGATCATCGGCGCGTAGGTCGAGAGATAAGCGCCCATATCGGCGATGTTATGGGTGCGCAGCGCGAGGAAGTTGTTGTCCTTGTCCAGCGCCAGTTCGGCATGGGTGAGATTGGCGCGGCCATGGGTGTCGGTCAGGAAGGCCTCGCTGCGCTCCGAGGTCCATTTCACCGGCCGGCCCAGGGCGCGGGCGGCGAACAGCGTCATTACCTGTTCGGGATAGATGAAGATCTTCATGCCGAAGCCGCCACCGACATCCTCGGTGCGGACCAGGAATTTGTCCTCCGGCAGGCTGAAGATCTTGGCCAGCAGCTTCTTCTGCACCCAGACACCCTGGGTCGGCACATAAAGCGTGAAGCGGCTGCTATCGACGTCAAACGACGCCAGCGAGACGCGCGCTTCCATCGAGGCGACGATGACGCGGTTATTCTCCAGCGTCAGCTTCACCGTCTTCGCCGCCGCGGCAAACAGCGCATCCGTCTTGGCCTTGTCGCCGGTTTCCCAGTCGAAGACGCGGTTGTTCGGCGCCTGCGGCCAGATCTGCGGCTGGCCCGGATTCGTCGCGGTGGCGAAATCGGCAGCAGCCGGCACGGCATCGTAATCCACCTCGACCAGCTCGGCGGCATCGCGCGCCTGGGCGGCGGTCTCGGCCACCACGAAGGCGACCGGATCGCCGACATGGCGCACCATGCCGTCGGCCAGCGCCGGGCGCGGCGGATCGGCGCGCAGCGAGCCATCGCGGTTCTTCAGCGGAATCGTGCAGGGCAGATCGCCGATATTGGCGGCCTTCAGGTCGGCGATCGTGTAGACCGCCAGAACGCCGGGCGCGTCCTGCGCCGCCGTGGTATCGAGCTTGAGGATCTTCGCATGGGCATGCGGCGAACGCAGCATCACGCCGTAAGCCTGGCCGGGCAGCGAGATATCGTCGGTATAGCGCCCCTTGCCGGTGATGAAACGCTGGTCCTCGACACGGCGAACCGGCTGGCTCTGGCCGAACTTGGTCATCGGGCGTCCTTTCGGGGCAGTCTGGTCTGGGAAGCTGGCGGAAATGATAGGGATTCCGCCTTCCCTTTCAACCCGTCCACCCCGCCTCATTGCACCGGTGCATTCCGCTACGGCCCGTAAGCCCGCAGCGAACGATAGGTCCAGAAGGGCAGCGCGCCCATGACGATGCAAAAGCCGGAAAACAGGAAAACCGCGGTGTAGCCGCCGGTCAGATCGTGCAGCTTGGCGCCGATGAAGGTGCCGGCGGCAACGCCGAGGCCGGATCCCACCATGATCGTGCCGAAGATCACGCCGAACCTGCGGCCCTGGAAAATCCTCGCCGCGGTCGCCCCGACCATCGGCCCGCGTGCGCCGAAGGACAGGCCGACCAGCAGCACGAAGGCAACCAGCAGCAACGGCCCCTGATGCGCCTTGAGCGCCCAGAGCGACGCCAGCCCGCCGAGGCTGAACAGATAGGAGAGTGCCGCCGAAGGATGCCGGCCGATCCGCCCGTCGGCCCAGGCGAAACCGACGATGCCCAGCGGCGTCAGCACGCCGACGAAGCCGTAGATCGAGGCGGCCTGCAGCGGCGCATAGCCGAGCTCGACCAGATAGGCGACCGCCTGGACCATCACCGAGAACATGCCCGAGCCTGTGAAGAAGAAGACCGAAGCGAGGCCCCAGAAGGCCGGATTGCGCAGCGCCTTGCCCAGCGTCCAGCCTTCCCCGGCGGCACCGCCGGCGCGCACCGGGGGCGGCGGAACGACGATCCGTCCGGCCTGCGCCTGCGGCCAGGAAATCAGCAGCAGGGTCGGCGCTACCACCAGGCCCACTATTGCAAGCGTCCGGTAGGCGATCCGCCAGCCCCAGTTTTCGATGACGAACTGCGCCAGCGGCACCAGCAGCAGCGAGCCGATGCCGAGCGCCGCATAGACGACGCTCATCGCGCGCGACAGCTGGACGCCGGCGAACCAGCGCGCCACCAGCGCGGAATGCGGCGCATTGCCCAGCGACGCGGCCGCCGAGCCGACGCCGATGCCGATGAACAGATAGAGCTGCCATAACTGGCCGGAAAACGAGGCCGCCAGCAGGCCGCCGATCAGCAGGACCAGGCCGCCGACATAGAGCCGCAGCGGGCCGAAACGGTCGAAGCAATAGCCGGCGAGCGGCGCGGCGCAGCCGGCCAGCAGCATCTGCAGCGAGTAGATCGCCGCCACATCGGCACGATCGGCGCTGAATTCCTCGGTCAGCGCCAGCAGGAAGGTGGTGAAGGTCTCGCCCACCCCGCGCGACAGCGCGTTGAGCAGGAAACACAGGACCAGAACCAGAATTGCGGTTCGCGCCGGTCTCGCCGCTGCAGACCCGTCCTCCGGCATCGCTCAGGCCTCGGCCTGGCGCAGCATGTTGCGGGCGATCACCAGCTGCTGGATCTGGCTGGTGCCTTCATAGAGCCGGAACAGCCGCACATCGCGGTAGAACCGTTCCACCGCATATTCCTGCATATAGCCGGCGCCGCCATGAATCTGCACGGCGCGATCGGCGACGCGCCCGACCATCTCGGACGCGAAGTATTTGCAGCAGGCCGCTTCCATCGAGACATTCTCGCCGGCGGTATAGCGCCTTGCCGCGTCGCGGATCATGCAGCGCGCGGCATAGGCTTCGGTGCGGCTGTCGGCCAGCATCGCCTGCACCAGCTGGAAATCGGCGATCGGCTGGCCGAACTGCTTGCGCTCGCGCGCGAAATTCAGGGCTTCATGGATCAGGCGCTCGGCCGTCCCGACGCAGAGCGCCGAGATATGCAGCCGGCCGCGATCGAGCACCTTCATCGCGGTCTTGAAGCCCTGCCCCTCCCTGCCGCCGATGACGTTGGCGGCAGGCACTTTCGCATTGTCGAAGATCACGTCGGCGGTGTGGGTGCCGCGCTGGCCCATCTTCCGGTCCGGCTTGCCGATGGTGATGCCGGGCGTCTTCGCCTCGACGATGAAGGCGGTCACGCCGCCTGCCCCCTTGGTGTCCGGATCGGTGCGCGCCATCAGCGTGAAGATGCCGGCATGCGGCGCATTGGTGATGTAGCGCTTGGTGCCGTTGATGACGTAATGGTCGCCCTGCCGCTCGGCCCGGGTGCGCACGCTGGCGGCATCCGACCCCGCATCCGGCTCGGTCAGCGCGAAGGAGGCGATCACCTCGCCGCTGGCCAGCTTCGGCAGCCAGGCCTGCTTCTGCTCCTCGGTGCCGTCGATCAGGATGCCCTGGCTGCCGATCCCGACATTGGTGCCGAACAGGCTGCGGAAGGCCGGCGAGGTCCAGCCGAGCTCGAAGACCAGTTCGATCTCCTCTGCCAGGTTCAGTCCAAGCCCGCCATATTCCTCGGGGATCGAGATGCCGAACAAACCCATTTCGGCGAAGGCGGCGCGGATCTCGTCGGGGATGCGGTCTTCTTCGGCGATCTGCTTTTCCAGCGGCACCAGCCGCTCGCGGATAAAGCGGCGCAATGTCAGCCGGGTCTGCTCCAGCGTATCCTGATCCATATGATTTCACTCTTCGGTTCCGGTCCGCGGCAACGTTGGCATAACTTCGCAGCGCCGGAAAGTATGCGGCGATCTCACCGCTTGCGGAAGGCCAGCGCGGCGGCCCAGCCTGCCAGCACGGCAAGCAGCACGGCGACCATGCCGTAGACGCCGGGCTCCTGGCGCGAGAAGTCGAAGACCTGCTGCTCGATGCCATGCTTGTCGATGAACAGCGGCGTGGACTGCGCCGCCACGATGCGGTCGTCGCGGATCAGATAGATTTCCGCCCGGTAGGTGCCGACCGGCACGGTGGAGGGAAAGCGGATCTCGGTGCGGAACAGCTTGGGGCCGAGGAAATCGATGGCGCCGACCGCTTCGCGATACAGCCCTTCACGCACCTTCTGCCGCACCAGCGCCCTGCGGAACTCGGCGATATCCTCCGGCGGATCGCTGCCGACATGGCGGAAGCGCAAATTCCCGGTGCCGATCTGCAGCCGCTGCAGCAGCGTCGTCGGCGCCAGCTCCTCCAGCGGTTTGCTGCTGATCACCGCGTAATAGCCCGGCACGCCGTCATACTGTTCCGACCGCTCGGTCAGCCAGAGGCCGAACCTGCGGCCCTTCCGGCGCACCACGGCATTGCTGACCGGGCCGCGCACCACGACGATCACCTCGCCAGGCTCGTCGATGGCGCCGAACAGCAGCAGTTCCGTGCCGGTGAAGCTGGAGGTGATGGCGATCAGGTGCGAGGATAGATCGGTGATCAGCGGCGCATCGGCGGGTGCCGGGCCGCGCGGCGCATTGCGGGTCGCCTGGGCAGCGGCATCTCCGGCAAGAACGGTGCAGAGGGCGAGCAGCGCGAGGACCGGCCTCATTTCTGCACCCCGGCCTCGAGGAAATAGAGATCGTCCGGCATGATGACCAGCTCGAAGGCAAGCGCGATCGCCACGGTGAGGACCAGGGCCGCCAGCAGGCCGCGGATCTGCTCGCCGCGCAGGCGCGCGCCATGCCGCACGCCGTATTGCGCCCCGATCACCGAGCCGACCAGCAGCAGCAGGGCGAGCGTGACATCCACCGTCTGCGTGGTGATCGCATGCAGCATGGTGACATTCGCGGTGACGAAGATGATCTGGAACAGCGAGGTGCCGACCACCACGGCGGTCGGCATGCCGAGCAGGTAGATCATCGCCGGCACCAGCATGAAGCCGGCGCCGACGCCCATGATGGCGGCGAGGATACCGACGAGGAAGCCGAGCGTCAGCGGCATCAGCGCGCTGATGTAAAGCTGCGACCGGCGAAACCGCATCTTGAACGGCAACGCGCGGATGAAGGGATGATCGTTCAGCCGCTTGCGGCGCGCGACCGGCTGGCCCGGAACGGGCTTGCGCGTCAGCGCCTTGATGCTTTCGACCAGCATCATCGCGCCGATCACGCCGAGGATCAGCACATAGGACAGCGCGATGACGGTATCGAGCTGGCCGACCCGCTTCAGCACGCTGAACAGATAGGCGCCGAAGCTCGAGCCGGCGAGGCCGCCGACCAGCAGCACCAGGCCCATCTTGAAATCGACGTTATCCTTGCGCCAATGGGCGTAGACGGCGGAGACGCTGGCTGCCACCACCTGGTTGGCCGAGGTGGCGACCGCCACCGGGGGGGGGATGCCGATGAAGATCAGCAGCGGCGTCAGCAGGAAACCGCCACCCACCCCGAACAGGCCGGACAGGTAGCCCACCGCCCCGCCTAGGCCGAGCAGCAGCCAGAGATTGACTGACAGCTCGGCAATGGGCAGGTAGATGGGCATTCTGCTGCGGGGTCCGGGGCGCCTGAACGGTCGTTTAAGCTGACACGCGATCTATTGCGATTTGGTGATCGGGCTACTTTGCCGGCGCCGCGGCGTCGCCATTTTCGGCGCCGATGCCCGCCCGCTCCAGCTCGCGGCCGAGATTTCCGCTTAAGAAGCTGAAATACATACGGAAATCGGAAAACAGCGACCAGAAGGGATATTTGAAGGTGGCCGGCCGGTTCTTCTCGACGAAGAAATGGGCGATCCAGGCCGGGCCATAGCCGGCGACCAGACCGCCGATCAGCCAGCGCCAGTCGCCGGTTACGATCAGGGCGGCCAGACAGGCCAGCGCGAGCGTCGTGCCGAGATAATGCCAGGCCCGGGTCGCCGGCTTGCCGTGCTCCCGCAGGTAATAGGGCCAGAAATCGGCATAGTTGGTAATCCGATTGTCGGACATTGCTGCTTCCTCCACAGCTGGTTAACGCCAGCATACGCCTCTAAAACCCGGATTTCCAAGCTAAATCCGGATTCATTCGCGGCTGCGAGAATCTATTTGACGTTTACGTAAACGTAAACTAAGACTCCCTGCCGATATCGCCATAAGAGCCATAGGGAGGCTTTGCCGTGTCGGAAAAGACATACACGATCACTGATCTGGCGCATGAATTCAAAGTCACGGCGCGCGCCATCCGCTTTTACGAGGACAAGGGCCTGCTGCATCCCAGCCGCAACGGCATGATGCGGGTCTATGCCAAGCGCGACCGCGCGCGGCTGCAGCTGATCCTGCGCGGCAAGCGGCTGGGCTTCAGCCTGTCCGAAATCCGCGAGATGATCGATCTCTACGACGTCGGCGACAACCGCATCGAGCAACTCACGTTGACGCTGAAGCGCTCGCGCGAACGCCTCTCGGCGCTGGAACTGCAGCGCAAGGACATCGAGGATGCGATCACCCAGCTGAAGCAGGATGTGCGCATCCTTGACGATTTCCTGAAACTGGCCCGCGACCGCGGCGCGCCGGTTTCGTTCAAGGAATTCGTCCAGGGCCGCGTCCAGCAGCTGGCCAACGTCGCCGAGTAATCCGCTGCCCGCCCGCGCGGGCGCCCTACATCGCAATCCGCCTGTTACCCAAGGAGAGTCCGTCATGATGCGCAACGTGGTGATCGCCGGCTATGCCCGCTCGCCGTTCACGCTGGCCCGCAAGGGTGCGCTGACCAAGGTCCGTCCCGACGATCTGACCGCCCAGGTAGTCAGGGCGCTGCTGGAGCGAACCGGCGTCGACCCCAAGGCCATCGAGGACGTGATCGTCGGCTGCGCCTTCCCCGAGGGCGAGCAGGGCCTGAATGTCGCGCGCCTGATCAGCTTCCTCGCCGGCATCCCGCAGGAAGCCGCCGGCACCACGGTGAACCGCTTCTGCGGCTCGTCGATGCAGAGCATCCATCAGGCGGCCGGCGCGATCCAGATGAAAGCCGGCGAGGCCTTCATCTGCGCCGGCGTCGAGAGCATGACCCGCGTGCCGATGGGCGGTTTCAACACCCTGCCGAATCCGAAGCTGCTGCAGGATTATCCGCAGGCTTATGTCTCGATGGGCATCACGGCGGAGAACCTGGCGAAAAAATACAGCATCGACCGCAAGGCGCAGGAGCAGATGGCGATCGAGAGCCATGCCAAGGCGGCAGCGGCGCAGAAGGATGGCCGCCTGAAGGACGAGATCGTGCCGATCGTCGACGGCAACAACCGCGTCGAACTCGACGGCTGCATCCGCCCGGATACCTCGGCGGAAGGCCTTGCCGGCCTCAACCCGGCCTTCGACCAGAACGGCACCGTCACCGCCGACACCTCCTCGCCGCTGACCGACGGCGCTTCGGCGACGCTGGTCTGCTCGGAAGATTTCGCCAAGGCCCATGGCCTGAAGCCGCTCGCCCGCATCAAGTCGGTTGCGGTCGCCGGCTGCGCCCCCGAGCTGATGGGCATCGGCCCGGTCCCGGCCACCGAGAAGGCGCTGCAGCGCGCCGGCCTGTCGCTGAAGGACATCGACATCATCGAGCTGAACGAGGCGTTCGCCGCCCAGGCGCTGGCCTGCGTCAAACAGGCCAATTACGACATGGCGAAGGTCA
>CAYSCA010000060.1:0-16090 GCA_964429465.1 uncultured Rhodospirillaceae bacterium
TGGTGCAGAGGCCATAACGGCCGCCGGTCCGCTCCAGCTGGTTGAGCGCGGTGGTCAGCAGCCGCGCGCCGCTCATCCCGAGCGGATGGCCCAGCGCGATGGCGCCGCCATTGGGATTCACATAGATCGCGTCATCGGGAATCTTGAGTTCGCGCAGGCAGGCCAGCGCCTGGGCGGCGAACGCCTCGTTCAGTTCGATCACATCCATGTCGCGGATGGTCAGCCCGGCCTTCGCCAGCGCCTTCTCCGAGGCCGGCGCCGGACCGATGCCCATGATGCGCGGCGGCACGCCGGCGACCGCCGTGGCGATGATGCGGCCGCGCGGGGTGAGGCCGTGCTGCTTCGCCGCGCTCTCGGAGGCGAGGATCAGCGCCGCGGCGCCGTCATTGACACCCGAGGCATTGCCGGCGGTGACTGTGCCGCCCTGGCGGAAGGGTGTCGGCAGGCGCGACAGCGCCTCCAGCGAGGTCTCGCGCGGATGCTCGTCCCGGTCGACCACGACCGGATCGCCCTTGCGGCTCGGGATGGTGACCGGGGTGATTTCGGATTCGAACAGGCCGAGCTTGATCGCGTTCAGCGCGCGCTGCTGGCTGCGCAGCGCGAAGGCATCCTGATCGGCGCGGCTGACGCGATACTGCTCGGCAACGTTCTCGGCCGTCTCCGGCATGGAATCGACGCCGTATTTCTGCTTCATCAGCCGGTTGACGAAGCGCCAGCCGATCGGGGTGTCGTGCACCTCGACGGTGCGCGAGAAGGCGGTATCGGCCTTGGGCATCACGAAGGGCGCACGGCTCATGCTTTCGACGCCGCCGGTGATGATCAGATCTGCCTCGCCGGTCTTGATGGCGCGGGCGCCGGCGCTGGCGGCCTCCAGGCCCGAGCCGCAGAGCCGGTTCACCGTCGCGCCGGGCACCTTGTCGGGCAGGCCGGCCAGCAGCAGGGCCATGCGGGCGACGTTGCGGTTGTCCTCGCCGGCCTGGTTGGCGCAGCCATAGATCACGTCTTCCACGGCGGCCCAGTCGACAGCGGGATTGCGCTGCATCAGCGCCTTGATCGGAATCGCGGCAAGATCATCGGTGCGCACGGCGGCCAGCGAGCCGCCATAGCGGCCGACCGGCGTGCGGATGGCATCACAGATAAAAGCCTCGGTCATATGTCTCTCCCTGGGGTCTCTCGAGATCGGGGCTGTATGTCTGCCTCACACGGGCGAGGCGCGGCCGATGATGGTCGAGTAGAGCGCGGAGTCAACATTTCCGCCCGAACAGACCACGACAACCGTGCGGTTAGCGCACGCAAGCCTGCCGTTCAAAACGCCGGCCAGGGCGGCGGCGCCACCGGGCTCGACCACCAGCTTGAAGTAATGAAAGGCCGTCGCCATCGCGGTTTCGATTTCCGCATCGGTGGCCGACACGCCGCCTTTCAGCGTGCGTTTCATCACGCCGAAGGTGATGTCGCCGGGATGCGGGGCCATCAGCGCGTCGCAGAAGGTGCTGCCCTTGCCGGCATGGCTGACGATCTTGCCGGCCCTGAGCGAGAGGTCGATATCGTCGAACTGGTCGGGTTCGGCGCAGTAGACCTCGGTGCCCGGCAGGCGGTCCTCGATCGCCAGCGAGATGCCCGAGATCAGGCCGCCGCCGGAGGCCGGCGCCAGCACCGCATCGGGTTTGATGTCGCGTTCGGCGCATTGCGCAGCGATCTCCAGGCCGGTGGTGCCCTGGCCGCTGATGATGAAGGGATCGTTGAACGGCGGAACCAGGGTCATGCCGCGCTCTTCAGAATAGCGGCGGCCGATCGCCTCGCGGTCTTCCTTCCGGCGATCGTAGAGGATCACTTCGGCGCCATAGGCACGGGTGTTGTCGATCTTGATCTTCGGCGCGTCGCCCGGCATCACGATCACGGCCGGCGTATTCGTGATCTTCGCCGCCCAGGCGCAGGCCTGCGCATGGTTGCCGGACGAGAAGGCGACAATGCCGCGCCGGCGTTCTTCCGGGTTCAGCCGGCTGATCCGGTTATAGGCGCCGCGGAACTTGAACGAGCCAGTGACCTGCAACGGTTCGGCCTTGATCAGCAGCCGGCCGCCCAGGCGTTCGTTCAGGTAGTGGTTTTCCAGCAGCGGGGTGCGGACGGCAATGCCGCGCAGCTGGCGGGCGGCATCCTCGACATCGGCTATGGTGGGGAGCTGCGGCAGTTTGGCGGGGGCGTTCATGCTAATCTCCGATGGCGATGCCTTCGCGGCGCGGATCGGCCGCGCCGATCCAGCCCTGCGGGCTGCGCAATATACCATGCAGGCCGCTGGTCATTTCCAGCATCCGGACCTTGTGTCCCATGGCTTCCAGGGCCGTCTTCCAGCCGGCGGGCGAGCCGGTCTCCAGTTCGGTCGGTCCGTTGCGGCTGCCGAAATGCGGCAGGTCGAAGGCCTCCTGCAGGGCATAACCCTTGTCGAGCACCAGCCAGACGCTGCGGGCGACGTAATTGATGATCGCGCTGCCGCCGGGCGAGCCGATGCTGCCGTAGAGCCGGCCGTTCGGGTCCAGCACGATCGTCGGCGCCATCGAGCTGCGCGGCCGCTTGCCCGGTTCCACGCGGTTCGCCACGGCGTGGCCGTCGCGTTCGGGGCGGAAGGAGAAGTCGGTGAGCTGGTTGTTGAGCAGGAAGCCGCCGACCATCAGCCTGGCGCCAAAGGCGCTTTCGATCGTCGTGGTCATCGCCACGGCATTGCCTTCGGCATCGATGATCGAGATATGGCTGGTGCCGGCCTCCGGCGGCCCGAACCCGGAGGGCGGAATCGCGCCGCGGCGCCCGGGCGGATCGCCGGGCGGCGCGGTACCCAGGCTTTTCCCGGGTTGGATCAGGCCGGCGCGCTCCGCCAGATAGGCCCGGTCGACCATGCCATCCACCGGCACGCGGACGAAATCCGGATCGGCGACATAGGAATCGCGGTCGGCGAAGGCAAGCCGGCCGGCTTCGCTGAACAGGTGGATATCGGCCGGCATGACGGCGCCGGGCCGGGCCGGGCCCAGCGCCTCGATGATGCCGAGGATCTGCAGGGTGGCGATGCCGCCCGAACTCGGCGGCCCGAAGCCGCAGATCGTGAACAGGCGGAAACGTCCGCAGAGCGGCGGCCGGCTGACTGCCCTGTATCCGGCGAGGTCGTCCAGCGTCATGTCGCCGGGGTTATCGGGATGCGCGCGGATGCCGGCGACGATCGCTTCGGCCAGCGCGCCGCGGTAGAAGGCATCGGCGCCGGCGCCGGCGATCAGCCGCAGGCTGGCGGCGAGGTCGGGGTTGCGCAGCAGCGCGCCGATCGGCAGCGCCCTGCCGTCAGGCAGATAGTACAGCGCGCGCGCCTGCGGATCGCGCCGCAGGGCCGGGTCGGATTCCAGCAGGGCGTGCAGGCGCGGAGAGACCGGAAAGCCGGCTTCCGCCTGCCGGATCGCCGGCCGGAAGGCTTCGCCCCAGGGCAGCTTGCCATGCGCCTTGTGCGCCAGCTCCAGCGCCCTGAGCAGGCCGGGCACGCCGACGGAAAGCCCGCCGACCACGGCTTCGGCGAAGGCCATCGGGCTGCCGTCCGGCTTGAGGAAGCGCGACGGCGTTGCCGCAGCCGGCGCGGTCTCGCGGCCGTCATAGGCGTAGAGCAGATGCTGCTTCGCATCCCAGTAGAGGATGAAGGCGCCGCCGCCGATGCCGGAGGATTGCGGCTCGACCAGGTTCAGCATCATCTGCACGGCAATCGCGGCATCCAGCGCCGAGCCGCCGCGACGCAGGATGTCGAGGCCGGCCTGCGCCGCCAGCGGATGCGCGGCTGCCACCATCTGGCGCTGCGCCGTGACGGCCGTTTTCGCCTGGCGGCCTGATGCCGCTTCGGGGGCCGCCGGGGTCTGCGCCGCCGCCGGAGCGACGACCAGCAGGGCGGCCAGAATACCGGAGAGCAGGAGACGCATCACAGATCGGCGAGGAAGGCGTCGATCGCCGCCAGCGCTTCCGGCTCGTCCAGCATCGGCACATGGCCGACATCGGGCAGGGTGACCGGGATCATGCCGGCATGTTCGCGCTTCATGCGCACCAGCGTATCGGCGGTCAGGATATCCGACAGCGCGCCGCGCAGGGTCAGCACCGGCACATTGCGCAGCCCGCGGAACAGCGGCCAGAGATCCGGCAGCGGCTGGCGCGACTGCTCGCGGAGCGCGACCGAGAGGTTGAGATCGTAATCCAGCCGCAGGCCGCCCTGGGCGGGATCTTCGGTGAAGGTTGCCCGCGCCAGCCGCAGCCAGCCCTCCCGGTCGAGCCGCGGATAGGCGGCGGCATAATTCTGCCGCCACATCTCGGCCGCCTGTTCGAAGGAGCCGAGGCGAACCTCGGTGCCGACATAGCCGGCGATGCGCTGACGGCCGGTTTCATCGATCTCCGGGCCGACATCGTTGAGGATCACGCCGGCCAGCGCGCTCGGCATCGCCACCGTCATCGCCATGGCAACGATGCCGCCCATCGACGTGCCGAGCACGACGACGCGATGCATATGCGTGACAGCGAGAAGATGCAGCACGTCGTTGAGGTAGACGGGCACCTGGTAGTTCATCGGATTCGGGTCGTAGGCCGACCGGCCGCGGCCGCGGTAATCCAGCGTGACGACCCGGCGCGCCTCGGCGTGCCGGCTGGCGATCTCGTCGAAGTCCTTGCTGTTGCGCGTCAGGCCCGCCAGGCAAAGCAGCGGCGTCCGCGACGAATGGCGGCTGCCGTAGTCGCGGTAGTAGAGGCGCAGATCGTCCTGCGTGTGGAAGTAATGTTCGCTGTAGCCGGCCGTCATGCCGCTCCCACGATCGCCGGCACCTCGGTGAGGTCGCGCAGGATCACGTCGGGTGGATTTGGCAGTCGTTCGGGCGGCTGGTTGCTGCGATTGATCCAGATGGCGAAGAAGCCGGCACGCTTGCCGCCATGGATGTCCCAGCCATTGCTGCTGTGGAAGGCGACGGCTTCGGCCGGCAGCCCGAGGCGGTCGGTCACCAGCTTGTAGATGCGCTGGTCCGGCTTGTAGATGCCGACGTCCTCGACCGAGATGACATGATCGAGCAGGCTGTCGAGTCCGGAGGAGCGGCAGGCCGCTTCCAGCATCGCGGGCGACCCGTTCGACAGGATGCCGGTGATCAGACCGGCCTTGCGCAGGGCCTGCAGCATGGCCGGCGCTTCGGGGAAGCAGGCGAGATTGAAATAGAGATCGAGCAGGCGCTGGCGCAGGGACGGGTTCCGTATCCCGCAGCTGTCGAGCGCGAAATCGAGCGCCTCGCCGGTCAGTTGCCAGAAATCGGCATGCGCGCCCATCAGGCTGCGCAGCCAGGAATAGTTCAGCTGCTTGGCGCGCCAGAGCTCCGCCAGCGGCTGCCATTGCGGGCCGAGTTCGTCGGCCAGCGCGCGGGCCGCCGCGTTGACGTCGAAGAGGGTGCCGTAGGCATCGAAGATACAGGCCTTGATGGCAGGGCTACGGCTCATGGACCCTCCTGTCCGGTTGTCAGCAGCTGGGCAGTTCGCAGGCCTGCTCCGGCCGGCCGCGCAGATCGACAAGCAGGCGACCTGCCATGACGGGCTGGCGGTGCAGCAGCGCCCGGTAGACCTGCACGCCCTCCAGCACGCGCTGGATGTAATTGCGCGTCTCAGAAAACGGGATCAGCTCGATCCAGTCAATGGCGTCGACGGACGGGTTGCGCGGATCGCCCCATTCCTCGATCCAGCGCCGGACGCGGCCATGGCCGGCGTTATAGGCGGCCAGCGCCAGGACGTAATTGTTGTCCCAGTTGCCGAGCAGGCCCTGCAGGTAATGGGAACCGAGCCGCACATTGAAATTGGCATCATTGGTCAGCTTGGCCGTCTGGTAGCGCAGCTTGAGATCTTTCGCGAGGCCCTTGGCGGTGGAGGGCATCAGCTGCATCAGGCCGCGCGCCCCGGCGGACGAGACGGCAAACTGGTTGAACTCGCTCTCCTGCCGCGAAAGCGCCAGGATCAGCGCGGTTTCCGGTGTCTCCGTGCGCAGCATCGGATCGACCAGCGGATAGCTTTCGCGCACCAGGATGATGTTCTGCCGCGCCGAGCGCTTCGCTGCCATCACCGCGAGATCGACCCGGCGCAGATCGCGCGCCAGCTGTGCGACCAGCTTGTGTTCTTCCGGCTTGGTTGCGGTGCGGACCAGCCTCAGGATGAACGGCCGCAGTTTGTCTTCCTGGTTGAGTTCCACGAGGATGCGGGCGGCGCGGACCACCTCGCGGGCATTGAATTGCCGTGTATCCTCGCTGCCGGGCTGAATAGGATCGGCGAAGGCGAGCGGCTGGTTCGGATTCAGCTCATGGGCCGCAAGCTGGCCGTAGAAGGTCGTGCTGTGCTCGGCCGCTTCGGCATAATGCCGGCGCGCCGCCTCGTTATGGCCGAGCGCCGCCTGCGTCCGGCCCAGCCAGTATGCCGCCCGCGCCACGCTGATCGGATAGCTGACCGTCGCGGCCAGCGTGGAGAAATGCTTCACCGCCGTTTCCGGCTCCTGCAGCAGACGAAGGGCGATCCAGCCGGCAAGCCATTCCGCTTCCGCCATGGCGGCGCCATCCTTCAAACCATGCCCGGCGGCCAGCCGGTAAGCCTCCGATATCCGCCCTTCGGACATTGCCTTGCGGGCGCGGAAGCGCCGCTCCACCCACCATTTCTCGGCGCGGCCGAGATCGTCCGGCGCGTTGTAGAGCAGGGCCTCGACGATATCGTCCATGCCGCGCCGGCGCTGCCAGCGCATGCGGTCATAGGCCAGCCCGCCATCGCTGCGCAGATGTTCAGGCAAGGCCATGGCGAGCTTGTCTGCGCCGTCGCGATTGCCGGCCAGCGCCAGCCGGGCCTCGCCAAGCTTGCGCGTTTCGGGATTGACCCGCGGCAGCATGCGCCGCGCCGCTTCGGTATTGCCGTCCCAGAGCAGCCGGTCGAGCCGCGCGGCATGATCGGCATTGGAGAAGCGGCCGCCATATTCGACCCAGAGGGTTTTCTCGTCCGTGACCGAGAGATTGCCGTCCACCCAGGCGCGGCGCAGGGCGGCCACCGCCTCTTCATTGCGTCCCTGCCGCAGCAGGGCTTCGCCTTCGCGCAGCCAGCCAAGCCCGGTGACGGGCGGATGCGCCGCGAACCAGGCCAGGATGCGGGCATCGCCCAGCGAGATGTCGATGCTCTCTTCCGCCCGGCGCAGCATCGCGTCGCGACCGGGCCAGTCGGGCTTGGCCTCGATGAAGGCGGCGATCTCGTCGAAGGAGGCGCCGCCGGTGGAGGACTGGACCTGCAGCCAGCGCACCAGGTCGCCGACCAGCGGTTCCTTCGCCTGCGCGGCGATCCGGCGGGCGGCATCGAAATGCCCGGCCTCGGCCTGCTGCATCGCCTTGCGGCCGAGATCCCGGTCGGCCCGGCTGAGCAGCGTCAGGTGGGAAGGCAGCTCGGTCTGCTCTGGCCGTGCCGGCGGCGTGCCGCGGCGGGGTTTGGTCGAGGGCAGGGGCGGCACCGCCGCCGCGGCCAGCTGCGGGCCTGCTTTCGGCCTGGAGGATTGTGCGGGTGCATTTCCCGGCAGCAGACCGATGGCAGCGAGGGTGACCAGCGCGGCTGCGGCGGCGCGCAGGACGAACTTCGGGGTACTGGGAAATCGGGGTGCTGGCACGGTAAATCTTTCACAAATCCAAGCGGATGATAGCAGCAGCCGGCGATCGGCAAAAGCACGGCTTGCCCTTGAAGGGACCTGCCGGCGCGGGTAAGGTCGCGACCTATCCGTTTTTTAATGGACAAAGGTAAAGGAACCACGATGTTCAAGGGCTCGTTCGTCGCACTGATCACCCCCTTCAAGAAGGGGAAGGTGGACGAAAAAGCGTTTGGCGATTTCGTCGAGTGGCAGATCGCGCAGGGTACCCATGGCCTGGTGCCGGTCGGCACGACGGGGGAATCGCCGACGCTCAGCCATGACGAGCACAAGCGCGTGGTCGAGATCTGCATCGAGGCGGCGCATGGCCGCGTGCCGGTGATGGCCGGCGCCGGTTCCAACTCCACCGACGAGGCGATCGAGCTGGCGCAGCATGCCGAGGAAGCCGGCGCGGATGCCACGCTGATCGTCACGCCCTATTACAACAAGCCGACCCAGGCCGGCCTCTACGCCCATTACAAGGCGATCCACGACGCGACGAAGATTCCGATCTTCATCTACAATATCCCGCCGCGCTGCGTGATCGACATGTCGGTCGAGACCATGGCCGCCCTGTCCAAGCTGCCGCGCATCCGCGGCGTGAAGGATGCGACCGGCGACCTCTTGCGTCCGCTGAAGCAGCGCGCGGCCTCGGGCGCGAAATTCTGCCAGCTGGACGGCGATGACGCTTCCGCCATCGCCTTCAACGCCCATGGCGGCAGCGGCTGCATCTCGGTGACCGGCAATATCGCGCCGAAGCTGGTGGCGCAGATGCAGGAGGCGAGCCTCGCCGGCGATCATGCCAAGGCACTCGCCATCCAGGAGAAACTGCTGCCGCTGCACAGCGTCCTGTTCATCGAGGCCAGCCCCGGCCCGGTGAAATATGCCGCCGAGCTGCTGGGCATCTGCTCGGGCGAGGTGCGCCTGCCGCTGGTCACGCCGACCAAGGAAACCCAGGCCAGGGTCAAGGCCGTCGTCAAGGCGCTCGGCCTGCAGGGCCCGAAGGCACGGTCCAAGTCGGGCGGCAAGGCCAAGAAAAAGAAGTAAGGCTTGCATGGCGCAGCAATCACGCACGGTGGCCGATAACCGCCGGGCGCGCTTCGACTATCATCTGGACGAAACCTTCGATGCCGGCGTGGTCCTCGTCGGCTCGGAGGTCAAGAGCCTGCGCGGCGGCCGTGCCAGCATCCAGGATGCCTATGCCGCCGAGCAGGATGGCGAGATCTGGCTGATCAATTCGCATATCCCCGAATATGCCGGCGCCAACCGCTTCAACCACGAGCCGCGGCGGCAGCGCAAGCTGCTGCTGAAGCGCAAGGAGATCGGTAAACTCATCGGGAGCCTGAAGCGCGGGGGCGTGACGCTCGTGCCGCTCAGCATATATTTCAATGAGCGCGGCCGCGCGAAGGTGAAGATCGCGCTGGCCCGCGGCAAGAAGCTGCACGACAAGCGCGAAACCGAGAAGGCGCGCGACTGGAGCCGCGAGAAGCAGCGGCTGATGCGCGACAAGGGCTGAGCACACCGCAGCCCGAAGGAGGTGGCGAGTGAGCGACGAGTACAAGCCCGGCCTGGTCGGCCAGATCAAGGACAAGCTGATCGCCACCAAGCAGCAATGGGCCAGGGATGGCCGGCTGCTGACCGGCGAGACGTCATCGCCGGCGCGCAACCGCCTGCCGCCGGGCCAGCGCCTGGTGCGCGACTGGCCGGTGCTCGATCTCGGCGTGCAGCCGAATATCCTGCTCGATCGCTGGCAGCTCACGGTCGGCGGCCTGGTCGGCAACCCGGTGAAGCTGACCTGGAACGATTTCCTCGACCTGCCGCAGAGCGACATGGTGTCCGACATCCACTGCGTCACCGCCTGGTCGCGGTACGACAACCGCTGGAGCGGGGTGAAGGCGACCGACTTCCTCAGGCTGGTGAAGCCACATGCGGATGCCAGGCACATCGTGTTCCAGTCCTATGACGGCTACGCCACCAATGTGACGCTGGAGATGTTTTCCGCGCCGGATGTGCTGCTGGCGCATTCATGGGAAGGCCAGCCGCTGACGCGGGAGCATGGCGGGCCGGTGCGCATCGTGATGCCGCAATACTATTTCTGGAAATCGGCGAAATGGGTGAAGCATATCGCCTTCCTCGACCGCGACGCCCCCGGCTACTGGGAGGTGCGCGGCTATCACAATACCGGCGATCCGTGGAAGGAAGACCGCTACGGCTGAGCCGTCAGGCCGGCGGTTTCCATTCCAGACCGGGATCGAGCGGATAGATCGGCCGCGGCACGCGCTTCCACGGCACGTTCTTCAGCACCGGCGTGGTCAGCCCGGGCACATCGACCTCGACGATGCGATCGTCGGTGAAGAAGATGTCGAAGCCGGCGCGGAAATGCCCGCGCGATTTCAGCACCAGGCTGCGCAGGCGGGCGATATCGAGCCCGAAGGTCTCGAAGAACATCGGATCGAGCGCCTGGTGGCGGATGGAGGTGACCACCACCTGGATGCCGCCGACCTGGATCAGTGCCGCCGGTCCCATGTCCATGCTGCGGCCCGCGGCCATGCCGTGGCGGCCGACGAATTTGCCGTCGCTGAGCGCGACCACCTTGCCCGCCGCCGTGAAGGGTTCGGAAAAGACCGTCGTCTCATCGCGGTTGAAGCGCGCCTCGAAGGCGGCGCCGATGCCAAGGCGATGCGCCTCGGCGGCGAGCGGCGGATCGAAGACCGGGCCGATGGCGCAGCCCTGGACGCCGGCGGCATGGAAGGCGCGCAGGATATAGGCGGTATTGCCGCGCCCGCCGCCGCCCGGATTGTCGGCGACATCGGCGAACAGCAGCGACGGCTTTGCGGTGTCCCGTCCGCAGGCCAGCGCCAGCGCGGTGCATTGCTCGAGGCTGGTGAGGTCGGCGGTGAAGCGGTGGCGCTGGCTCCAGGCGAAGCCGGCCACATCGCGCGCGATCGTTTCCGCCTTGCCGCGATCGGTCGCGCTGACGATTACCGACATGCCGTTCTTCGGCGTGTCGCCCAGCGAGAAGCCCGAAGACACCGACACGTCGATCACGCCGTCGCCGACTTTCGACTGCCCATAGGCGATCACATCGGCATAGGGTCCGGCCTTGGTGTTCTGGCTGGTCGAAGGCGGAATGAAAGGCAGCTTGACGAAGGCCGCCTGCGGGCGCAGGCCGTCCAGCATCGCCCGCAGATGGCGGGCGCAATCGGCGCCGCGCTCGGCCATGTCGGTATGCGGGTTGCAGCGATAGGCGACCAGCAGGTCGGCGAGTTCCACCATGGCCGCGCTGACATTGGCATGCAGGTCGAGCGTGGCGACGATCGGCACATCCGGGCCGACGATCTCCCGCACGGCCCGGAACACGGTGGCGTCGGGATCGTCGTCGCCAGTGGCGATGGCGGCGCCATGCTGCGACAGGAAGACGGCGTCGACCGGGCCGGCCGCCCGCAGCAATTGCCGCAGGCGTTCGACGGTCTCTTCGAAGAAAGGCTGGTCGACCGGACCCGATGCGCCGACGGCGGCCATCACCAGCGGTACTCGCTCCCAGGGGCCCGTCCGGTCCATCTCCGCGGTGAAGCCGGTCAGCGTGGTCGGGCTGCGCGGGTTGCGTTTTTCCAAATCTTCCAGCAGGGCGCGGCCCTCGAGCAGCACGTTGGACTGGAATTCCTCCCGCGTGGCGACGGGGGCATTGCCGTTGCTCTCCAGCATGAATCCGCCCAGCGCGATACGGGGAGGACGGGGAGGGCTATGACGCGAGGTTATGGCTTCAGACCGCATGACCAGATTGACATCCTGACTCGATAAGACGCTCTAATACTAGGCAGACAGAACAACGCTTGGGAAGGATGCCCCGATGATCCTCGTTTCGCGTCGCCTGTTCATGGGCGCTTCGGTCGCAGCCCTGGTCGCATCCCGCCATTCCGGCGCCTGGGCGCAGGCCGGCCGGGCGCTCACCATCGGCACGAAGCTCGAGCTCAATACGCTCGACCCGCATTTCTTCAACGGCTTCCCGCAAGGCTCGTCGCATGGCCTGATCTTCGATGCATTGCTGGCGCTGAACGATGAGCTGAATGTGGTTCCGGCCCTGGCTACCGGCTGGAAGAATATCGACGATCTGACCTGGGAATTCGAATTGCGGCAGGGCGTCAAATTCCATGACGGCTCGGCCTTCACCGCCGATGATGTGATCGCCACCTTGGACCGCGTGCCGAAGGTGCCGAACAGCCCGAATCCCTTCATCCAGTTCACCCGCTCGATCGAGCAGGCCGAAAAGCTGGGCGATTACCGCGTCCGCTTCCGGACCTCGACGCCGACTCCGACGCTGGCCAGCGATCTCGCCCGCGTCTTCATCATCTCGAAGAAACATGCCGCCGCCAGCACCGCGGACTTCAATTCCGGCGCGGCGGCCATCGGCACCGGGCCCTACAAGCTGGTCGAATGGGTGAACGGCGAACGCCTCGTGGTCGACCGCAATGATGGCTACTGGGGTCCCAAGGAGCCATGGACCCGCGTCACCGAAAAGGTGATCAAAGGCGATGCCGGCCGCATGGCGGCCTTGCTGTCGGGCGATGTCGATGCCATCGACGAGGTGCCGTCGCTCGACCTGCCGCGCATCCGCAACGACAAGCGCTTCACCGTCGCCACCGGGCCGGCGGCGGTGGTGCATTACATGGCGCTGGACGCCGTGCGCGACGAGAGTCCCTTCGTCTCCGCCAAGGACGGCCAGCCGCCGTTGAAGGGCAATCCGCTGAAAGACCGACGTGTGCGCAAGGCGCTGTCGCTGGCGATCAACCGGCAGGCCATCGTCGAGCGCCTGCTGGACGGTTCGGGGACGCCGGCCTCGCAATTCCTGCCGTCAACCTTCGAAGGCACCAGCCAAAAGCTGAAGGTCGACCCGTTCGATCTGAAACAGGCGCAGAAGCTGCTGGCCGAAGCGGGCTTCGGCAACGGCTTCAAGATCACGCTTCATTCGACCGGCGACCGTTACCCGCGTGACCGCGACATCGCCCAGGCGATCGGCCAGAGCTGGACCCGCCTCGGCCTGCAGGTGAGCATCGAGGCCCTGCCCGGCACCGTGTTCTTCAGCCAGGCGACCAAGCAGGAATATTCCGCTTTTCTGGCGCAGTATGGCACGGAGGAAGCATCCATCGGCCCGCGCGCGCTGGTCCATACGCGGGGCGGCATCTACGGCACCGGCAACCGCACCCGGTTCTCCAATGCCGAAGTGGATGCGGTGATCGAAAAGGCGCAGGCGGAAATGGATCCGGCCAAGCGCAAGCTGCTGGTGCAGCAGTCGATCGAGGCGGCGATGGCCGAGCAGGCGATCATCCCGATCTTCCATCCGAACTGGGAAATGGCCAGCAAGCGCGAGATCGTGGTCAAGCCGCGGCCGGAGCGGCGCTTCAACGCAAAGATGATGAAGCCGAGGGCTTAAACCGCCACCTGCTCGCCGGCGATGGCGGCGATGCGGTCGAAGACCGCGTGGAACATCGCTTCCGTCAACCGGCCGGTATTGGTGTTGTAGCGCGAGCAGTGATAGCTGGAGAACAGCGTCACGCCGTTCGGCAGCGGATTCTCGGCGCCATGGCCGAACGGCGCCGTGCTGCGCCTGATCTTCAGCGCATCCAGCACGGCGATATGGGCGATCTGCCCGAGCGCGAGCACGGCCCGCAGATTTGTCATCGCCGCGACTTCCTTCTCCAGGAAGGCGCTCATGCAGGTCTTCGTTTCCGCCGGCGTCGGCTTGTTCTCTGGCGGCACGCATTTTACCGCATTGGTGATGCGGCAGCGCACCAGCTGCAGGCCGTCATTGGGATCGGCGCGGAAGACACCCTTGGCGAAGCCGTAGCGGATCAGTGTGCTGTAGAGCAGGTCGCCGGCATAATCGCCGGTGAAGGGCCTTCCGGTGCGGTTGGCGCCTTTCAGCCCCGGCGCCAACCCGACGATCAGCAGGGCGGGTTGCGGATCGCCCCAGGCCGGCACGGGCGCATTGAAAAAATCGGGATAGGCCGCGCGATTGGCCGCACGGAAGGCGGCCAGCCGGGGACAGAAGCCGCAATCGCGGTCAGGAACCGGAACCATGCTGGCGGCGCTCAGCGCAGATGCTTGCGCGGATCGGCGGTGTCGATCTCGTCATAGACATCCATCGCCTGGGCCGGACTGGCGGGCGCGGCCGGTGCCTGTCCGGCCCGCAGGGTGGCCTGCAGGCCGGCGCGCGAGGCCTCGCGGGAGCTGTGTTCGCGCATGATCTTCGGGGCCAGATCCTGCAGCTCGATGAAGGTGTCGGCCTGGCGGCGGAGTTCGTCGGCGACCATCGGCGGCTGCGTCTTCGTCGTGCTGACCACGCTGACGCGCAGACCCTTGCGCTGCACGGCGTCGACCAGCCGGCGGAAGTCGCCGTCGCCCGAGAACAGCACGACATGGTCGAGATGCGGCGCCATCTCCATCACGTCGATGGCCAGCTCGATATCCATGTTGCCCTTGACCTTCCGGCGGCCCATGGCATCGGTGTATTCCTTGGCCGGCTTGGTCACCATGGTGAAGCCGTTATAGTCCAGCCAGTCGATCAGCGGCCGCAGCGGGGAATATTCCTGATCCTCCACCAGGGCCGTATAATAGAAGGCGCGGACGAGATGCGTTTCCTTGCGGAATGCCTCGAGCAGCCGGCGATAGTCGATTTCGAAACCAAGACTGCGGGCGGCCGAGTAGAGATTGGCGCCATCGATGAAAAGCGCCACGCGTTCCTGAGCATAGAACTTCATCAAAAAAATCCTTTGCGCTACGACTTGAGCTGTATCACGTCCTCGTATGAGTTGATCTCTTAGCTTCTGCGGCGCGTAAGGCAAGCGGAAAATGCAGCAACGGAACGGCGGAATCTATATTGCGCTTGGCGCCAATCTCCCGAGCCGTTTCGGCGCGCCGCGCGAAACGCTGGAAGCGGCTTTGCGGCTCTTCGCGTCGAAGGACATAGGCATCCTGCGGCGCTCGTCCTGGTGGCGGTCCGCCGCGCAGCCGGCCGGCGACCAGCCGGATTTCGTCAACGGCGTCATCGAGGCGGAGAGCGGACTCAAACCCCAGGCCCTGCTGGCAATGCTGCACGAGCTGGAGGCCGGCTTCGGTCGGGTGCGGCGCGAACGCTGGGAGGCGCGGGTGCTCGATCTCGACCTGATCGATTACCGAGGGCGGCAATCCGGTCCGGACCGGGAGCCGCCGATCCTGCCCCATCCCCGGCTGCGCGAGCGGCTGTTTGTCCTGCTGCCGCTGCAGGAGGTGGCGCCGGACTGGCGCCACCCGGCCGACGGGAGGCCCGTCGCGGACCTCATTGCCGGGGCAAATTCTATGGAAATCAGCAAGTTAGATTGAATTTCTCGCTTTTTCGGCCGGCCTGTGCTTGAATGGCGGGGCTTGCAAAGGCGGCCAAACGCCCTTAGTAAGCCCCGCTTTAGCCCGATCCTCTTCCAAGGTATTCCCCGATGGCCCGCGTCACCGTTGAAGATTGCGTTCTCAAGATCCCGAACCGTTTCGAGCTGGTCCTGCTCGCGGCCCAGCGCGCCCGCGCCATCTCGTCCGGCGCCGCGCTCACCGTCGACCGCGACAACGACAAGAATCCGGTGGTTTCGCTGCGCGAAATCGCCGACGAGACGATCGATATCGAGGGTCTGCGCCAGCGCATGATCGGCGGCATGCAGAAGCATGTCGAGGTCGACGAGCCCGAGGAAGACAACATGGCCGCCCTGATGCAGTCGGGCGAATGGGCCGGCGTGCAGCAGGAAACCGAGGAAGACCTGACCGAGGGCATGATCATCGAGGAAGCCGATGGCGACGAGGCTGCCGACACGCCCGATGCGGCCGAAGAAGAGTAAGTAAACCTCGGTTTTCCGGCGCCTGCGGGCTTGTCCCCGCAGGCTTTCTGATCAAGATTAAGTCTTTAGGACCAACCGTTTGCCGGAAGCGGAGAACGGGCCGGAAAGATGCGCCCGCGAGTGATGCGTCAGGTTGAATTGCTGGAGAAGGTTCTCGCATACGATCCGGATGCGGACGAGGACCTGCTCAACCGCGCCTACGTGTTCTCGATGAAGGCCCATGGCTCGCAGAAACGCGCCTCGGGCGATCCGTATTTTTCCCACCCGGTCGAGGTCGCCGGCATCCTGGCCGGCATGAAGCTGGACGCGACGGCAATCGCCACCGGGCTGCTGCACGACACGCTGGAAGACACCGTCGCCACGGCGGCCGAGATCGAGAAGAATTTCGGCAGCCATGTGCTGCGCCTGGTCGATGGCGTCACCAAGCTGTCGCGCATCGAGCTGCAGTCCGACCGCGCCCGGCAGGCGGAGAATTTCCGCAAGCTCCTGCTGGCGATGTCGAACGACATCCGCGTGCTGCTGGTCAAGCTGGCCGACCGGCTGCACAACATGC
>CAYSCA010000061.1:0-15925 GCA_964429465.1 uncultured Rhodospirillaceae bacterium
GCTGGTCGGTCCAATTCGGCGGAATGCTTCGCATCATGTCCTTGAGCATCAAGGTCTGCGGCTGGCGACCCTCAAGGATGGCCTCGGTGATGTCCGGCGCCAGGTAAGCGATCCTGATGATGGCCGACACGTAGCCGCGGGTGAGGCCCTCGGCCGTGCAATCTCATTCAGCGACCTGAATGGCGACTACGGGGTACTTCCACTATCATTTCGCATTCAGCCGCGCCCACATTTCGCGATCCCGCGCCGCAGTCCACACCCGGGGGTGCAGAATACCAGACGCCTCATCATAGGCTCTCGAGACATTGAACGGCTGGCAGTGGTCGAAGATGGCAAACCTGCCAAATTTCGGCCCCATGACGGCATTGGCGCGATCGAACGCGTCCTTGAGCGACTGACCCTTGTCGACCGAAGCCGATACCGAATCGTACAACGTGGTCAGGAAGTCACGCGTCAGGTCGATGCCGTCTGCGACCATGTCCGGGGTCAGCAAGGCATCGCCGCGGCCTGGAACAAGAGCTCGTACCCCGAACGTCTCTATGGCATCGAGTGTCGACGGCCACTCCTTAAGATAAGCGTCGCCGCAGTAACACGCCGAGTGATATTCGACCAGGTCGCCAGAGAACATCACCTTTGCGTCTGGCACCCAGGCGACGATGTCCCCAGCGGTATGGCCCCGTCCAAGGTGCATCAGCTCTACCCTTCGCTTGCCGAGCCATACAGTTACGTGCTTCTGAAATGTCAATGTAGGCCATGTCAGGCCCGGTACTGATTCGGCAGACTGAAACAGGCGGGGAAAACGCCCGAGTTCCGAATCCCAATCCTCCTGGCCGCGCTCCACGATAAGGCCCCGGGTAGCGTCCGACGCAACGATCTGCTGCGGCTTGTAAGCCGACGCACCGAGAACTCGGACGGCGTGATAATGCGACAGCACGACATACTTGATGGGCTTGTCCGTCACCTGCCGGATTTGAAGCAGGACGTCCTCGGCCATTTTTGGCGTTGCCTGTGTGTCGATCACCAGGACGCCGTCATCTCCAATTATGACGCCTGTATTGGGATCGCCTTCCGCGGTGAACGCGTAAAGACCAGGCCCAATCTCGGCAAACGTTTTGACTTTCTCGCCAGTGTCTGCAGTCGAAGCAAAGCTTTTCATTGTCATCTCCAGTGTTCGGAGAAGCGTCTACGCGGTGGGGCAAACCGGCCGCTGTATCCAGAGATACAGAATACGCAAAACTTTCCTTCCCAATGTGCATGGGTTGGTATCGCTCGATACAGAAGAAGCGGGCGATGTGCTTCTAGTGTCGGCGATGAAGTTCAACGCAGCAGATGGGCTTTCGAGTTGGCCGATACTAAGCGGAAGTTTCGAGATCTGATTGGTCGTTTCCCGACCGGAGTGGCGGTGATTGCGCCGCAGGCGGCTGATGACAGCAAGCCCGTTGATGGACTGACCGTCAACTCTCTCACTTCGGTCAGCCTCGATCCGCTAATGCTGTTGTTCTGCCTAGACAGTCGATCACGGTTCCTTTCCCGATTCCAACAGGGAGTGGGCTTTTCGGTAAATCTGCTGTCCCAGGAGCAAATCGACTGCTCGCGCAAGTTTGCCGGACAGCATGTCGAAAGCGACCCTGCTTCATGGCGGTCCGTCGGGAACATCCCAATGCTGATTGGCTCTGTTGCGAGCTTTTTATGCAGGGTGTCCGCGAAGATCCCGGCAGGCGACCACCTGATCATCCTCGGCGATGTGGAAGGCATGCACGACATGTCGGCCGATTCCACGCCTCTTGTGTATTTCCGAGGCCAGTACAGCACGGTTTCAAACGGCGTTGCGACGCCCCAATAAGGAGGACCACCATGTTCAAAGCCTATAACCCATCCACAATCGCACCGCCGTATAAGAACATCTATACGCAGGCAATCGAAGTGCCAGCCAACGCGCGTACCCTCTATCTGTCGGGCTGCCTCGGGATTGCCCCGGATGGAAAGACCCCCGCGGGAATCGAAGAGCAAAGTGAGCTTGTCATGTTCAACATGAACGAGCAGCTCAAGGCTGCCGGAATGACCATGGCTAACCTGGTGCGAATGAACGCGTTCATTCTCAAGCAGGAGTATGTTCCGGCGTTTGCAGTCGCCCGCGCGAAGTGGCTCAACGGCGCGAAACCGACGATGACGACCGTCGTGGTGCCGGACCTGGCTGCCCCCGGGTGGCTCATTGAGGTCGATTGCATCGCAGCGGCTGTCTAAGCGGATCCAGACGGGAGAGAGTTCCATGTCAGCGTCAGTCTCAGTAATGAGCAGGCAACCCAGCGCATCAGGCCGCCATGAACTGGTGGAGCGGGCATCCAAAATGGCTCCGATGCTGCTCGCGCAGGGCAACACCGCCGATCGACAGCGTGGAATCTCTCCCGCGGTTTCGAGGGCCCTTATCGATGCGGGCTTCTTCGATATTGCAAAGCCGGTTAAGGCTGGGGGCACCGGTGACGGCCTGGACGTGCTGTGGGAGGTCGCCAAAGAAATCGGGCGGGGTTGTCCGTCGACCGCCTGGGTTCTTGGCCTGATTGGAATTTCGCCCTGGATTATCGGCCTGTTTCCAAAAGCGGCACAAGACAAGCTCTTCAACTGCGGCAACCCGATCATGCCAGTTCTGACCGGCGGCGCCGGCAGAGACCTCCGGGCGACACGCGCCGGTGACTCCTATCAGGTATCGGGCTTCTGGCGGTATGCCTCCGGCATAGACCATTGCGCCTGGGTCATTGCCATGGCTCCGGTTCTGGATGCGGAAGGCAAGCCGGGCGAACAAAGACTGTTCCTGATTCCGCGGGAGAAGTTCAAGGTCGATGACGACTCCTGGCACGTTCTCGGTATGCGCGGAACTGGCAGCAAAGACGTTCAGCTTGCCGACGCGGTCGTTCACGAGAGCATGTCAATTTCGTGGACAGCTGCGCAGAATGGTGAGTTCCCGGGCGCCGATATCCATAGCGACCCTACCTACCGGATGCCGCTTAACTGCCTGTTTGCGATGTCGATTGTGGCGCCTGTGATCGGAACAGGATTTGGTGTGATCGATTGCGTCATGGCTGAGCTGGACAAGCGGAGTCCGAAGTCTGCTACGCCAGGCAAGGAGCCAAACCACAACTTCATCGAGCTTGGTATGGCAGCCGGCTCGATGGAGTCGGCATTTACGCGCCTTATCGCGGATACGCGCGAAATGTATGCGAAAGTCGAGGCGGGTGGAGGCTTCACGCTGCAAGATCGGGCGCGGTATCGCCTGCATAGTGCTCATGCAGTGAGGGAAGTGCAGCAGGCGGGAAATCGGCTGATGCATGTCGTGGGCGGCGCCATTCTCCCGGATGGCGCGAACCTCCAACGCTTTTTCCGCGACCTGAACGCGATGGCGACCCATGCTCTCGTCAATCTCGAAGTCAGCGCGGAAAATTACGGGCGTCTGCTACTTGGCCGGGAGGTGTCACCAGGAGCGCGGATCTGAGAATCCGTCGTTTCCTGTATCTCTCGATACCGACACCGTCGTCTGACTGGCGGAAATTGATGTGAACTATAAACTGACTTTGGGGAGTGAAATGAAGAAGTCCATCTTAGCTGCAGCGGCCATCTCAGGCCTGTTAGTCACCCAGCCAGCTTTGGCACAGAGTAAGCCCGAACTTATCATCGGCGCCGTCATCTCGTCGTCTGGTCCAGCGGCCTCCCTCGGTGTGCCGGAGCGTAAGGCGGTCGAGCTGGTTTCCGAGCTTGCTGCAAAGCGCACTGATTTTCCGTTCGTTCCGAAATTCGTCCTGTACGATGACGGTTCCGATCCAACCAGGGCGGTGAACTCCGTTCGCAAGGCGGTAAGCGAGGACGGTGCTGCAATTGTGATCTGCTGCACCACGACCCCGGCCTCAATGGCTATTCTCGAGTCAGTTTCGACCTTTGGCGTCCTCAACATCTCCATGGCTTCCGCGGCGGCAGTCGTGGAGCCGGTCGAGGAGCGCCATTGGACTTTCAAGACGCCGATGACCGATCGCATGCAGATCGGGTTTACGCTGAATCACATGCGGTCCCTCGGTGTGAAATCCGTGGGGTACCTGGGTCTTGAGGATGCTTACGGAGAGGCGGGCTGGGTCGAGTTCCGGAAGCTCGTCGAAGCCTCCGACATGAAGCTCGCCGCCAATGAAAGATTCGCGCGGGCGGATACGAATTTCACACCGCAGGCACTGAAGGTGAAGCAGGGGAATCCAGATGCGGTCTATATCCACGGCATTCCGCCGGCTTCTGTTCTCATGCAGCAGGCTCTTAAGCGTGTCGGCTACCATGGAAAAATCTTCCACGGAGCAGGCAGTGCCAACGATGGATTTACAAATATTGGAAAGACAACAGTTGATGGCGCTCTGGTGGTGAGCGGCGCGATCCAGGTTCATGACCAGCTCCCTGACTCGCACCCGCTGAAGTCCGCACTGACGGAGTTCGCCTCGCTGTACGCGAAGAAGTTCCCTGGCGAGTATGCCGGATTGTTCGCCGGGCAGGGTTGGGATGCGGCGCATCTGGCCCTTCTGGCGGCAGAGGCGGCATTCAAGTCGGGCGCGAAGCCCGGCGATGCGAAGGCATTCCGTAAGCAGCTGCGCGACTCAATGGAGACCGTCAGGGGCTTTGTCGGGTCCAACGGAATCTTCAATCTTTCGCCGAAGGACCACCTGGGTCTCGACGATGTCGGCCTCGCGATGCTCGAGGTGAAAGGCGGCAAGTTCAAACTCAACAAAGTCGCCAAGTAATTACGGCGCGATAGGAATCGCTATGCGGGAAACCGCAATCTTCTTGACAATGGATGGCGTCACAAATGGCGCCATCTATGCCTTGATTGCGCTGGGCATCATTCTCATCTACTCGGTTACGCGCGTCATCAACATTGCGCAAGGTGACTTTGCGATGCTGGGTGCGCTGACGATGGTCAGCCTGCGCAGCGGGGAGCTGCCCGGCACGCTGTTGCTGGTGCTCATGGGGCTCATCGTCTGGATTCTCATGGATGCATGGAAATTCCGACGGGAGCCACGACGAGCTGGCAAGTCTGCAATGCAATGCGTTGCAACCATCGGGTTGCTGGTGGCGGGTGGGTACCTGGTCATCCGCCTTGGCAGCCCGATGGTCCTCGCCCTGGCTTATGGGATGATTTTGGTCGGCTCGCTCGGTGCGGTCCTGCATCGCGTCGCAATTGAGCCGATCCCAGGCGCTAATGTCGTCGTCTACATTATCATTACGCTGGGCGCCCATATGGTCCTCCAGGGTCTGGCCCTCGCGATTTGGGGGCCGGAGGCATATCCGGTGGATGCGTTGGTTGAAGGATATGCGGAATTCGGGACCGTCACGGTCGCGCGCCAATCGCTCGTGATCACGGTGGTCACCATGGCGCTGTTCATGGCTCTGTTTGCCATATTTCGCTGGACGATTTTCGGCAAGGCGCTCGTTGCCTCGGCGGTGAATCGCATGGGGGCACGACTTTGCGGTATTGCCGTAAGCCGGAATGGGCGGATTGCATTCTTTATCTCGTCTGCATTTGCGGCCATCGGAGGGATGCTGATCGCGCCACTGGTCGGCGCCCATTACGAGATGGGCTTTATCGCGGGCCTCAAGGGCTTTGTAGGCGCCACCCTGGGAAGCCTCATCTACTATTCCGCTGGCATCTTGGGAGCGGTCGGAATTGGGGTAGTCGAGTCGATTGCGTCGTACATTATCAGTCCGTACCGCGACGCCCTGGTCTTTCTGATGATTATCCCGATACTTCTTGTGCAGGTGCTCGGTAGAGGGCGTGGTCGTGGCAGATAAGAAGAAATTCGCGATCACCGGGGGGATACTCGCTATCGGCTTCATTGCCATCGCGTTCCTTCCGGGATTTCACATCGGTATTCTGACGACAATTGGCATATTCGCCTTACTCGGATTGTCGGTTGGCATTCTGGCCATCTCAGGGCAGATAAGCATCGGCCATGCGGCCTTTATGGGAATTGCCGCTTATACAAGCGCTGCGCTTTCGGTGCGATTGGGCTGGCCTCCCATGCTCAGCTTGCTGGCGGGGACGGCGCTGGCTGGATTGTCGGGATTGTTTATCGGCAGTGTCACCGCCCCGCTCCGAGGCCATTTCTTGGCATTGGCTACGTTGTCCTGGGGAGTAGCCGTCGCGGTGATCTTCCGGGCGGCGGAAGGCATCACCGGCGGTGCGTCGGGATTCGGTGGCATTGAGAGCCTCACCATCCTCGGTTTGTCTTTTGCGGATGAACGGAGATTCGCGGCTCTCGTATTCGTCGTAGTCTGCGCAACGGTTCTGGGCGGTATTGCGCTTCTCAGGTCCAGAATGGGACGGGCGGTACTCGCCCTCGAAGAGCACGAGCAGATGGCCGAAGCTTTCGGCGTCCGCATCGCTTATCTTCGGATACAGGTTCTCGTCCTGTCGACCTCAATAGCAGGGCTGGCTGGTGGCCTGTACGCGCATCATATCCGATTCATCAGCCCGTCGGTCTTTGACCTCAATACTTCGATCAAGGCGCTTACTATTGCTTACCTGGGCGGTGAGATGCATCCCGCTGGCGCGATAATCGGCAGCGCTGTCACCGAGCTGATGAACTGGTTCATCCAGGCAGGAGCCCGTCTTTTCGGGGCGGGAGGCCAGAGCCTGGAACAGATTATCTTCGGCGTGCTCCTGATCCTCATTATGGTTCTATTCCCGGGCGGGGTTTGGCAGCGCATTGAGCCGCTATTCTCACAGCGCAAAATTGCTGTGGGGCCTGGCCAACTGCTGGCGTCACGGCAGGCGAGCGGAGCGGCATCGCTCAGCGTCCATGGCGTGTCGGTTCAGTTTGGCGGGTTGAAAGCGGTAACGGAACTGTCATTTGAGGTGACAGCGGGTGAGCTGGTGGCGTTGATCGGGCCAAACGGCGCCGGAAAATCCACCGCGTTCAATGCCATTACCGGCCTCATTGAGGCAAATGCTGGTGTTGTGCGCCTGAATGGATCTCCCCTCAAGTGTCATCGTTCGGCATTGGTGGGGATGGGACTAGCCCGCACGTTCCAGCATAGCAAGTTGCTGGGCAGCCTCACGGTGCTGGAGAATGTGATGCTGGGCGCATTCTCCCGGACCCGGGCGGGATTGGCCTCGAGTGTGTTCGGCCTGGACGGACGTGAGGAAGGCGAAACCGCTGCAACGGCCATGCAGTGCTTGACGCGTTTGGGAATCGCACATCTCGCAACAAATAAGGCGGATACGCTCTCATTAGGGCAGCTCCGGCTTGTTGAAGTCGCTCGGGCGCTCGCGGCTGATCCGGTGGTCTTGCTGCTGGACGAGCCCGCGGCAGGACTGCGGAAAGAAGAACGGATGGTTCTCGCCCGCCTTCTGAAGCAGCTGAAGGCTGAGGGTCTCGCCATTCTCCTGGTCGAGCACGACATGGATTTGGTCATGGGTATCGTAGATCGGGTAATCGTGATGGAGCGCGGAGTTAAAATCGCGGACGGCTCGGCCGAGCAGGTCTGCAAGAACCCCGTTGTAATTGAAGCGTATCTGGGTTCGGCGGCATGACACCGATCCTGGCCATCGACAGCCTTTCTGCAGGCTACCGGAAGGCAGTCATCCTCGAGGGTGTTTCCTTATCGGTACAGGCGGGCGAAATAGCCGCCGTTTTGGGACCGAATGGCGCCGGCAAGACCACTCTATTGCGGGCTATCGTCAATCAGGCCGACCGAAAGAGTGGTTCCATCCATTTCGAGGGTCGGGATACCGCGGGTTGGTCGACCGAAGAGTGTACGGACCGCCGCATTGCCCTTGTGCCGGAATCGCGCGAGCTTTTTCCGACGATGCCGGTGATCGATAATCTTCGTTTAGGGGCTTACCTGAGGTACCGCCGCCGCGACCGAGAAATCCGGGCAGATCTCGACAGCATCTTCGACATGTTTCCTGTTCTTGGGGAGCGCAAGACGCAGCTGGCAGGCAGCTTGTCCGGCGGTGAACAGCAGATGCTGACGATCGGCCGAGCGCTTATGACGAGGCCGAAGCTGCTTCTTTTGGACGAGCCGTCAACAGGTTTGGCACCGCGTATCACTGACGAAATCCTGACCACCATCCGGCGGATCACGACATCGTTGTCGATAGCAGTGCTGCTGGTCGAGCAAAGCGCCAAGGCCGCCCTGGCGGTGGCCGATCGAGCCCACATTATCGAGCTGGGGCGGATTATCCGAGAAGGCGCGGCGGGTGAGATTGGCGCAGATGCCCAGATTTCCGAGATCTATATGGGAAATCGGGACAGGTACGCACAGCTTTAGGACAAAAAATGGAAACGACCTCGAGGTCCCTTCTCATAAAGGCGGGCGCCATCCGTTCCATGGCTCGAGGCCAGGGCGAGGCAGACGCGCTCCTTGTTCGCGATGGAATTGTTCGGTGGCTCGGGCGCACGCACGAGGCGCCTCCGGCGGACGATATCGTCGAGTTCAAGGGTGGGTTTGTGTATCCGGGCCTCATCGACGCCCATACGCACCCTTTATGGGTTGCTGCAGACAGAGCGCAGATTCAGCTTCAGGCATGTCAGACCATCGGAGCCGTCCTTGAGGCCATCCGGGCGGCCGCGCAGGAAGCGGAGCCGGGCACGTGGATCGTTGGGTGCGATCTCAATGAGGTTGGCCTGGCGGAGAAGCGGCTCCCGACCGCAGCTGAGCTTGATGCAGCAAGTGGTGGTCGTAACCCGGTCCTGATCCGCCGATTTTGCGGCCATACCGCCATAGCGAACATTGCGGCTCAGCGCCTGGCCGGGGTGAACCCGGGAGAATCGGATCCGTTCGGCGGGGTGATCGAGCGAAAAGACGGGCAGGAAACAGGGGTATTTCGGGAGCGCGCCGCAGAGCAGTTCTTTCGCCTCATTCCGCTTCCGCCCACCGACGTGGTGACCCGCAATCTCGGGAAGATAGCTCAGGAGTATCTGGCTCTTGGCGTGACCACCATTGTCGAGGCGGCAGTGGGGTTCGCATATGGCTTCGAACGCGAATGGGAAGTTTGGCAATCCGATGGGGTTCGGAACCTGCCCATCAGGACCCGGCAGATGCTCAGACTGGAAGCGGCAACAGCGCGTCGGCACAGGATTTCGCCGGATCCTTCCGGGGCAGGCGCTTTGAAATTCTTCGCTGATGGAATTATCGGGGGTCGGACAGCGGCATTTCACGCCGCGTATTGCAACTGCACCACCCGTGGCCTGTTGATGATGCCGCCTGCGGTTCTCAACGCGGAGGTAAGGAGGGCAAACGAGGATGGCTGGCAGGTGGCAATTCATGCCATCGGTGACCGTGGCATAGACCAGGCCATTGAGGCGCTAAGGTACACGCGTGATGCCTCGGGAAGCTTTGTCCGGCCGCCCCGGGTCGAGCATTTCGGGTTCCCGAGCAGGGCCGCAATCAGCGAACTGGCTGCTCTGGGCGCCGTCGTGGTGACGCAGCCGTCGTTTATCAGTCGACTTGGAGATGCCTTCCTTTCCGTGGTTGGAGAGGGCGAGGTGCAGCGGATGTACCCGGGCCGAAGCCTATTCCAGGCAGGGCTTACGATGGCAGGCAGTTCCGACTGGCCAGCGGGCTTGATTTCGCCCTTCGAAGGTATGGCGGCCGCCATGGAGCGGCGAACGACATCCGGAAGGGAAATCAATCCGTCTGAGGTACTGACTGCTGAACAGGCAGTGGAACTCTATACGGCTGCCGCCGGTCATGCGATTGGGGCTCCGCCGGTTGTCGGAAAACTGCTCCCCGGTGCCAACGCGGATCTGATTGTCGTCGACCGTGATCTCGTTAACTCGCGGCCAGATGAAATCCGGCAGGCCAAAGTCAAGGTGACGATGGTCGGTGGGGTCGTCGTTCACGCGTCGGGCGAGGATGACTAGCGGTGGTAGTCCGGTGCGAGTTCGGTGAGAAGAAGAATGCTGTTTCCCTTGGTCGCAATGATCTTTTTCGCGCGCAGCTGATTCAGTATTCGCGTAACGGTCACACGGGACGTTCCGGTCATGCTGGCAAGTTGTTCATGGGTCAGCCGTACCCCCACATCCTTCCCTTCAGAGGTCCGGGTTCCATAGAGGTTTGCGATCCGGTGGAGAACCTGCAGAAGGCGATCCTGAGGGGAATAGGCGAAAGCGTATTCCAGCCGAACGGCGAGAACGCGTTGCTTGACGCTAGTGAGCTTGAGCAGAGACAGGGCGAGGCCAGGCTCCTCCGCGAAGGCATTTCCCAGTCGCCGCGCATCGTATCGGATAACCTCCGAGGTTCGTGTGGCGGTCGCGCTGGTAAATCGCGGCAACCCGTCGAACGCGGGCGCCTCACCGCAGAGGCCCCAAGGGCCCATGACCTCGATGATGGTCTCCCCGCCGTCGTGTTCGAATATGGAGACGCGAATCTCCCCCTTGGTGATGATGTAAAAGTAGGGAGTAACTTCGCCCTGGGTGTAGAGCCGCTCGCCCTTGGCAAGCTTGATGGTCTTCCCGATGTCGGCGTGCTTCAGCCAGAGAGCAACGTCCTCCTGACTCAAGCGCCAAGTTTCACTGCCGTGTTTTGCCATTAGTTTCCACCCTAAAGACGGGATTATTAGCAGTCAAATCTGGCGTTGCAAGTGCAACGCCGCTGAACGCACGGAGGTAGATAGATGAGCGCGAATACAAAAAAGATGGTGAAAACGCTGATTACAGATTTCATTGCGGCAATCAACGCGCGTGACGCGGCAGCTGCGGAAGCCTTTCTGGCGCCGGGATTCAAGCTCACCTTCCCTGGTCCAACTGAGTTCACCGCCGTTGCTCCGTTTCTGGAGTGGGCGTCCAGCCGGTATCGAACTGCGGAATATTTCTACGATGACTTTGATGTCGTCGGCGAGGTCGATGGAAATCTTCTGGTCTACTCGAGCGGTTCACTGGATGGCGAGCTGACCAATGGGGAGAGATTCGAGAAGATTCGCTACTGTGATCGGTTTCGAATCAGGGATGGTAAGATTCTGACAAAGGAAACCTGGTCTGATATGTCGGAATACCTTCGGCGAAAGAGCTTGTGATCTTAGGGCGAAGTGGCCATCGGAACTCGTGAGGAGCGATCGTTATGTTTGTTAGGGGTGTCCATCATGTCGCCTATCGGTGCCGAGATGCCAGGGAAACCGTCGAGTGGTATGGAAAACACCTGAAGATGGATTTCATCCTGGCGATCGCGGAGAACGAGGTTCCTTCCACAAAGGAGCATGACCCATACATGCACGTGTTCCTGAACGCTGGGGGCGGTAATGTCCTTGCGTTCTTTGAACTGCCAGATCAGCCGGACATGGACCGAGACCGTAACACTCCGGCGTGGGTCCAGCATCTGGCTTTGAAGGCAGATTCAGTTGACATCCTTCTCGAAACGAAAAGCCGTCTGGAGGCGGCCGGAATCGACGTCCTTGGCCCGGTCGACCACACCATATTCAAATCAATTTACTTCTTTGATCCGAATGGCCATCGACTGGAATTGGCGGCGGATACGGCGTTGCCGGGAATGCTGGATGCGCTTGATGCGGTAAAGTGGCCGATGCTCGAGGAATGGGCGGAGACCCGTAGGGCGCCGGCGCACGCGAGATGGATGCACGACGGCAGCTTCAAATCGGAAGGAACTCCGTCGTGAAACTTGCCAGTCTGAAAGATGGCCGGGATGGTCGCCTTGTGATCGTCAGCCGGGACCTCACCTCGTGTGTTGAGATCCCTCACATCGCTGCCACTATGCAGGAGTTGCTGGACGACTGGGAGAGCAAGGCACCAGCGGCAGAGAAGGTGTTTAATGAGCTGAACGAAGGTCGGATCGAGAGAGCGCAGGCTTTTGACGCCGCGGCCTGCCACTCACCTCTGCCGCGGGCATATCAGTGGGCCGACGGCTCTGCCTATCTGAACCACGTTGAGTTGGTTCGCAAGGCCAGGGGGGCGGAAATACCGGCATCCTTCTACGAGGATCCCCTGATGTACCAGGGGGGGGCGGATAGCTTCGTTGGGCCCCGCGATCCCATCGTCGTTGCGTCTGAGGGCTGGGGCATCGATATGGAGGCCGAGGTAGCCGTAATTGCGGGGGACATCCCGATTGGCGCGGATGCGGCGGCTTGTGCCAGGGCCATTCGGCTCATCATGCTGGTGAATGATGTGTCGCTCAGGAACCTGATTCCAAATGAATTGGCCAAAGGCTTCGGCTTTTTCCAGAGCAAGCCCGCCAGTGCCTTCAGCCCCGTGGCCGTTACGCCGGACGAGTTGGGCGATGCCTGGGTTGGGGGAAGGGTATGCTTACCACTTCAGGTCTGGCTCAATGACGCACCCTTCGGACGTCCCAATGCGGGGGTGGATATGACCTTCAGCTTCCCGCAGCTCCTGGCCCATATTGCCCGGACCCGAGAAGTGGAAGCTGGGTCCATCGTTGGCTCCGGTACCGTTTCCAACAAGCAGGACAGCTTGTGGGGATCTTCCATTGAGAACGGCGGAGTGGGGTATTGTTGCATCGCCGAAGTTCGTATGTTCGAAGCAATTGAGTCAGGAAAGCCGGTCACCGACTTCATGAAATTCGGCGACCGTGTTCGCATAGAGATGTTTGGATCCGACGGACAATCTGTATTCGGCGCTATTCACCAGACGGTTGCGCCGTTATCCAGATAACCGAACGCCTTGCGAAATCCCCCCGAACCGGCAGGCTTGGCTATAGGTCCAGCGTCAGTTCGGATCCACGTGCCCGAGAGACACAGATGAGCATCACGCGCCCGGACTGCTTCTCGTCCTCATCGAGGAATTGGTCGCGGTGATCCGGCTCCCCTGAAAGAACATGGGCAATGCAGGCGCCGCAGACCCCCACTTCGCAAGAGCTTTCATGGGTAATTCCAGCGGCGCGAACCGCATCCAGTATCGTCTGACCCTCCTTTACCGGCACGCGCATTCCCGACCTTGCAAGAGTTACCGTCAGCGGTGAGGAGTCCCCTGACGATACCGAATGGGCAAAGGCCTCGGAGTGTATCGTCGCCGGGAGCCACCCCTTTGCGATGGCTGTCGCTATGGCAAGTTCCATAAACGCCGGGGGGCCGCAAACATATAGATGCTTGTGCGGGTTGGGGGCGGCCAACAAGGTCTGCAGGTTGGCCAAGATGTCTTTTCGCGGCAATCCCGCGCAGACCTGTGCATGGGGCGCCAGGCTGGAGGATGCGATTTCTGAACGAAAGGGCATCTCATCGTACGATCGCCCGAAATACCGAAGATGAAACCGATGACCCCGATGAGAAAGGTGCTGCGCCATTGAGAATAGTGGCGTGATACCAATTCCTGCAGCGACCAGGATATGCTCGCTTGCATCAGGAGCCAGCGGGAACGCATCCCGGGGCAAACCGATTGATAATACCTCGCCCTCTTCGATACCCCATATGGCTGACGAGCCGCCCCGGGAGTTTGGTGCCAGCTTCACCGCAATCCTGAACTGCTGACTGTCACCCGGCCCATTGGTGAGCGAGTATTGACGGGTGAGGCCATTAGGCAGGTAAACGTCAATGTGTGCGCCAGGCGGCATGGCAGGAAGCGCTCCCCTTGCCTCAGGTGCGAGACTCAGGGAGCGAATTTTGACGGCCTCCTGACGAACGCGAGCGACCCTAACCTGCATTACGCTACTGGTCATTCTGCCGGTACTAACCGCGTGGATGGGGAGATGACGCAATGCACACGGCCAAGCTCACTCTGCCGCCCCTGCCAGAGCTTCCTTGTCGCGCAGGCTTTGGACGATCCGGCGCGCCTGTATCGCGGCAACGTCTGCTTTGATGTCGACAAACGGCCTGTTCCGTGTTTCGGCCACCCGGGCTTGTTGAGCTTCAAGAACCTCCACATCTTCCAGCACCGTCCGCTCGAGCTCGGCAAAAAGGGCTGCCGTGGTCTCGGCGTTGCCAACATTAAAGTTCTGGCCGACGCAGAAGAAGTTCAGCGTAGTGTCTTCCGTCTCCGGAGTGATTGCGTCGAAAAGCCGCAGATGAACGCCGCCCGGTCGATGATCGTCCGGGGTAATCGAGCCCGCATCGACGGCACCGCCGTAAAGAGTAATGAGGCCGGGGACGAACTCAAACTCCTGCCAGCGATCAACCTGTCCAGCAAACCCGCCGAGGCGTTTGTACATCGGGGATGGGTTCGAATTTCGCAGCCACCGAGCGACCTTTACACCACGGTCGGTCCGGCTGGTGCTCATCTCAGCATTGAAATGGCTGTCAGGATCGCCGCCGAGCGTGTATTTGTGCACATACGCAAGGTGCGTCAGATCGAGCAGGTTATCGTGCAGCATTTCGTAGTTGCACTTGATATTGAACAGCTTGGATTTCCAGTTCCAATCGGGCTGCTCGAACCAGGGGAACGCGGGAATAAGCGATTCGTCGGCTAGAGTGGGATCGCCCATCCATATCCAGATCGCTCTTCCGCGTTCAACCACGGGGAAGGCTTTGACCCGTGCCGCCGATGGAATAGCTGATTGGCCGGGGATACGAACGCACTTTCCGTCGCCATCGAACTCAAGGCCATGGTAGTTGCACCGCAGCAGGTCACCATTCATGGTCCCTTTCGACAGGGGTAATCCGCGATGGCAGCACCTGTCTTCCAGGGCGGTCACCGCGCCACCAGACAACCTGAACAGAACTACGGGTTCACCCAGGATCGTTCGGGCGATCAAGGCGGAGTTCGTCAATTCGTCGCCGAAAGCGGCCACGTACCAGCTATTTTTGATGAACATGTGTCCTCCCGAGCAGGCATTCAGCTTCAAGTAGCTTTCGCTCTTCGAAATCTGCAAGGAGAAAGTAGACATGTCAACAAAAAAGTAGATATATCTACAAAGGCTGGTTTTCTTTCGCCATGATTGGCGGATTTCGCCGGTGTTGTGATAAAACGCTTGTATCGCAACGGGTGATCGGCTTTTGGTGGGGAACGGCAGTGAGCAGGACGGTTTTGAATCTGGACGAATATCTTCCTGCACTACTCACGCAGATCAGCAATAAGTGGTCACGCGGATCGTCGCGAATTTACATCAGGAAGTTTGGCGTAGGGATTAACGAATGGGCGGTTATGTCGATGCTTGCCGTCGAACCCCGCATCACTGCAAACCGCATCAGCAGCGTCATAGGAATGGACAAGGCCGCCGTCGGGCGGAGCCTCAAGGAACTTGAGGCCAAGGCCCTGGTAACGCTGGAGCCCAATTCGTCTGATGGCCGGAGCAAGTTCATAACCTTAACCCCTGCTGGATATAGAATGCACGACGCCATCATTAAGGTCGCGCTCGCCCGGGAGAGGAGGGCTTTAGCCAATCTAAAGCCAAATGAAATTAGGACTTTGATCGAGTTGCTGAACAAGGTGCGCTCTAGCGTCGTTGAGATGCAGAAAGAAGCCTAACGCAGGGCCGCAGGCCTCCAGCACCGTCCTCAACAATTGAATTAAGGCGGTCGACTATTCGTCGAAATTTGCGGCGGGCTCGTATTTGCCTGCGGCATCGGCAAGAGCGTTGAATCGCGAATATCGCTCGCGAGTATGCTCAAAGCGGTCACGCCTTATGCATTATCCACTCGCCAGACAAAGTACGGCTTTTCCACGGGGGAGTGAGGCACGCCGCTCTGATAAAAAAAGGCCTCCAAACTGGAGGCCTTTTTTCCATCAGAAATACTCTATTTTAGTTTTAGTTTACTGAAGCCTTCAGCTCGACCAGCTTGCCTACTGAGTCGTTCCAGGCAGTGACGCATTGAGCGCCACATCGTTTGGCCCATGCCGGCAGCACGGCTTTAAGCATGGCCTCGCGGCGAAGGGCTTCGTCTTCGGCACTCGGTGTGGTCAGCTTCATGCTCCCGGGCTTGCCTTCACTGCAGGCGCGGCCAATGTTGCAGTCGATGCCGACCTGATGCTCCTTGTCGTTGAGCGCCCAGATGTCA
>CAYSCA010000062.1:0-15716 GCA_964429465.1 uncultured Rhodospirillaceae bacterium
CCTCGATGGCGCGCTTGTAGTGGAAATGGATGTCGGCGACGATCGGCACGCGCGCCTGCCGCACGATCTCCTTCAGCGCCCGGGTCGAATCCTCGTCGGGACAGGAGACGCGCACGATATCGGCGCCGGCCTCCTCGCAGCGGCGGATCTGCTCCACCGTGGCCGCGACATCGCTGGTCAGCGTATTCGTCATGGTCTGGACAGTGATCGGCGCGTCGCCGCCCACCGGCACGGGGCCGACGAAAATCTGCCGCGACTTGCGGCGCTGGATATCGCGATAAGGTCGGATGCTCATGGCTTGAATTCCGCCCGCGCAAAAAGCCGCGGACGGGGCGTAACATGGCGTCTTTGCCCCGCGATAGCAAGCGCAGGGGCGGGATCGGCCCTAGCCTTGGCTGTCGAGATTGCCGGATTTCAGCTGCTCCGCATCGAGCGGAATGCCGCGCCTGACTTCGCCGTCGGCGCCCAGCGGCGGCAGTTCCTGGCCATCGACCACCAGCCGCACGCCGCCGGCATTGCCGGTCAGGAGCGTCAGGCCGGTCCGGTCCGGGGCGAGATAGCGCTCGCCCTTGCTCATCAGCCGGGTGAAGACCTGCTCGTTATTCGGTCCGCGCACCTGGATCCAGGCGAGCGCGGTCGCCTCCACCTGGACGCGGCTCTCGTCGGGCGGAACGCCGTAGGTGCCGGGCGGCTGTGCCGCGACGGCGGCCGGGGTTTCGGCAGGATCAGGCGTGGCGGAAGCCATGCCGGCGGCCTCGGAAGCCGGCGCCTCTGCCGGTGCTGCGGCTGGCGGGGTGGCGGAGGCCGGCTCAGTGGCCGATGAAGCGGCCGGCGGCGCGGCCGTCTGGGCCGGGGCGGCGGGTGCGGTCGCCGGCGCAGCTGCCGATGCCGAAGCGGGCTGCGACGGGGCCGGCTGCGGAGATTGAGATTGCGCGGCCTGCGGCTGGGTCGATTGTGACTGGGCGGCGGGCGGTTGCGGCACAGGCGCCTGGGCCGCCGGCACGGGCGGGGCGGCGATCGGCTGCGGACTGGGGGCGAGATCGGCCAGCCGGGCCGGCACCGCCTCGATCAGTTCCTGCCCGAAACGCAGCGCCTCCTGGTGCCGGTACCACAGGGCGTAAACGACCGCGGCGAGGATGAGCGCGCCGACCACCAGCCAGAGCCGCGGGGTGCGCTCCTCCGGCCGCGGCATGGGAAAATTCAGCACCGTGCGCTGCAGGGGGGCATCCGCCTCGGCCTGGTAGGTCTTCAGCACCTGCTCGGCGTCGAGGCCGAGGAATTCCGCATATTGGCGCAGAAAACCGCTGATATAGACAGCCCCCGGCAACTCGCCGAAGGCGCCCGATTCGATCGCTTCGAGATAGGGACGGCGGATACGCAGGCGGGCCGACACATCGGCCAGCGCCAGGCCGCGCCGCTCCCGCACAACCTGCAGGCTGTAGCCGACGCCTTCATAACGCTCGGATTCGGCCGTATCCGGCAAGGCCGGCTGGGCGCCGGTCTGGGTCATGATACTTCCCCGCCCCTCATTACCCCTGGGGGCATCATACGGGAATTAGCCAGCAAGGCCAGCTATTTCAAACAATTACCCCGTTTTCTCGGGCGAACTCTTCTAGCTGTGCGCGAATGCTGTGCTCGGGCGACTGGTACAGCCCCGCCATGAACGCGGTCAGCTGGGGCACGTCCAGGCTGCGCAGCATCTCCTTGACCGGACCGATCGCATTGGCCGGCATGGACAGCCGTTCGAGGCCGAGGCCGATCAGCGCCATGGCCTCCAGCGGCCGGCTGCCCATCTCGCCGCAGAGCGTGACCGGCTTGCCGGCGGCGCGGCATTGCTCCACCACCCAGCGCAGGAAACCCAGCATGCTGGGGCTGAGCGGGTCGTAGCGGTCGGCCATTTTCGGGCTGCCGCGGTCGGTGGCGAACAGGAACTGCATCAGGTCGTTCGAGCCGATCGAGACGAAATCGACCAGCGGCAGCAGGGCCGGCAGCTGCCAGGCCAGCGCCGGCACCTCCAGCATGGTGCCGACCGCGATCTTCTGCGGCACCCGCTTGCGGAGATTGACCAGCCGCTGCACCTCGCGGTCGAGCAGCTTGCGCGCGCGGCGGAATTCGTCCACCTCGGCGATCATCGGGAACATGACATGCAGATTGCGGCCCTCGGCCGCCGTCAGCAGGGCACGCAGCTGCACCTTCAGCAAAGCCGGGCGGTCGAGCGCCAGCCGGATGGCGCGCCAGCCCATCGCCGGATTCTCCTCCGGATACTTCACCAGGTAGGGCAGCACCTTGTCGCCGCCGATATCGAGCGTGCGGAATACCACCGGCCGGTCGCCGGCATGCTCGATCACGCGGCGGTAGATGGCGGTCTGCGCCTCGGCCTTGGGCATCGTCGGGCGCACCATGAACTGCAGCTCGGTGCGATACAGCCCGATGCCGTCGGCGCGTGTCTCGTCGAGATGGCTGAGGTCGATCAGCAGCCCGGCATTGATCAGCAGCGAAATCCGGGTGCCGTCGCGGGTCAGCGGCGGGTCGTCGCGCTGGGCGGCATATTTCGCCAGCCGCGCCTTGCGCAAGGAAAGGCTCTGGTGGAAGGCGTTGATGACGTCGGAGACCGGCCGCACGAAGACCTGGGCGTGCTCGCCATCGACCACCACGGTATCGCCGGGCTCGACCTTCGCGATCACGCCCTCGACGCCGCCCAGCACCGGAATCGACAGCGCGCGGGCCACGATGGCGACATGGCTGACGCTGGAGCCTTCCTCCAGCACCACGCCCTGCAGCTTGCGGCGGTCGTAATCCAGCAGCTCGGCCGGCCCCATCGAGCGCGCGAACAGGATCGCGTTGTCGGGCAGGTTCTCGGCCGCCGAATGCATCGGCTTGCCGGTGAGATGCAGCAGCAGCCGGTTGGCCAGATCGTCGAGATCGGCGAGGCGCTCGCGCAGATAGGGATCGGTGATCGCCTGCATGCGGTGGCGGGTATCGCCCTGCACGCGCAGCACGGCAGCCTCTGCCGTCAGGCCGGATTCGGCAGCCTGATGCAGCTTGGCCAGCCAGCCGGTGTCATGCGCGAACATCTTGTAGGTTTCGAGCACGTCGCGGCTTTCGCCGACCAGGTCGCTGTCCGGCGTCTCCAGCATCCGGTTGACCTGGTCGCGCATCGAGGCGACGGCGGCATCCAGCCGCTCCTTCTCGTAGGGGATGTCGTCGGCGATGGTCTTCTCGACATGGATGCGCGGCTCGTGCAGCACCGCCTGCCCGATTGCCAGGCCTTCCGACAGCATGCGGCCATCGGCGCGGAACGGCGCCGTGGTGGCGCGGCTGGCGGTGACCAGGTCCTCGCCGCCGCTGAGCTGGCCCGACGCGACCATCTCCGCCAGCACCATGGCGATGGTCTCGAGCGCCTCGACCTCCTCATCGGCATATTGCCGGCGGGTCTGGTTCTGCACGACGAGCACGCCGATGACGCGGCTGTCGCGCAGGATCGGCACGCCGAGCAGCGAGTGATAGATCTCTTCGCCGGTTTCCGGCTTGTAGGCAAATTGCGGGTGGTTCTGCGCATCCGCCAGCGCCAGCGGCCGCGCATTGCTGGCGATGTCGCCGACCAGGCCCTCGCCCACCTTCAGCCGCGTCTTGTGCACGGCATCGGGGTTCAGGCCTTCGGTGGCGTAGAGCTCCAGCTCGTCGCTGCGCAGCAGATAGACCGAGCAGACTTCCGCCACCATGTTGGCGGCGATGTTGCGCACGACGCGGCCGAGGCGTTCATCGACGGTGCCGGCCTCCGCCATCACCTCGCGGAGGCGGCGCAGCAAGCCGCGCGGCCCGGGCGGCGGTGCCCGGCCCGGCGTCACGGCCGTTCCCCGCTATCGGGCGGAGCGGCTATTCCGGCGCGCCCTCGCTGCATCGGCCCCCCGTCTTCATTCGGCGTCCAGCCCGAACGCGGTGTGCAGGGCGCGCACCGCCAGTTCGGTGTAATCGGCGCTGATCAGCACGCTGACCTTGATCTCGGAGGTGGTGATGGCGAGGATGTTGATCCCCTTCTCGGCCAGCGCCTTGAACATGATATGCGCCACGCCGGCATGGCTGCGCATGCCGACGCCGACGACCGAGACCTTGATCACGTTCTTGTCCGGCACCAGCTTGGCCCAGCCGAGGCTCTTTTCCTGCTGTTCGAGAATCTTCACGGCGCGGTCGAGATCGCCGCGGCCCATGGTGAAGGTCATGTCGGTCTTCTTGCCGTCCTCGGAGATGTTCTGGACGATCATGTCGACATTGATGCCGGCCTCCGACAGCGGGCCGAAGATCCCGGCGGCGATGCCCGGCCGGTCGGCGACGCCGATCAGGGTGACCTTGGCCTCGTCGGCCGAATAGGTGACGCCGGAAACGATATGCTTCTCCACGATCTCATCCTCATCGACGACCAGTGTGCCGGGGGTATCGGCAAAACTCGACAGAACCTGGGTACGGACGCGGTGGTTCATGGCCATTTCGACCGACCGGGTCTGCAGCACCTTGGCACCCAGGGAGGCCAGTTCCAGCATCTCCTCATAGGTGATCTTATCCAGCTTGCGGGCCTTTTTCACGATGCGCGGATCGGCGGTGTATACGCCGTCCACATCGGTATAGATGTCGCAGCGGTCGGCCTGCAGCCCGGCGGCCAGCGCCACGGCCGAGGTATCCGAGCCGCCGCGGCCCAGCGTGGCGATGCGGTCGCCGGGGCCGATGCCCTGGAAGCCGGCCACCACCGGCACGATGCCGGCGGCCATGTCCTTCAGCATCGCGGTGCCGTCGATGCTCTCGATGCGGGCGCGGCCATGCATGTCGTTGGTGCGGATCGGCACCTGCCAGCCCTGCCAGGACCGCGCCTTCACGCCCGCCGCCTGGAGCGCGATCGACACCAGCCCGGTGGTGACCTGCTCGCCGGCGGCGACGACGGTGTCGTATTCGCGCTGGTCATGCACCGGATCGACCTGCTTGCAGAGGTCGACCAGGCGGTTGGTCTCGCCCGACATGGCCGAGACGACGACGGCAACCTGGTTGCCGGCCTCGACTTCCCGCTTCACCTTGGCGGCGACATTCTTGATGCGGTCGACCGAACCGACCGACGTGCCGCCGAATTTCATGACCAGGCGCGCCATGCCGCTCGATCCCGTTTTACTGTCCGTTGGGGTTAAATCCAGGGTTTCGACCGGCTTGGAACTTGCCGATCAAAAAGCGGCCCCTTAATACTCTTCAGGCCGTCCCCAAGGCAAGCCGACCGGCCCGCAAAAACGCCGCTTTTCCACCTTCCGCCCCCATGCGCAGACAGGGCTTATGACCCAGACCGCCGCCAGCATCGATCCGGACGAGATTGCCCGCTTTTCCGCCATGTCGGCCGAGTGGTGGAACCCCGAGGGCAAGTTCCGTCCGCTGCACCGCTTCAACCCGGTGCGACTGGCTTTCATTCGCGACCGGCTGGCGGCCCATTTCGGCCGCGATCCGGCTGCCGAAAGCCCGCTGGCCGGCCTGCGCCTGCTCGATATCGGCTGCGGCGGCGGCCTGGTGGCCGAGCCGATGGCGCGGCTGGGGGCCGCGGTGGTCGGCGCCGATGCCTCGGAGAAGAATATCGGGGTGGCCCGGCTTCACGCCGCGGAAGGCGGCGTCGCCGTCGACTATCGCTGCACCAGCGCCGAGGCGCTGGCGGCAGCCGGCGAGCGCTTCGACGCCGTGCTGACGCTGGAAGTGGTCGAGCATGTCGCCGACCTGGAGGGTTTTATGCGCTGCTGCGGCGGCATGGTGAAGCCCGGCGGGCTGCTGATCGCGGCCACGCTGAACCGCACGGTGAAGTCCTTTGCCTTCGGCATCGTGGCGGCGGAATACGTGCTGCGCTGGCTGCCGCGCGGCACGCACGACTGGAAGAAGTTTGTGAAACCGCACGAGCTCGCCGCCGGCCTGCGTCATGCGGGGTTGAACGTCACCGACATCACCGGTGTGAGCTACGATCCGCTCGGCGACCGCTGGCGGATCGGCCGCGACACCGATGTCAATTACATGATGGTGGCAGGGAAGGTTTAGGGCTTTCCCCTCACCCTCCCGCTTCGCGGGTCCCTCCCTCTCCCAAAGGGAGAGGGTCAAAAAAACCCCTCGCCCGCGTAGCGGGAGAGGGAGGGGCCCATCGCGTCAGCGATGGGAGGGTGAGGGTCTTAATTCTTAAGCATCCCCGCGCGGCAGCCAAGGGATCACGGCGACGTCGATGCCTTCCTCGACGAGTTCCTTCGCCTCATCCTTGCTGGCCTCGCCGTAGATGTTGCGCTTGTCGGTCTCGCCGTAATGGATCTTGCGCGCCTCTTCGGCGAACTGGTCGCCGACATAATCGGCATTCTTCTCGACATGCTCGCGGATCGCCGCCAGCGCCTTCATGGCGGCGGCGGCCTGCTTCGCCTCGTCGGCGGCGCGTTCGCCCTTCGAGCGGGCGATGCGCGGCGCCATCGGCGCCTTGGTCACCTTGCGGGAGTTGCAGACCGGACAGACCACCTTGCCGCCCGCCGCCTGCTTGTCGTAGGTGGCGCTGTCGTAGAACCACGCTTCGAAGACGTGATCCTTGCGGCATTTCAATTCGTACTTGATCATGGGTGAATGTGATTCGGGTGAGGCCCGGGTTTTGAACAAGACCAACAGCTTATACATGGCGCTGCGATAGCCGCGCAACAAGGGGTGGGCCGTGGGGGGCCATGCGCCACAACCGGAGGGGAGCCATTCCTCTCCCTGGATCGTCCGTTTCGCGCCGCTGGTTGCAGCCGGCGGGCCGGTGCTTGACCTCGCCTGCGGCGGCGGCCGCCACGGCCGGCTGTTTCTGGAGCGCGGCCATCCCGTCACCTTCCTCGACCGCGACCTGTCCGGCGTCGCCGACCTGCACGGCGATGCGCGGGCCGAATTGCTGGAGGCCGACCTCGAGGCTGCCGCCTGGCCGCTGCCGGGCCGATCCTTCGCCGCCGTGGTGGTGACCAATTATCTCTGGCGCCCGCTCTTCCCCGCCCTGCTCGGCGCGCTCGCGCCGCATGGCCTGCTGATCTATGAAACCTTCATGCGCGGCAACGAACGCTTCGGCAAACCCTCCAGCCCCGACTTCCTGCTGACGGAAAACGAATTGTTCGAGCGCTGCAAGGATGCCTGCGAGATTCTTGCCTTCGAGCAGGGCGAGGATGCCGCCCCGAAGCCCGGCATGCGCCAGCGTATCTGCGTGCGCAGGCGGTGAGCGGCGGCATGGCGCAGATCGGACCCCAGATCGAGACCGAACGCCTGCGCCTGCGCCGTTTCGCCGCCGAGGATTGGGAAGCGCTGGCCCGCTTCTATGCCGACGACACGATCATGCGCCATATGCTGCCCGGCCGCGGCCTGCCGCGCCGCCAGGCGCAGGAGCGCGCCAAGAGCAACATCCACAATTTCAACGACCACTGGTCGCGCCGTCATTACGGCGTCTGGGCGGTGGAAGACCGCTTCAGCGGCCGGCTGCTCGGGCAATGCGGCCTGCGCTGGATCCCCGAAGCGGAACAAACCGAACTGCTCTATCTTTTTAACAAGACAGTCTGGGGCCGCGGCCTGGCAACCGAAGCCGGCCGCGCAGCACTTGCTTTTGCCTTCGAGCATACCGGCCTCGACCGCCTGATTGCCGTCACCGCCCCCGAGAACAACGCCTCGCAGCGCGTGCTGCACAAGCTCGGCTTCGCGCATACCGGCGAAGCACCGCTCTGGGAGCGGATCGTCAGCTGGTTTGCGCTGCCGCGTGACCGCTGGCCCGCCTGATCCGGCGCGTTTGCCTCCGCGCCGTTTCGGTTTATCGTTAGGGCAATCGGTTTCAGTCACGCCGTTGGGTGGCGCAAGGCACGACCATGATGGATGTCGAGCAACGTCTGCATCAGGCAGAGCTGGTGATCCGCGAAGCGGGCAGGCTGGCGCGCGGTTTCTTCGACAACCGCAGCGAGCTCGTCGTCAAGCTGAAGGGCGTGCAGGATTTCGTCAGCCAGGCCGATGCCGAAACCGAAGACTTGATCGCCTCGCGCCTGCTCGCGACCTTCCCCCATGACGGCATCCTCGGCGAGGAGCGCGGCCGGCGCGGCGGCGATACCGAAGCGCTCTGGGTGATCGACCCGATCGATGGCACGGCAAACTTCGTGCGCGGCCTGCCCTACTGGTGCGTCGCCATCGCGCTGGTGATCCGAGACCGGATCGAACTCGGCCTGATCTTCGACCCGATCGGCGACAAGCTCTATACCGCGCGGCGGGGTTACGGCGCCTTCTGCAACGGCAAGCCGATCAGCGTCACCCAGATCAGCCGCATGGATCAGGCCTGCATCGGCCTCGGCCTCGGCCATGGCGAAGCCGGGCCGCCGCATGCCGCCCTGATCGAGCAGCTGCTGCGCGCGCATTGCCAGTATCGCCGGCTGGGCAGCGGCCTGATGCTGCTGGCGCTGGTGGCGGAAGGCGCGCTCGACGGCTTTTTCGAGGCGCGGATGAAGCCGTGGGATGCGCTGGCCGGCCTGCTGCTGGTGCGCGAGGCGGGCGGCATGACCAATCATTACGACATGCAGGACAATTTGCTGAGCGCCGAACCGGTGCTGGCGCTGAATGCGGGCCTGTGGCCGGCCTTTTCCCAGGCCACCGGGATCACCCTGCCGCCCTATGCCGAGGTGCCGGCAGCCACCTATTCCGCGGCGCGCGCCGGCAGGGCGTAGGTCGGGTCGTGGCGCCAGGCGGGAATCTGCACCCGCGCCTTCGCTACCTCGGCCAGATCGATCTCCACCACCGCCGCGCCGACGCCTTCGCCCATATCGGCCAGCACCCTGCCCCAGGGATCGATCACCAGCGAATGGCCATAGGTCTGGCGGTTGCCGGGATGGTCGCCCCACATCGCCGGCGCGATCACGAAGGCGCCGGTTTCGATGGCCCGCGCCCGCAGCAGCACATGCCAGTGCGCCTTCCCCGTCGTGCGGGTGAACGCCGCCGGGATCGAGATCAGGTCGGCGCCGGCCTGGGCCAGGCCGCGATAGAGGCCGGGAAAGCGCAGGTCGTAGCAGACGCTCATCCCCAGCGTGGCAAAGGGCAGCGAGGCCAGCACGCCGGCGCTGCCGGGCGCGATCGAATTCGACTCGCGATAGCTCTCGCCCGAGGGAAGATCGACATCGAAGAGATGGATCTTGTCATAGCGCGCCGCGATCTCGCCGTCCGGCGCCAGCAGGTAGGAGCGGTTGTAATTGCGGTTGGCGCCCTCCGGCTTCACCGCGATCGAGCCGACCAGGAACCAGGCGCTCATCTCCTTCGCCAGGTCGCGGAAGGCCTGCAGCGCCGGATGGCGTTCCTCCGGCCGCCCGGCGGCGACGCTGGCCGCCGCATTGGCGCCCATGAAGCCGGAATTCTCCGGCGTGGCGATCAGCTCGGCGCCATCGGCGCGCGCCTTGCGCGCCAGCGCGCTGACATGGGCGATATTCGCATCCATGTCGTCCCAGACATTGGGCTGCACCAGGCCGATCTTCGCGCGCCGCGGCATGCGTCTCTCCGTCGTAAGGCTCAGGCCGCCTGCAGCATGGGATCGAGCTTGCCGGCCCGATCCAGCGCATGCAGGTCGTCGCAGCCGCCGACATGCTGGCCGTTGATCCAGATCTGCGGCACCGAGGTGCGGCCGCCGGCCTTTTCGCTCATCTCCCGGCGCTTGGCGGCATCGTAGGAGACGTCGATCTCGGTATAGTTCTGCCCTTTCTTCTCCAGCAGCGCCTTGGCGCGCGCGCAATAGGGGCAGAGGAAAGTCGTGTAAATCACAATATCGGTCATGGTCACCTCGGGCGGGGAAGCCCATACGGAATTGGCATTCTGATCATATTGTGTCTCATTCCGGCCGGACAACCCGCGCCAGGGTCAGAACATCCGCCGCCGCCGCGCCGGCCTGCAGCAGCGCCCGGCAGCAGGCCGAGGCGGTCGCCCCCGTGGTGAGCACGTCGTCGATCAGCAGGATGCGCCGCCCGGCCAGCCCGGAAGCCTGGCCCGGCGCGACCCGGATCGCGCCGGCGAGGATGCGGCGCCGCTCGGCCCGTCCGGCGTGGCCGAGGCTGCGGGTCTGCCGCTGGCGCTCCAGCAGGCCGAGCCGGACCGGCTTGCCGCTGAGCCGCCCGAGCGCATGCGCCAGCAGGGCTGCCTGGTTGAAGCGCCGCCGCCACAGCCGCCGCGGATGCAGCGGCACCGGCACGATCATGTCGCAATCGGCCAGCAAAGCCGCGCCGGCCTGGCGCATCAGTCCGGCCAGGCCCGGCGCCAGGTCGGTGCGGTCGCCGCGCTTGAAGCGCAGCACCAGCTCGCGGCCGCCGCCGCCATAGGCGAAGACCGCGCGCGCCCGGCTGAAACGCGGTGTCCTGCGCAGGCAGGCGCCGCAGACCAGGCCTTCAGGGACCGGAATGGCGAACGGTGTGCCGCAGCAGGGACAGAGCGGTTCCGCGATGAAGGCCAGCGACGGCCAGCAGGCGGCGCAGACACGGCCCGGCTCGTCGACCTCCGCATTGCAGAGCATGCATTGCGGCGGCAGCAGGGAATCGACCAGCCCGCGCCAGGCGCGGCGCGCGGCATGCAGCGGCCAGCGCTGGCTGATCGAGAGACTGCCGGTATCGGGCATGGGTCGCCGGGATTGACGCAGGGACAGGCATGACGGACGGAAAGCCGGCCGCTAAGGTGGCAGAAAATCATCGTCGAGGAAATACCGGATGGCGGGCAGGACCATACGCATCGGCGGCGCTTCGGCTTTCTGGGGCGATTCCATGACCGCCGCGCCGCAGCTGCTGATGCAGGGCGGCGTCGACTACCTGATCTTCGACTACCTGGCCGAGATCACCATGTCGATCATGGCGCGCATGCGCGCGAAGGATCCGGCCCAGGGCTATGCTACCGATTTCGTCGCCGTCACGATGAAGCGGCTGCTGCCCGAGATCGCGCGGCGCAGGGTGAAGATCGTCTCCAATGCCGGCGGGGTGAATCCGGCCGCCTGCGCCGCCGCCATCCGCGCGCTGATCGCCGAAGCGGGGCTGGATCTGAAGGTCGGCGTCGTGCTCGGCGACGACCTGATGCCGGAGATCGAACGCTACCGCGCGCAGCTTGCCCCGATGCAGCGCGACGCGGCGGCGCCGCAGCGCTTCATGTCGGCGAATGCCTATCTCGGCGCGGCGCCGATCGCGGCGGCGCTGAAGCGCGGCGCCGACATCGTGGTAACCGGCCGCTGCGTCGATTCAGCGCTGTGCCTCGGTCCACTGATCCACGAATTCGGCTGGGACCTGCGCGACTACGACCGCCTCGCGGCCGGCAGCCTCGCCGGCCATATCATCGAATGCGGCGCGCAGGCGAGCGGCGGATTGTTCACTGACTGGCGCGAGGTGCCCGACTGGGACGCCATCGGCTATCCCGTCGCCGCCGTCGCGGAAGACGGCAGCTTCGAGATCGGCAAGCCGGAGAATACCGGCGGGCTGGTCAGCTTCGGCACCGTGGCCGAGCAGCTCGTCTACGAGATCGGCGACCCGGCGGCCTATCTGCTGCCCGACGTCACCTGCGACTTCTCCGCCGTGCGGATCGAGGAGACCGGCGCCAACCGCGTGCGGGTCTCCGGCGCGAAGGGCCGCCCGCCGCCGGACCGCTACAAGGTTTCGGCCACGTACATGGACGGCTGGCGCGCGGTGGCGCATCTCACCATCGGCGGCATCGACGCGCGCGAGAAGGCCGAACGCACGGCAGACGCGATCCTGAAGCGCACGCGGCGCCTTTTCGCCCAGCTCAATCTCGGCGATTACCGCGCCAGCTCGGTCGAAGTGCTCGGCACCGAAGCGATGTACGGACCGCAGGCGGCGCCCGGCGCGCGTGCCAGCCGCGAGGTGGTGCTGAAGCTCTCGGTCAGCCATGCCGAGAAGGCGGCGCTGGAAATCTTCGCGCGCGAGGTCGCGCCGGCAGGCACCTCGTTTTCGCCCGGCACCACCGGCTTCTTCGGCGGCCGCCCGACGCCGCAGCCCGTGGTGCGCCTCTTCTCCTGCTTCCTGCCGAAGGCGGCCCTGCCCATCGCGCTCGACCTCGATGGCAGCGCGCAGCCGCTCGACATCCCGGTCATTGCCGGCGATCCCGGCGGACCCGCCGCCGGCCAGCCCGATCTGCAACAATTGCCCGCCGGACCCTGTCGCGAAGTGCCGCTGATCCGGCTGGCCTATGCGCGCTCGGGCGACAAGGGCGACGATGCCAATATCGGCGTCATCGCGCGCCGGCCCGAATACCTCCCGGCGCTGCGCGCCGCGCTCACCGAGGCCGCCGTGCAGCGCTGGTTCGCCCATCTCGTCGAGGGGCCGGTCGAGCGCTACGAATGGCCCGGCATCCACGGCTTCAACTTCCTGCTGCGCCGCGCCCTGGGCGGCGGCGGCATCGCCAGCCTGCGTAACGACCCGCAGGGCAAGGCCTATGCCCAGATGCTGCTCGACGTCCCGGTGCCGGTGCCCGCAAACTGGGACATCCCGGGGCAATAGCAGCGCAAAAGCCGGATAGCGGGCGGCGGCCAGGCGGCCTATCTTCTGGGCCATGGAACATGCAGCCGCACCCACCGACGCCCAGTTCGCCGCCATCCGGGCCAATGATGCCGCCGCCGATGGCCGCTTCTTCTATGCGGTCACCACGACGAAGATCTTCTGCCGGCCCTCCTGCATCAGCCGCCCGCCGAAGCGCGGCAATATCCGCATCTATCCCGATGCCGCCGCCGCCGGCCGCGACGGTTTCCGCCCCTGCAAGCGCTGCCGTCCCGATCAGGTGCCGGCCGCCGATGCGCGGCTGGAACGCGCCCGCGCGCTGATCGAACAGCGGCTGGCCGCCGGCGAAGCGACGCCGACCCTCAGTGAACTGGCCAGGGTGGCCCATATGGGCGCCACGCATCTGCAGCGCCGCTTCGCCGCCGCCTATGGCGTCAGCCCGCGCGCCTATGCCGAGGCCCGGCGCGTCACCAATCTCAAGCAGGAACTGCGCAACGGCCATGGCGTCTCGGATGCGATCTACGGCGCCGGCTTCGGCGCGCCCAGCCGGGTCTACGAGAAAGCCGGCCGCTGGCTCGGCATGACGCCGGCCGATTACCGGCGCGGTGGCGAGGGCCTGACGCTCGTCGTGGCGATCCGGCGCACCAGCATGGGCCTGACCCTGGTGGCCGAAAGCCCGCGCGGCGTCGCGGCCCTGCTGTTCGGTACGGCGGCCGAAGCCCTGCTGGATGAGCTGCGCGACGAATTCCCGGCCGCGCGGATCGCGCGCGACGACGCGGCCGGCGCCGAAGCCTTCGCTGCGCTGGAAGCCGTGCTGCAGGGCTGTCCGGCGCCGCGCGGCCTGCGGCTCGACCTGCGCGGCACGCCGTTCCAGATCCGCGTCTGGAGCGCCCTGCAGGCGATTCCGCCCGGCCAGACCCGCAGCTACAGCGAGATCGCCGGCGCGCTCGGCATGCCCAATGCGGCGCGTGCAGTCGGCTCGGCCTGCGGCAACAACATCATCGGCGTCCTGGTGCCCTGCCACCGCGCCCTGCGCAGCGATGGCAGCCTCGGCGGCTATCGCTGGGGCCTGAAGCGCAAGCAGGCCTTGCTGGCGGGTGAACGCAAGACGGACGACGCCGCGGAATAGCCTGCCGGAGCAGAGCCGCCGCTCAGGGCCGCAGATAGCTCCAGCCCTGCTCCTGCAGCTCGATGATGCGGATCACGCCCGACGAGACCACGCCGACATCGTCGATCAGCTTCACCGGCTTGGCCTCGGCCTTCTCCATGCCCTTCATGGTATTGCCGCAGGCACTGAAGGTCACCGAGTCATAGGCCAGCTTGAGGCTTTCGATCCGCTGCTTCACCGGCGAGGTATCGTCGCGGAAGATATGCAGGCCCGGTCCGTAGGCGACCAGCTCGACCTGCACCGGCTCGTTCTTCTTGCGGTAATATTCGTAGACATTGGTCAGGTTGTTGAGCGCGAGATTCATCCGGGCGGGATCGTTCTCGTCGACATGGATGATCAGCCGGTGCTCCGGCCTGGCATCGGCGGCAAGCGCGCTGCCACCCGCCGGACCGAACGACAGCAGGAGGGCGAGGCAGAGAGCGGCAACGGGACCGGGAAGCAGACGGGAAAGGTTTGTCATGGCGCACCATCCTTTTTCACATGATTTATCGTTAATATTATAATGATACGTTCAGTGAGTGTATAACGATCCGGGCCGCCCCGCAACTCAGGCCGGCGAGAATCCTGTCGCCGGCGCTCCCGGCACGGCGCAGAATGCGGAAATTGCCCCCGTCCCGGCTTGCCGTTTCTTAGAATAGTTCTAGATTATGTCGAGAGAACCGCGAATAAGGAGCCTGCCATGAGCGTCGCCATCGATATCGGCATCAGCGAAAAGGACCGCAAGAAAATCGCCGACGGGCTGTCGCGCCTGTTGGCCGACACCTACACGCTCTATCTCAAGACCCATAACTACCACTGGAATGTCGAAGGCCCGATGTTCCAGACGCTGCATACCATGTTCGAGACCCAGTACACGGAACTCGCGCTGGCGGTGGATCTGATTGCCGAGCGCATCCGCGCGCTGGGCCATTATGCGCCGGGCTCCTATGCGCAATACGCCAAGCTCTCCTCGATCGGCGAGGAAAACGGCGTGCCGGGCGCGCAGGACATGATCCGGAGCCTGGTCAAGGGCAACGAGGCGGTCACCAAGACGGCGCGCGACATCTTCCCGATCGTGGAGAAGGCGAGCGACGAGCCGACCGCCGACCTGCTGACCCAGCGCATGCAGGTGCACGAGAAGACCGCCTGGATGCTGCGCAGCCTGCTGGAGAAGAAGTGACCGGCTGAGCGCCGCCCTCACCGAAGCTTGATTGGCGCCCGGCCGCCGGCCCGCTAGGGTCATGGCCGGGCGTTTTGTTTCGGGAGTGCGATGATGCTGATCAGGATCCGCAAAGGCTGGGAAATACCGGAAGCGCAGGCCACGCCGCAGGCCCTGTTCCTGAATCGCCGCAAGCTGCTGCTCGGCATCGGCGCGGCGGGCATCGCCGGCGCCGGCTTTGCCGCTCCGCTGCGCGCCCAAAGCGCGGCCGGGCTTTATCCGGCGAAGCGCAATCCGGCTTTCGAGCCGGGCCGCGACATCACCGAGGAAAAGCTCGCCACCACCTACAACAATTTCTACGAATTCGGCTCGCACAAGCGGATCGCCGATGCGGCGCAGAAGCTCACCATCCATCCCTGGGAGGTGAAGATCGACGGCATGGTGGCCAAGGAGATCACCATCGATGCCGAAGAGCTGATCCGCAGGATGCCGGTGGAAGAGCGCGTCTATCGCCTGCGCTGCGTCGAGGCCTGGTCGATGGTGATCCCGTGGAGCGGCTTCCCGGTGAAGGCGCTGGTCGATTTCGCCCAGCCGCAATCGGGCGCGAAATACCTCCGCATGGAGACCTTCACCCGGCCGAAGGAAGCCAGCGGCCAGCGGCAATTCTGGTATCCCTGGCCCTATATCGAAGGCCTGACGATGGCGGAGGCGAACAACGACCTCGCCTTCATCGGCACCGGCGCCTACGGCAAGCCGATGCCCAAGCAGATGGGCGCGCCGCTCCGGCTGGTGGCGCCGTGGAAATACGGCTTCAAGTCGGTCAAGTCGGTTGTGCGCTTCACCTTCACCGACCAGCGGCCGAAAACCTTCTGGGAAGCCATTGCGCCGGACGAATACGGCT
>CAYSCA010000063.1:0-15353 GCA_964429465.1 uncultured Rhodospirillaceae bacterium
GGTGCAGAAGACCGAAGCCGAGATGCTGCGCACCCCGAATTTCGGCCGCAAGTCGCTGAACGAGATCAAGGAAGTCCTGTCGCAGATGGGCCTGCATCTTGGCATGCATGTCCCCAACTGGCCGCCGGAGAATATCGAGGAAATGGCGAAGAAGCTGCAGGATCAGTACTGATCGCCGCCCGCCAAACGAAGGATCGAGGAGAGTAGGAAATGCGTCACCGCAATGCCGGCCGCAAATTGAACAAGTCGAGCGCGCATCGCCGCGCCATGTTCGGCAACATGGCTGCCTCGCTGATCAAGCATGAGCAGATCACCACCACGCTGCCGAAGGCGAAAGAGCTGAAGCCGCTGATGGACAAGCTGATCACGCTGGGCAAGCGCGGTGACCTGCATGCCCGCCGCCAGGCGCTGTCGTTCATTCCCGAGAAGTCGGCGGTGGACAAGCTGTTCTCGACGCTGAACGAGCGTTATGCCAGCCGTACCGGCGGCTACACCCGCGTGCTGAAGGCCGGCTTCCGTTATGGCGATGCCGCCCCGCTGGCGGTCATTGAACTGGTCGACCGCGATCCGGCCGCCAAGGGCCTCGATTCCGGCCCCGTGCAGGAAGCCGCCGAAGCTGAAGCCACGGCCTGAGCCGCGCGGCAGATCTGGACAGGAAGCGGCGGCCGATTACCGGCCGCCGTTTTCATTTCGGGGGTGTTGCCGGCGCGAAGACCACGCCGATCAGCAGCATTTCGACCTGCGCATGGCCGAGCGGCAGAATCACCGAGTCATGATGGACATATTGGTCGTCGATCAGGCCGTCGCGACGGATCTTGGTCGGTTCGCCGGTTTGCAGGACCTCGAGATAAGCGGTCCGGGCCAGGGTCGCCAGTTCCGGCCAGGGATGCTGCTCCAGGTATTTCCCGGTCATGTCGAAGCCCTGGCGGCGCGCGATCTCGGTGCCGAACAGACGATAGCGGAAGCGCAGGGGCTCGGGCTCGACATCGAGCAGGATCAGGTTGCCGAGCATGAAGCGCAGTTCCAGAGGATCGATTGCCTCCCGGCCGGGATAGACCCGGTCGGCCCGTTTGCCGTCCCAGTAGGCGTGAAGCCGCTGCAGGAGAGGGTGGTCGAGTTGCATATCGTTCCGGCGCAAGGCCCGCTATTTCACGCATGACAGGGTGAATACCGGGTTAACCAAACCGGCCCAGCCCTATTGAAAACCTTTCGGAAACATCCTTATTAGCAGGACGATGTCCGATACTTTCCTCCTTCCCCGGCTGCTGGCCTTTCTAATTGCCCTGGCGATCCCGGCCCTATCCGGAACGGCCCTGGGGCAGGCGAGGACGCCGGTCAGCCGTGCGGAGATCCAGCTCAGCTTCGCGCCGCTGGTGCAGCGGGCGGCTCCCGCGGTCGTGAACGTCTACACCCGTCGGATCGAGCGGGTCGCATCGCCTCTATTCAACGACCCCTTCTTCCGCCGCTTCTTCGGAAACCAGTTTCAGGGCCAGCCGCGCGAAAGGGTCGCGCAGTCGCTCGGTTCCGGCGTCATCATCGATGCCGAGGGGGTGATCGTCACCAACAACCACGTCATCGAGGGGGCCACCGAGATCGTTGTCGCGCTGGCCGATCGCCGGGAATTCGAAGCCAAGCTGGTTGCCGCCGACCCCCGCGTCGATCTGGCCATCCTGCGCATCGATACCGGCGGCGAGACTCTGCCCTTCCTGTCATTCCAGGATTCCGATGAACTGCAGGTCGGCGATCTGGTGGTCGCCATCGGGAATCCCTTCGGCGTCGGGCAGACGGTGACCCAGGGCATCATCTCGGCCCTGGGACGCAGCGGCGTCGGCGATCTCGATGCCCAATCCTTCATCCAGACCGATGCCGCAATCAATCCGGGCAATTCCGGTGGCGCGCTGATCACGCTGGATGGCAAGCTGGCCGGCATCAACACCGCCATCTTCTCCCGTTCGGGCGGATCGGTCGGCATCGGCTTTGCCATTCCGTCGAACCTGGTGGCATCCACCGTCGCCAGCGCCCTGGCCGGCAAGGGTATCAAGCGCCCCTGGTTCGGCGCCAGCGGCGAAACCGTCACCAATGAACTGGCGCAGGGGCTGGGGATGGCCCGGCCGAGCGGCGTGCTGATCGGCGAGGTATATCCCGGCGGGCCGGCTGACCGCGCCGGCCTTCGTCCCGGCGATGTGGTGCTCGCCATCGATAATCGCGAGGTGAATGACCCGCAGGGCCTCAAATTCCGTATCGCCACCCGCAAACTCGGCGAGACCGCTACGCTCGACGTGCTGCGCCGGGGCCAGCGCCTGAGCTTGCCGATCCGGCTGATCGAGGCACCCGAGACGCCGCCGCGCAATGTAACTCAGCTCGACGGCAATCAACCGCTGGCCGGCGCCACGGTTGCCAACCTCTCGCCGGCCTTCGCGGAAGAACTGGGCGTCGATACTCTCGAAACCGGGGTTGTCGTGCTGGAGATTGCGCCCGGATCGCCGGCGCAGCGCCTTCGCGTTCAACCGGGCGACCGGATTGCAAAGATCAACGGCCGCGATGTCCGCAATGTCCAGGAACTGCAAAGCCTGCTGCGCAATGTCGATCAGTGGACGGTAGTGCTGCAGCGTGGCGAGCAGTTGCTGTCCTTCAGCGTGCGCGCATGAGCGAGATGGGCGGCACGAGCGAAACGCTCTTCACTGCGGCCGGACTGGAAGCCGCGCCGGCAGGACCGCTGGCTGACCGCCTGCGGCCGAAGAGCCTCGACGATATCATCGGCCAGGATCATCTGCTGAAGGGCGAGGGGCCGCTGGCCCGGATGGTGCAGACGAAGCGGCTGGCCAGCCTGATTCTCTGGGGGCCGCCGGGAACCGGAAAAACATCCATCGCGCGGCTGCTGGCGGATGCCACCGGGCTCGTTTTCGCGCCGCTTTCCGCGGTGTTCTCCGGTGTGGCCGATCTGCGCAAGGTGTTCGAGGAGGCTCGCAAGCGCCGCGCCGCAGGCAAAACGACGCTGCTCTTCGTCGACGAAATTCACCGCTTCAACCGGGCGCAGCAGGACGGCTTCCTGCCCTATGTCGAAGACGGCACTGTGGTTCTGGTCGGCGCGACGACGGAGAATCCCAGCTTTGCGCTGAATTCAGCCTTGCTGTCGCGCGCTTCGGTCGTCGTGCTGCATCGTCTGGATGATGCGGCTCTGGAGGCATTGCTGGTCCGCGCCGAGGCGATCGAGGGCCGTGCCCTACCCCTGACGGCAGAGGCGCGCGCAGCCCTGCGGGCTATGGCCGACGGCGACGGCCGCTACCTGCTCAATATGGCCGAGCAGATATTCACGATCGATGTCGCCGCGCCTCTCGATCCGGCGCGGCTGGCCGAAACGCTGCAGAAGCGCGCGCCGCTCTACGACAAGACGCAGGATGAGCATTACAACCTGATCTCCGCCCTGCACAAATCGCTGCGCGGCTCGGACGTCGACGCGGCACTCTATTGGGCGGCGCGTATGCTGGCGGGCGGCGAGGATCCGCTTTACATCCTGCGCCGCCTGGTGCGTTTTGCCGCCGAGGATGTCGGGATGGCGGATCCCAATGCGCTGGTGCAGACCCTGGCCGCCAAGGACATGTACGACTTCCTGGGCTCGCCGGAAGGCGAAATCGGTCTGGCGCAGGCCGTGATCTATCTCGCCACTGCGCCGAAATCGAATGCGGTTTATCTGGCCGAGAAAGGGGCGAAGCGGTCGGCCCGCGAACATGGCTCGCTGATGCCGCCCATGCATATCCTCAACGCGCCGACCAGGATGATGAAGGGGATGGGCTACGGCGAAGGCTATGCCTATGACCATGACGCCCCCGATGGATTCTCGGGGCAGAACTATTTCCCGCCCGGCATGGAGCGGCAGGTATTCTACCGGCCGGTCGAGCGCGGCTTCGAGCGCGATATTCTGAAGCGGCTTGAATACTGGCAGAAGTTGCGGCAGCGCCGGTCGGGCGATGCGGACGAGACCGGTTAACCATCCGGCAATGCTGCTCGTTTAATCAGAAATGATGTAGACTGCGACATGGTATCACCCTCAGGGAAACCCGCGGAGCGATTCACGGTGCTGCAGCGTTTCGGGATATTCGGCTTTGCTGTCCTCGCGCTTTTCGTGCTGGCGGGAATCTTCAGCTTTGCCGTGCTGCCGGGCCGGGAGAAGCCTTTTTACACGCCGGGCAAGGTTCCCAGTCGCGAGGAATGTTTCTACGACAAGCTGGCGATTTTCAAGAACGTCACGCGGCAGATCATTTACCAGACCGCCCAGGAATGCGAGATCGAGGTGCAGTCGCTCGAAGGTCATGAGCAGATGCGCCTGGACTGGGTGGAACGCCAGGCCGAAAAGGCCCGCCTGCGTGCGGCCCAGAAGGCCGAGCCGCAACCCGCCGCAGAAGAGCCGAAGGAACTTGACCGCGTCCGCCGCGTCTGGCGGTGACAGGTCCTCGCCGCAACACAGAGTGTCTTCATGTCCCAGGTAACCACCCGCACCGTCGCCGATGGTGAGACCGATCTGCGCCTCGACCGCTGGTTCCGGCGTCATTATCCCTGGCTGGGGCACGGCAAGCTGGAGAAGCTGCTGCGTACCGGCCAGGTCCGGGTCGACGGCGCGCGCGCCAAGGCATCGACGCGCCTTGAGCCCGGACAGGCGATCCGGATTCCGCCGCTCGGTGAACCGCCGAAAGAAGAGGCCGGGCCAAAACCCGCCCGCGCCCCGCGTGCCGATGCAGCGCGGATCGCAGAATTGCAGGCGGCGGTACTGCACAAGGATGACGCCGTGCTGGTGCTCAACAAGCCGCCGGGACTGGCGACCCAGGGCGGAACCGGGCAGAGCGAGCATCTCGACGGCCTGCTGGACTACCTGCGCTTCGACGCGGCCGAACGCCCGCGCCTGGTGCATCGGCTCGACAAGGACACGTCCGGCGTCATTCTGCTGGCGCGCAGCGCCAATGCCGCCGCCAAACTGGCCAATGCCCTGCGTGCGCGCGACGCTCAGAAACTCTATTGGGCGCTGGTGACCGGCGTACCGGTGCAGCGGCAGGGCAAGATCGTGCTGGCCCTGTCCAAGCTGCCGGGAGCAGCCGGCGAGCGGATGGTCGCCGACGAGGAGGACGGCAAGAACGCCGTGACCCTGTATCGCACGGTCGACACCGCCGGCCGGCGTGCCGCCTGGCTGGCCATGGCGCCGCTGACCGGGCGGACGCATCAACTGCGCGTTCATTGCGCGGCCTTGCGCACGCCGATCGTCGGCGACGGCAAATATGGCGGGCAGGAGGCGTATCTTACCGGCGGCGTCAGCCGGAAGCTGCATCTGCATGCGCGCGCCATCCGCCTGCCGCATCCCGATGGCGGCAAGCTGCAGGTGCGCGCGCCGCTGCCGCCGCATATGGCCGCCACCTGGGAGTTCCTCGGCCTCTCGGTCGAGAAGGAGGCTGATGCCTGGCTGGAATGATCAGCCGCGCAGCAGCTTCCGGATCGACTCGGTGAAGTAGTCGGCGGTGGCGCGGACCCGTGGCGCTTTGCGCAGATCCCGGTGCAGCAGCAGCCAGAGTTCGCGCGTGACCGGCGGCTTGCCGTCGTCCGCAACAAGCTCGGGGATATGGCGGCCGACGAATTCCGGCAGCAGGATGGCGCAGGCGCCCGATCGCGCGGCGACGATCAGCGGCAGCATCGAATTGCTGCGGATCGCCTGCCGAAAGTCGGTCTGCTGGCTGAGCCAGCGTGATTCCGGCAGGTCGGCCAGGCTCTCGTCCAGGGCGGCAACGCTGACATGATCGACGGCACGGGGATGCCGGTAGAGGCGATACGGAACCGGGCCCAGCCGGGTCGCGAATAATTCGCCTTTGGTCGGCCGGGCCCAGCGGAGGGCGATTTCCGCTTCGCGCCGGGCCAGGCTCAGCGAGCGGTGCTCGACCACGATCTCGACCTCCAGCAACGGCCAGCGCTGCCGCAAACCGGCCAGCCCCGGCGCGACCATGTGGCTGGCGACGCCCTCGGTCGCAGTGATGCGGATAGTGCCTGCTATGTCCGTGCTGCGCCGCGCCTCGGATTCCCGCCCGAGCCGCAGCAGCGGCGCTTCCACCTGTTCGGCCGCCGCCAGCACCGGTTCGGCGGCAGCCGTGGTCCGATAGCCCCGCGCGCCCCGTTCGAACAGCGTGATCCCGAGACTCGCTTCCAGGGATGCGATGCGACGCGCCACAGTGGCGTGATTGACATGGAGGGCACGCGCCGCGCCGGACAGCGTGCCATGCCGGCCCAGTTCCAGCGCGTAACGCAGATCGTTCCAGTCGGGCTGTTCCGCCGGCCTTTCCGGTTTTGTGCGTTTTTGCACAGTCATTGTTCCAGCTTAGCGGATATGCGCAGAGGCCGCCATCGCCTAAAACCCGATCCTGAGACAAGGAGGACCCATCATGACTCGACCGAAGACCCTGCTGGAATTCGCGGGCGCCCAGCCTCAACCCGTGCTCTGGGACAAGTCAGTATTGCTGCTGATCGACCATCAGCAGGAATATGCGCAATCCGGCGGCCTGCCGCTGACCGGCATCGATGCAGCCGTTGCCGAAATCGCACTTCTTTTGGCCGCAGCGCGGAAAGCCGGCGCCCCGGTGATCCATGTCCAGCAGCAGGGACGTCCGGGCGGCGCACTGTTCACGCCGGGAACCCCGCGGGCCGACTTCATCTCGTCCGTGCAGCCGGTCGGCAGCGAGACCGTCATGCCCAAAGCCCTGCCGAATGCATTTGCGAAAACCCCGCTGGACGAAATCCTTCGCCAGAGCGGCCGCAACGAACTGGTCGTGGCGGGATTCATGACGCATATGTGCGTCAGCGCCACGGTCCGCAGCGCCGTCGATCACGGCTATCGCGCTTCCGTGGTGGCTGCCGGCTGCGCGACGCGCGATCTGCCGGACCCGCTGGGAGACGGTGTGCTGAAAGCAGTGGATCTGCATCGCGCAGCACTGATCGCACTCGCCGACCGCTTCGCCACGATCCTGCCGAATGCGGCGGCTATTGCCGGCGCGCCGGCAATGGCGTAGCGCTGACCCCGCCGCGCGGCGCGGCCTGCACCGGCGGCATGGCCTGCGCGCCGCCGGTGGCTTCGGCCGGGCGCTGACGCGGCCGGCGATCGGGCGGGAGTTTTTCCCACAAGGCATCCGCCTGCGCGACGTCCAGCCTCTGATCTCCGGGGCGGCATGCGCCGCTGCGATAAAGCACCCGCCGGTCGGCGAAATAGCACCAGGAGGCTCCTGCCAGCTGCGCCTGGCGGAGCGAAGCGGCTTCCTCGCTGTTGATCCAGCGTGAGCCGGACGGGCAGCTCGCGGCTTCAAAAATCTGGCCCTGGCCGTCGTCGTAGCAAAGCGCGACGCCCCGCATGCCGGCAGAGGCGGCGTTTGCCGTCTGCGGCTGCGCGCTGGTGCGGGTGCTGTCGTCCTGCCTGCTGCTGCCGAAGGCGCGTTCGGCTTCGGCGGCGGCAACCGGCGTGAAGCCCGTCGCGCAGCGGCCGGTCTGGCTGACATAGAGCAGCCCGGTATCGGCGCTGAAGCAGGGTGTGGCTCCGGCTTGGGCGCCGGCCGTCGCGGGCCGCTGTTTCTCCGCATCGTCGCCCGCCCAGCTGCGATAGAGGCTGCGGTTCAAATCGCGGATGCTGTCTTCCAGTCCAGCGCAGCCGGCAGTCGCGAGCAGCAGCGCCAGGACGGAGCACAGCCGCTTCATGCCGCTCAGCCGCGTCCGCGATAGGAGGCGACGCCGGTATCCGGCAGCCACAGATCCGCCGGCGGTTTGCCGGTCTGGTAGAAGACGTCGATCGGCATTCCGCCGCGCGGATACCAGTAGCCGCCAATCCGCAGCCAGCGCGGCTTGATCGCCGCAACGATCCGCTTGGCAATCAGCAGGGTGCAATCCTCGTGAAAGGCGCCGTGATTGCGGAAGCTGTTGAGGAACAGCTTGAGCGACTTCGATTCGACGATCGAGCGGTTCGGCACATAATCGATCACCAGATGGGCGAAGTCGGGCTGACCCGTCATCGGGCAGAGGCTGGTGAATTCCGGCTGGGTGAAGCGGACAAGGTAAAGCGTACCCGGATGCGGATTGGCTGCCGTTTCCAGCACGGCGTCTTCCGGTGCGGCAGGCTGGCGCACAGGCTTGCCCAGTTGCGTTAGGCCGGCAACGCCGGAGCGGACGGATTTGACCTTTTTCATGGGACCTTGATGCCACAACAAAACCCCTTTTGCATCCCCGCGACGCCATCTTCCGGTCTAGAATGAACTCGTCCAGCCGGAGAGAGATGATGCGCAACTCCTTGAAATCGCTTGTCGGATTTTCATTTGCTGCCTTGCTGTCGCTTGGGCCGGCGGTTGCCTTCGCCCAGGCGCAGCCGGCCACCCCGGCTCAGCCGAAGGTGGCCGAGCCCGCTGCCCCCGCGAAACCTGCCATCCCTTCCGCCCAGGGTCAGGCGGGGCAGGCCAAGGCCGACGCCAGGAAAGCCGAACACAAGGCAGATGCAAAAAAGGCCGATATGAAGAAGGCCGACGAGCGGAAAAAGGACGCCCGGAAAGACCAGGCGAAAAAGGACATGTCCAAGGCCGACCGCAAGGCAAGGGATAACAGGAAACCCGTCCGTTAAGCCTCCGGCAGGCCGATCTCCATATCGGAACAAAGCACACGTCCAGGTGTTGCCCGGCGATGGACAACACGGCTGCAGGCTTTGCCCTCAAGGATGTCCGTCTCTGGGCGAAGGCGCGGATCGCTTCCGGGCTGGGCACACCTGAGGCGAACTATCAGTATATGAAGCTGATCGAGGCGGTCGACGCGATCCTGAACGACCTGGAGGCCGGAAGGCGGGATTCGGCGCCGCGACCCGAGGGTCATCTCAGGGTGGTCGAGACCACCCCCGGGGAGGGTGACACTGTCGTGCGGATCGCCCCTCTGCCGGCATAAATCTACTGCCCGTTTCCTCATCCGGCGGCGGTTGAGCGACGGCAGGGGGCATGCGATTCTGCTTCCATGACCTTTTCCCCCGCAGGCGCCGAGGCGCCGCATCTGATCCTTTTCGACTGCGACGGCACTCTGGTCGACAGCCAGCACCATATTGTTGCTGCGATGCATTCCGCTTTCGGCGCCCAGGGCCTGGCGCTGCCGGAGCCGGACCGGGTGCGGCGCACCGTGGGTTTGCCGCTGTCGGTCGCGATAGAAAGCCTCTTGCCGGCCGGCGCGGTGCTGGCAGCCGTGGTGGAATCCTACCGGCAGGCCGCGATCGCCCAGCGTCTGGATCCGGAGCACCACGAGCCGGTCTTTCCCGGTCTGATCGAGACTTTGGACCAGCTCGATGCCGCGGGTTACCTGCTGGGAGTAGCAACCGGCAAGGCGCGGCGGGGGCTGGATTTTACTCTCGCCACCCATGGCCTGACGGGACGGTTCGTCACCCTGCAGACGAATGACGTGGTTGCGGCCGGCAAGCCCGCGCCGGACATGGTTCTGCAGGCGATGGCGGAAACCGGTGCGTCTCCGGCCTCGACTATTGTGGTGGGCGATACAAGTTACGACATGGAAATGGCCCGCAACGCCGGGGTAGCCGCCATCGGGGTCGCCTGGGGATATCACGAAATATCGCTTCTCCGTGCGGCCGGAGCGGCAAGGATCATCAATACCTTTTCAGAACTTCCTGAGGTTGTTTCTGAATTGCTTGGAGGTGCCGCATGCGTGCGCTGAAGTGGATTGCCATCGCGCTGCTGGTACTGATCGCCGCGGCCGTGGTCCTGGTCCTGACGATCGACGTGAACCGGTTCAAGCCGCAGATCGTCGCTGCCGTCCAGGAGGCCACCGGCAGGGAGCTGACCATCGCCGGCGATCTCGGCCTTACAATCTTTCCCAGCCCGGCCCTGACCGTAAAGGACGTAACCTTCGCCAACGCTTCATGGGGCAGCCGCCCAGCCATGGCGACCATCGGTGAATTCGACGTCGAAGTCGATCTCCTGCCGCTGCTCAGCCAGCAGATCAAGATCGATCGGCTGGTTCTCGCAAAGGTCGACCTCCTGCTTGAGCGGAATGCCCAGGGACAGGCGAACTGGGAGTTTGCAGGGCAGCAGCAGCCGCCAGCCTCGGCGCAGGGCCAACAATCACCGGCATCAAGTACACCCAATAACTTGCCGGTGATTTCTGATCTTCTGTTCAAGGATGTGAAGGTGGCGTTTCGGGATGCCGTGGCAGGGAGCGCGGCGGATGTTACCCTGAAGGAATTGTCGATCGAGCAGACGAATAGCGGGATTCTTGCCACGCAGCTGATCGCGGTCGTCAACGGCAATGACCTGGAGGTGAACGGCACCCTGGGCAGCCTGGCCGAACTGACTGCGCCGAGCCAGCCCTGGCCGATCAAGCTCAATGTCGCCGGCCCGGGTGCCCGGGCGCAGATCGATGGCACGATTGCCCAGCCGCTGCAGGCGAAAGGGATTGCGCTGACCATCGGAGCCGATATTCCCGATCTGGCGAAGCTGGCCCGCACCTTCGGCGTCAGCGCCCCGTCTGTGCCCGTCAAATTCCAGACCCAGGTGAAGGATGACGGGCCGCAGCATTATCGGCTGACCGGCCTCGCCGCCAATCTGGGCCCCAATGATCTGTCCGGCAGCGGCGAGGTCGCACTGGGCGGCGCCCGGCCGGCGCTGCGCTTCGATCTTGCCTCAAAGAGCTTTGACGTCGCCGCGCTGCTTCCGGCGGCCGACAACAGCCAGCCAGCAAAGCCCGCATCCGGCGGCTCCGGCGGCAAGGCCGCCGCGCCCGGCGGTCGCCTGTTCAGCGACGAGCCGCTGCCGCTGGAGGGGCTGAATGCCGTCGATGCCGTGCTGGCGTACAAGGCCGAGCGGTTCAAGGCGCCGATGCTGGACGCCCAGAACCTGGTGGTGAACATCACACTGAAGGACGGCGTCCTCAATGCGAAGCCCGTGGCCGAGGGCATTGCAGGCGGCCGGTTGGGCGGCGACGTGACGCTGAACGGCAGGGCGAAGGGGCTGACGGCAAAGCTCGATGGCTCGGGAATCGTCCTCAGCGACTATCTGCAGAAGAATGGCATCACGGATGTGGTGCGGCGCGGTGCGCCGACGGATATCGCGGTCGATGTGAAAAGCCAGGGCGCCAGCCTGCACCACTTGATGGCCGGCCTGAACGGCACTGTCGTATTGAAGGTCGGCGAGGGGGAATTGAAGGAGGAGTATATCCGCAGCTTCCTGCCCGGCCTGGCGCGTGCGGTCGGCATCCTCGATCGGGCGACGGCGAAAACAAAGTTGCATTGCGTCGTCACCGGCCTCGACATCCGCAATGGCGTCGCGACACCGAAGGCGTTGCTGGCGGAAACCGGCAGCCTCACGCTGGCGGGCGACGGCAATGTCAATCTCGGCACCGAGCAGCTCAATCTTCGCCTCGCGGTCAGTTCGCGCGATACCTCGCTCGCCGGCGTCCTGCCGCCGGTGCGGGTTCGTGGCAGCTTCACCGATCCCAGCTTCTCGCCCGATTCCGAGGCATTGGTGAAGGGCGCGCTGGGCGCTGCCGCCGGCGCGGCAGCCCTGGGACCGCTGGGCGTATTGGCGCCGCTCCTGGGCCAGGGCGGAAGCAGCGGCAATCCTGATGCGGCCGCGAAGGCGGCCTGTACGCAGGCCATCGCATTGGCGGAAGGGCGCCAGGTTCCGCAGGCCGCGCCGCCGCGCGAGCAGCAGCGGCAACAGCAACAGCAACCTTCGGGCAATCCGCTGGAAGACCTGCGCAAAGGGCTGGGTGGCCTGCTGCGCCGTTGAAGCCTGCCGGTGCGAGGTTTATAAGCCGCCGCCATGAAGCGCTTTTATAAAGTGGCGAGCGCGTCGCGCCGGGCCGACGGGCTGCATGGCGTGATGCTCGACAACCGGCCGCTGAAGACGCCGGCCAAAGCCGATTTCTGCCTGCCCAACCAGGCCCTGGCGGAAGCGATCGCCGCGGAATGGGAAGCGCAGCAGCCGGAAATCCGTCCCCTGGAGATGCCGCTGACGCGCCTGGTTGCCACGGCCACCGACCGGACCGCGCTCGACCGGCCTGGTGTCACGGCCGAGATCGTCCGCTACGGCGATACCGACCTGCTGTCCTACCGGGCGGAGCAGCCGCCGGAACTTGCCGCGCGGCAGGCGGCGACCTGGCAACCATTGCTGGACTGGTTCCGCGACCGCTACGACATCCAGCTTCAGGTTACGCAGGGGATCGTTGCCGTTCCGCAATCCCCGGAACTGAAAAGCCGGCTGGAGCAGGTCTGCGCCGGGCTGGACCCGTTGCGCCTGACCATTCTCCACGCACTGACCAGCGCCACCGGTTCGGTGGTGATCGGACTGGCGGTGCTGACCGGCAGGCTGGATGCCGAGGCGGCGCATCGGGCCAGCCTGCTCGACGAATTGTTCCAGGCTGAATTGTGGGGCGAGGATCCGGAGGCGACGGCCCGCCGGTCGGCCCTGCTATCCGATATCACGTCCGCCAGTCACTGCTTGACATTGCTGCAGGACCGGGCATAAACCGCCTGCCTTCCCGTAAACCTCCAATCAATGCTGAAGCGCGTTAACACTCCGATAGATAGTCGGCTGGCGTCCCGTGCCTCTGGTCTGAAGGCGCAGGTAGTGCAGACAGCTACCGCGAATCAGCCAAGACATGCTAACGTATCAGTTGCGACTGCAATTTCCTGGCCTCGGGGGGAGGCCGACATGGTCGGATCCAGCATGCAGAATCGTCAGCGGCCGAAAGTAGGTTACGGCGAGCTGCTGGCGACCATTGCCGATCACGAGAAGTACCGCCAGCGACTCGCTGGCGGTCGGCGTGCGATATTCCAGTTCCGCGATCTCTCCCACCTGACCATGGCCGGCGTCGACCTTTCCGGCGCCGACTTTACCGGCTGCAATCTCCAGTCGGTGAATTTCGCCGATACCAATCTCAGCAATGCGGTGCTCTACGGCGCCGATCTGCGCGGTGCAATCCTTCAGGGCGCGCGGCTCGACCGTGCCGATCTGCGCGGTGCTTCTCTGCGCGGTGCCGATCTGACCGGCGCGCGGTTACAGGATGCCGATATGCGCGACGGCGTCATCGCCGAACGGGATCAGACCGGCAATGTCTCGCTCAAGAAGCCCGACCATGATTCGGTCGATCTCGGCGGAGCCAAACTGGTCGCCGCCGATCTGACCGGCGCGAACCTGACCGGCGTTGTCGCCGGTCGCACCGACTTTACCGACGCCATCATGGTCAATTGCGTCCTGACCCGCGCCAATCTGACGGCGGCGCGGCTGGATGGCGCCAATCTCTCGGGTGCCGATCTGAGCGGCGCCAATCTGAAGGACGCGCAGCTCCGCGGCGCCGTGATGGTCGGCGTCAAGCTGGAGAAAGCGGTCATGGCCGGTGCCGACACGCAGGGTGCCCTGGATGACAAGCCGCGTGGCCGGCCGCTGGCGGAACTGGGCGTGCCGATCGAAGAAGCCTTCCGGCTGTATCGCCTGTGGGTGGAAACCGGCGGCAGACAGGGACGCCTGTTCGATTTCAGCAGGCTCGATCTGCGCAATATCGGGCCTCGGCCCGGCCTGATACTCACGGGTGCCGCCCTGGAAGGCGTGGTGCTGCAGGGACTCAATCTGGAGCGCGCATCGCTCCAGGGCGCCAAGCTGATGGAAGCCGATTTGCGCGATTGCAATCTGGTCAGTTCCGATCTGCGCGGCGCCAACCTGATGGGCGCGCAGCTGGTGCGCACCGATCTGCGCGACGCCGATCTGGGCCCGCTGATCCTGGGACCGGGACGCTCTTTCCCGGTCAACCTGACCCGCAGCCAGTTGCGGAGCGCCGATCTGCGCGGTGCCAAGCTGAAGCAGGCCTGGCTCGACGAGGCTGACCTGTCGCGTGCCCTGCTGGAAGGGGCTGACCTTTCCGATGCCCGGCTGCCGCTGCAGCCTGCCAAGGCGATCCAGTAGGGCCCGGAACCCTTCAATAATACAGCCGTAACTGCTTGAATAGGCGAGGCTTAGTCGCTGCGCTGCAGCTATTTTGCCGCGCCCGGCTATATGCTATTCAGCCCGGCGCATTGTCATGCCGTGTCATGGTGCCGGCCGGGTGTTCTTCTGGCCGCCGTTCCGCTGATCGCCCGGGGAGTTTCATGCAGGACATCATCCGCCAATTGGAAGAGAAGCGCGCGCAGGCCCGCCAGGGCGGCGGGGCCAAACGCGTCGAAGCCCAGCATGCCAAAGGCAAGCTGACTGCCCGCGAACGGCTGGAACTGCTGCTCGATCCCGGCTCCTTCGAGGAATGGGACATGTTCGTCGAGCATGACTGCACCGACTTCGGCATGGCCGACCAGAAGACGCCGGGCGATGGCGTGGTCACGGGCTATGGCACCATCAATGGCCGCGCCGTTTTCGTTTTCAGCCAGGATTTCACCGTCTTCGGCGGCTCTCTCTCCGCCAGCCATGCCGGCAAGATCTGCAAGATTATGGATACGGCGGTAAAGGTCGGCGTGCCGGTGATCGGATTGAACGATTCCGGCGGCGCGCGTATCCAGGAAGGCGTCGACAGCCTCGCGGGCTATGCCGAGGTGTTCCAGCGCAACGTGCTGGCCTCCGGCGTGGTGCCGCAGATTTCCGTGATCATGGGCCCCTGTGCCGGCGGCGCGGTCTATTCGCCGGCGATGACCGACTTCATCTTCATGGTGAAGGATTCTTCCTACATGTTCGTCACCGGCCCGGATGTGGTGAAGACGGTGACCCAGGAAGTGGTGACGCAGGAGCAGCTTGGCGGCGCCGTCACGCATACGACCAAATCATCGGTGGCCGACAACGCCTATGAGAACGACGTCGAGGCGCTGGCGCAGACGCGCCGCCTGTTCGATTTCCTTCCCCTGAGCAACCGCGAGAAGACGCCGGTCCGCGAGACCTGGGACCCGATCACGCGCCAGGAGGCCTCGCTCGACACCCTGGTGCCGCCGAATCCCAACAAGCCCTATGACATGAAGGAACTGATCGAGAAGGTGGTCGACGAGGGCGACTTCTTCGAGGTCCAGCCGAACTACGCCAAGAACATCATCACCGGCTTTGCCCGCATCGGCGGCCGCACCGTCGGCATCGTCGCCAATCAGCCGATGGTGCTGGCCGGCTGCCTCGACATCGATTCAAGCCGCAAGGGTGCACGCTTCGTGCGCTTCTGCGACTGCTATGACATCCCGATTGTCACTTTCGTCGATGTGCCCGGCTTCCTGCCCGGCACGGCCCAGGAATACGGCGGCATCATCAAGCACGGCGCCAAGCTGCTGTTCGCCTATGCCGAGGCGACCACGCCGAAAGTGACGGTGATTACCCGCAAGGCTTATGGCGGCGCCT
>CAYSCA010000064.1:0-15301 GCA_964429465.1 uncultured Rhodospirillaceae bacterium
GAGGCCAAGGGTGAGGTGGCCTATGGCGCCAGCTTCGTCGACTGGTTCGCCGAGGAGGGGCGCCGCATCTACGGCGACGTCATCCCGGCCCATGCGCCCGACAAGCGGATTCTGGTGCTGAAGCAGCCGGTCGGCGTGGTGGCCGCGATCACGCCGTGGAATTTCCCTGTCGCCATGATCACCCGCAAGGTCGCCCCGGCGCTGGCGGCCGGTTGCCCGGTCGTGGTCAAGCCGGCGGAGGACACGCCGCTCTGCGCGCTGGCGCTGGCCAAGCTGGCCGAGGATGCCGGGATTCCGAAAGGCGTATTCAACGTCGTCACCTCGTCGCGCGGCGAGGAGGTCGGGCTTGAGCTCACCACCAATCCGATCGTCCGCAAGGTTTCCTTCACCGGCTCCACCGAAGTCGGCAAGATCCTGATGCGCCAGAGCGCGGATACGCTCAAGAAGCTGTCGCTCGAACTCGGCGGCAACGCGCCGTTCATCGTCTTCGACGACGCCGATCTCGATGCTGCTGTAGCCGGCGCGATGATCTCCAAATACCGCAACACCGGCCAGACCTGCGTTTGCGCCAACCGTCTGCTGGTGCATGACAAGGTCTATGACGCTTTCGCCGCCAAGCTGGTGGAGGCCACGAAGAAATTGAAGACCGGCCAGGGCTTCGAAGAGGGCGTCACCCAGGGGCCGCTGATCAACAAGGACGGGCTGGACAAGGTCGAGCGGCTGGTGGCAGACGCCAAGGCCAAGGGCGCCAGGATCCTGCTCGGCGGTGCGCGGGATGAGCGCGGCGGCACCTTCTACCAGCCGAGCGTGATTGCCGATGCCACGACAGACATGGATTGTGCGCAGGAGGAGATTTTCGGTCCCGTGGCCGTACTGTTCCGTTTCAAGGACGAAGACGAGGCAATCAGGATCGCCAATGGCACGCCCTATGGTCTGGCCGCGTATTTCTACAGCCGTGATGTCGGCCGGGTCTGGCGGGTGGCCGAGAAGCTGCAATATGGCATCGTCGGCATCAATGAAGGCCTGATCTCGACGGCGGAGGCGCCGTTTGGCGGCGTGAAGGAATCCGGCATGGGCCGCGAGGGTTCGAAATACGGCGTCGATAGCTTCATCGAGATCAAGTATCTCTGCCTCGGCGGCGTGTGAATTCCCGGTCATGCCCATATGCCTTCAAGACATTGGGCATGACCATTCGCGCGCCCTATACTGAACGGGCCCATCTCCCCGGGCCTATGCGGAGTCGATCGTGACCCATTGCGATATCGTGATCATCGGCGGCGGCATCGCCGGCGCCGGAGCCGGCTACGCACTCGCGCAGGCCGGCCAGTCGGTGGTCCTGCTCGAACGCGAAGCACAGCCGGGCTATCACACCACCGGGCGCTCGGCTGCATTATTCTCGGAGACCTACGGCAATGCGCCGATCCGCGCACTGACCGTGGCCAGCCGCGACTTCCTGATCAATCCGCCTGCCGGTTTCTCCGATGTGCCGATCCTCACGCCGCGCGGCGTGCTCCAGATCGGGACGGACGATCGCGCCGCCAGGCTCGATGCGGCTTACGAGGAGATGCGCAGGCTGGTGCCGTCATTGCGGCGTCTGACGCCCGAGCAGGCGCTGGCGCAGGTGCCGGTGCTGCGGCCTGAAGCCGTGACCGGTGGCGCGCTGGCCGAGCCTGAGGCGATGGATATCGAGGTCCATGCGCTGCATCGCGGCTTCCTGCGCGGCCTGACCGCGGCAGGCGGCCGCATCGTCACCGATGCGGAAGTCACCGGAATCGGCCGCAAGGGTGCCGACTGGCAGGTGGAGACCGGCAAAGGGGCATTCTCCGCGCCGGTGCTGATCAACGCTGCTGGCGCCTGGGCGGATGTCATGGCCGCGGCGGCGGGCGTCGCCCCCATCGGCCTGCAGCCGAAGCGCCGCACGGCCGTGACCTTCGATCCGCCGAACGGTGCCGATATCCATGCCTGGCCGATGGTGATCGACGCCGACGAGAATTTCTATTTCAAGCCGGATGCCGGGCGCGTTCTGCTGTCGCCCTGCGATGAGACCGACTGCGAGCCCTGCGATGCCCAGGCCGACGAAATGGATATCGCCGTCGCCGTCGACCGGCTGGAAACGGCAACAACCCTGCAGGTGCGCCGCCTGGCGGCGAAATGGGCCGGATTGCGCAGTTTTGTCGCCGACCGCACCATCGTCTGCGGCTTCGATCCGGCCGCGCCCGGCTTTTTCTGGCTCGCCGCCCAGGGCGGCTATGGCATCCAGACCTCGGCCGCCATGGCACGGGTCGCCGGCGCACTGGCAATGGGGCGCAGTTTGCCGCAGGATATTGCCGATCTCGGCCTGACCGAGATGGATCTGAGCCCCGCACGCCTGAGATAGGCAGCCGATGAATGCGCCCTTCGCCGTAACCAAGCCGAGCACCGGATACAGCGCCTGCCCGCATGACTGCCCCTCCACCTGTGCGCTGGAGATCGAGCTTCTGCCCAGCGGGCAGATCGGCAAGGTGCGCGGCGCCGCCGAGCACAGCTACACCGCCGGCGTGATTTGCGCCAAGGTCGCCCGCTACGCCGAGCGTGCCAATCACAAGGAACGCCTGCTGCATCCGCTGCTGCGCGTGGGACCGAAAGGCTCGGGACAGTTCCGCCAGATCTCCTGGGAGGAGGCGCTGGATCGCACCGCCGAGGCCTTCCGGCAGGCCGAAGCGAAATTCGGCAGCGAGGCCGTCTGGCCCTATTTCTATGCCGGCACCATGGGCCTGGTGCAGCGTGACGGGATCGAGCGCCTGCGCAACGCCAAGCGCTATTCCGGCCAGCATTCCACCATCTGCGTGACGCTTGCCCGCGCTGGCTACAATGTCGGCACCGGCAGCCTGCGCGGCCCCGATCCGCGCGAAATGGCGAAGAGCGACTGCGTGGTGATCTGGGGTACCAACGCGGTGCATACCCAGGTCAACGTCATGACGCATGCGGTCCGCGCCCGGAAGGAACGCGGTGCGAAGATTGTCGTCGTCGACCCCTATCGCAACGCCACCGCCGAGCAGGCCGACATGCATCTGATGCTGCGGCCCGGCACCGATGGCGCGCTGGCCTGTGCGGTGATGCATGTGCTGTTCCGCGATGGCTATGCCGATCGCGACTATATGGCGCGATACACCGATGTGCCGGCCGAGCTGGAGCAGCATCTGCAGAGCCGCACGCCCGCCTGGGCCGCCGCGATTACCGGCCTCACTGAAGCCGAGATCACGGAATTTGCCCACCTGCTGGGCCGGCGCAAGCGGCATTATATCCGCCTCGGCTACGGCTTCTCGCGCAGCCGCAACGGCGCAACCGCCATGCATGCCGCCACCAGCATCGCCTGCGTCACCGGCTCGTGGCAATACGAAGGCGGCGGCGCCTTCCACAATAACGGCGCGATCTTCCACTGGGACAAGACGCTGATCGAGGGTCTCGATGTCCGCGATCCGGCGATTCGTAAGCTGGATCAATCGCAGATCGGCCCGATCCTGTGCGGCGATCCCGAGGCGCTGAAACATGGCCCGCCGGTGACGGCGATGCTGATCCAGAATACCAACCCTTATGAGGTGGCGCCGGATTCGAATCTGGTACGGCGCGGCTTCGCACGCGATGATCTTTTCACCTGCGTGCATGAGCAGTTCATGACGGCCACGGCGAAGATGGCCGATATCGTGCTGCCGGCCACCATGTTCACCGAGCATGACGACATCTACCAGGCCGGTGGCCAGCAGAGCATCCTGCTGGGTCCGAAGCTGGTCGAGGCGCCGGGCGAGGCGCGGGAAAACCACTACGTGATCTGCGAGCTGGCCAAGCGGCTGGGCGCCGCGCATCCCGGTTTCGGGATGAGCGCCATCGAGATTGTCGAAGGCACGCTGAAAGCCTCGGGCTGGCCCGATGTGGCGACGCTGAGAGCACAGCGCTGGCATGATTGCCAGCCGGATTTCCGCAGCAGCCATTTCCTCGACGGCTTCGGCTGGCCGGACGGCAAATTCCGCTTCGCGGCCGACTGGGCGGCCATGGGGCCCGATGCCGAGGGCATGCCGCGCCTGCCCGATCAATGGGACAGCATCGAGCTCGCAACGGAGGAGCATCCTTTCCGGCTGGTCACCGCCCCGGCGCGCAATTTCCTCAATACCAGCTTCACCGAGACGCCGACCTCGCTGCAGCGCGAGCAGCGCCCGACGGCTTTCATCCATCCGGCCGATGCCGCGAGGCTTGGCATTGCCGATGGCGCCTTCGTGCGGCTGGGCAACCGCCGCGGCAACGTGAAGCTGCATGCCAGGCTGTTCGATGGCGTGCAGACCGGCGTGATCGTCGTCGAAAGCGTCTGGCCGAACAGCGCCTTCGAGGAAGGCATCGGCATCAACGCGCTGACCGGCGCCGATCCGGGCAAGCCCAATGGTGGCGCGGCCTTCCACGATTCGGCGATCTGGGCGCGGCCGGCCTGAGCTACTTCCGGGTTTTCAGCAGGTCGACAACGTCGTCGAAAATATAGGTGCCGGTCGCGATCACCGATGGATGGCGGTGCTTCTCGATGCCGTATTCAAGCGGCGCGCCGTCGGCGGCGGCGACCCGGCCGCCGGCTTCATGCACCAGCAGATCGGCGGCCACCACGTCCCAGTCGCTTTTCTCGGTCAGGCTGATCGCGGCATCGAACCTGCCGGCTGCCACCAGGGCCATGCGATAGGCGATGGAGTTGCGGTAGGCGAAATCGGCCTTGGCGGTGCGCGAGATCCAGCCATGGCGCTCGAAGGTGCGGCGGCTGGCAAGGAAGCGCGCCTCCATCAGGCTGCCATGGCCCGAAGCATGGATCGGCTTGCCGTTGAGCCGCGCGCCGCCGCCCGCCGAGGCCTCGAAGAATTCCTCGCTCGCCGGATTGTAGATCGCGGCCAGCACCGGCCGGCGATCGCGCAGCAGGGCGACACAAATGGTGAATTCCGGCTTGCCTTCGATGAAGGCGCGAGTGCCGTCGATCGGATCGACGACCCACAGATCGCCACTCCGGCTGGCCATGCTTTCGCTTTCCTCGCTCAGCCAGCCGTAATCCGGCCGCGCCCGCACCAGGCGCTCGCGCAGCAGCGCGTCGACCGCCATATCGGCCTCGGAGACCGGGTCGTTGGGCTTCTTGTTCCAGGATTTCACGCCGTCGCGGAAGAACCGCAAGGCTACCGCGCCGGCCTCGCGCGTCGCGTCCAGCAGTAGATCGTGGTCCTGTTTCAGCGATAACGCCATGGCGGCCTGTCAGCGGCCGGCAATAGTCATGCCGTCGATGCGCAGGGTCGGCGCATCGGTGCCGAAGCGGAATTCCAGGTCGTTCGCCGGCGTGAGATGCGGGAACATCTCCTTCAGATTGCCGGCGATGGTCACTTCGGAAACCGGTTCGGCGAGGTCGCCGTCGACAATCAGGAAACCCGCCGCGCCGCGGCTGTAATCGCCGGTAACGCCATTCACGCCCATGCCGATCAGCTCGGTGACATAGAAGCCGCGTTTGATATCCGCCATCAGATCGCGGGGGCTCAGGCTGCCCGGCGCCAGATAGATATTCGTCGGCGCCGGCGAGGGCGGCGATGACGTGCCGCGCGAGGCATGGCCCGTGCTGGTCATCCCGAGCTGCCGCGCCGTGGCGCAGTCGAGCAGCCAGGTGGTCAGCCGGCCGTCCTCGACCAGCGCGCGTTTCTGCCGCGCGACGCCTTCCATATCGAACCAGCGCGAGCGGAAGCCGCGCTTGCGTAGCGGATCGTCGATGACCGAAATCCCCGGCGCGAAGACCGCCTGGCCCATTTTGTCCTTCAGGAAGGAGGTGCCGCGGGCGACCGAGGCGCCATTGATGGCGCCGGCGAAATGCCCCACCAGGCTGGTGGCGACCCGCGGATCGAACACGATCGGCATGGCGCCGCTGTCGAGTTTCATCGGATTGAGGCGGCGTACCGCGCGCTCGCCCGCCTTGCGGCCGACGGCTTCCGGGTCCGGCAGGTCGCCGAAATGGGTCTTGGCATCGTAATCCCAGTCCCGCTCCATGCCGGTATCCTTGCCGGCGATGGCGGCGGCGGAAAGGCTGTGCGAACCGCTCCAGTCAACGCCGCTGAATCCGAGGCTGTTGGCGTAAGCGACGATGCCGAAGGAGCGCCCCGCGCTGCCGCCTTCGGAATTGGTGACGCCGGAAACGGCAAGCGCGCCGGCTTCCGCGGTCTTGGCGCGCTGCAGCAGGTCGGGCATCTGCAGTTCGACGCCGTCGAACAATTCCAGCTCCAGCCCGTCGGGGCGGGAGGCAAGCTGCGCCTTTTCCGGCAGGCCGGCGAATTTGTCCTCCGGTGCCGCCCGGGCCATGCTGATGGCACGGTCCGTCAGTTCGCGCAAAGCCTGCGGTGCGAAATCCGTGGTCGAAACGCATGCCTGGCGCTGGCCGATCAGCACGCGAAGGCCGAGATCGCGGCTTTCCGAGGACTCGACGTCTTCCGGCTGCCCCATCCGCACGGTCGCGCTGAGCGAACGGGACTCATGATAGACCGCATCGGCGGCTTCGGCGCCGGCCTTGCGGGCGGCATCGATCAGGTCGGCGATCAGGCTCTGCGCCTCCAGGGCGCGCTGGCGAGGGTCGGACATTCAAATGACTCTGGCAGGGTGGCTCTGGCAGGATGACTCTGGGTCGGGCAGCGGCTCGATGCCATCCTGTACGACATAGGAAGGGATTTGTCATCGGCAAGGCGCCAGAGCGCGGTCGCGCGCTATTTCCCTCAGCCGCGCCTTTTCCGCGCCGGTTGACGCAGATAGTCGGCCAGCGCCTGCGCCTGATTATGCGTTGTATCCTGTGCGCCATAGAGCAGGGTCACGGGCCCCGATTTCAGCAGGCTCTTCAACTGAACTACCGGTTCCGGATTGGCGTCGAGCTCGGAACGATAGCGCCGGCAGAATTCGTCCCAGCGCTTCGGGTCATGCGCGAACCATTTGCGCAGCTCGGTGCTGGGCGCGATGTCCTTGAGCCACAATGTAAGGGCAGCCGTCTGTTTGCTGACGCCCCGCGGCCAGATCCGGTCGACCAGAACGCGCGCGCCATCGTCTGCGGATGTCGGTTCGTAGATACGTTTGATGGCCAGCTTTGCGGCCATGGCAGGTCACTCCGAATCCGAATCGTCCATCCTGTATGACATGTAGGTGACGAAGGCGACAAAGCAACCGAAGACCCAGCCGAGCGGCCGCAGCCGGTCGATCCAGTCCTGCCAGTTTCCGCCGGCAATCTTTGCGATCACCTGTGCGGCCAGTTCGGAAGCGATGGCGCCCAGTGCCGCGCCCAGCGCGAGCGAGAAAGCAAAATTCCAGCCGGCGCGCATCAGCGACCACGGATGCCACCAGGGCAGGATGTCGCGGCGGGCCGGCGTTGGCGGGCGGAAGAGCATCGTCAGCCTGTCGATCAATGCACTGTCGGCATCGCGACAGGTTCCGTTGCCGCATTGGCGGCATCCGGGCGGCGCAGAATCCACACCACCATGCGGTCGCGCAGGCCGCGGATCGGCTGCGGGTTGAGTGCCACCATGTCGCGGATCGCGCCGGCATCGCTGCGGGTTTCCTCCATCAGCTTGTCGATGAAAGCCTGGCTGGCGCAGATCTGCGTGTCCAGCGACCGCGTCATCTGCTCCAGCCGGTGGGCCACATTGACGGTCTCGCCAATCAGCGCGTATTCCAGCCGGTTCTCGTCGCCGATATTGCCAAGCGTCAGCGGCCCGTAATGCAGGCCGATGGCGAGGGTCAGCGGCGCCTGGCGCAGCAGGGCGCGCTGGCGGTTCAGCTGCTCCATTTCGCGCAGCATGCAGCGCGCCGCTTCCAATGCGGCCGAGGCGTCCCGCGATCCCGGTTCCGGCGTGCCGAAGGACGCCATGATGCCGTCGCCGAGATACTTGTCCAGCGTGCCGCGGTTCTCATACACCGACCGCGACAGGCATTGATGCAGGTCGCGCAGCAGGGTGACGGTCTGCTCCGGCGTGAGGCCGTCCGACATCTGGGTGAACCCGACGAGATCGGCGAACAGCACCACGGCATCCAGCCGCTTCACCTGGCCGAGCGCCTCGTCCATCTGCGCCAGCGTCTCTGCCACATGCGGTGAGAAATGCCGCGACAGGTTGCGTCGTGCGCGCTCGCTCTCGACCTGGCGCTCGACCATATGGCGCGAGCGGGTGACGCCGACGGTCAGCAGCAGGCCAATCAGCCCGATCAGCACGAGCCGCGGCAGGAATTCGCCCGGCCGCACGTTCCACGGATCGAGCAGATAGCTGAGCCGGTATTCCGACGTATGGGTGACGATATTGGTCACTTCGCTGTGGAAGGTGACGGCGGGCTGGAAGATGATGAACAGCGTGCCACCGGTCCAGGCCAGGATCGCGGCGACCGTCGTGGCGAATACCGCGCGTGGCGATTGTCCCAGGCTGGACAGCACCACGAACAGGATCACGTAGATCACCGTATCGAAGCCGAGCCGCATCGGTGGCGGGATCGGGTAAGGATCGAAGGGGTTGGGCAGCACCACCGCGGCGACCAGCACCGCCATGTCGAAAAGCGGGAAGACCCAGGTCATCCACGGCTGTTCGTAACCCGGTTTGCGCAGCACCTGCTGCAGGTAGCCGGACAGGGCCAGCGCGCCGATATAGCCGTAATAATTGAAGGCCAGCGGCCAGCGAAGCTCGATCGTGACGAGCAGGGTAACGGCCGCGCAGACGAAGTAGCGCAGCCAGAGACTGAGCCGCAGCGCCGCGTATTCCTCCTCGCGGATCGCGGCAGACAGGCGGTCGGAGCCGGCATCGGGATGGCATTCCCGCCCGGCACCGCAAATCCACTCATGCAATCGCTGCCAGATGGCCATGGAATGATCGCGTCCCGGTCGGAACTTCCCTGCACCGGTGATCAAAATATCCGATCGGGGCGGGGCCGACGAGGGGTCAGGGCCGTTCAGCCGTCACATTTCCGGCAGCCGGGCTGCTATTTCCAGATCGGCTTGCCTGTCCCCGGCAGGCCGAGCCGGGGCCATTTTTCCGTCACCGTGCGGATGACATCCTCGCTCATCCGGATCTTTTCGCCCCATTCCCGTTTGGTCTCGGGCGGCCATTTGTTGGTCGCGTCGAGTCCGACCTTGCTGCCCAGGCCTGATTCCGGCGAGGCGAAGTCGAGATAATCGATCGGCGTGTTCTCGACCAGCGTGATGTCGCGCGCCGGGTCCATCCGCGTCGAAATCGCCCAGATCACGTCCTGCCAGTTGCGGGCGTCGATATCGTCGTCCACGACGATCACCCATTTGGTGTACATGAACTGGCGCAGATAGGACCAGACGCCGAGCATCACGCGCTTGGCATGGCCGGGATAGGCCTTCTTCATGCTGACGACCGCGACACGGTAGGAGCAGCCTTCCGGCGGCAGCCAGAAATCGACGATCTCGGGGAATTGCTGGCGGATCAGCGGCACGAACACGTCGTTCAGCGCTTCGCCCAGCACGCTCGGCTCATCCGGCGGCCGGCCGGTGAAGGTGCTCAGGTATATCGGGTTGCGCCGCATGGTGACGGCGCTGATGGTGAAGACCGGGAATTGCTCCACCGAATTGTAATAGCCCGTATGGTCGCCATAGGGACCTTCGTCGCGGTAATCCTCCAGCGACACATGGCCCTCCAGCACGATCTCGGCTTCCGCGGGTACTTTCAGCGGCACCGTCCTGCAATCGACCAGCTCGACCTTCTTGCCACGCAGCAGGCCCGCAAACTGGTATTCCGAGAGCGTATCAGGCACCGGCGTGACAGCGGCCAGAATGGTGCCCGGATCGGCGCCGATCACCACGGCGGCGGGAAACGGCTCGCGCTTGCCGGCCTGCTTCCAGCGCGCATGCTGCTGCGCGCCGCCGCGATGCTTGAGCCAGCGCATCAGAGTCTGGTTCTTGTTCAGCACCTGCATGCGGTAGATGCCGAGATTGAAGCGGTCGGTCTTGTCCGTCTTTGACGGCCCCTGCGTGACCACCAGCGGCCAGGTGATCAGCGGCGCCGGCTCGCCCGGCCAGCAGGTCTGGATCGGCAGGGCGCCCAGGTCGATATCGTCGCCCTGCAGCACCACCTCATGCACCGGGGCGCCGCTCACGGTCTTCGGCTGCATCGCCATCACGGTTTTCACCAGCGGCAACAGGCCGAGCGCCTCGCGGAAGCCGCCCGGCGGTTCGGGCTGGCGCAGGAAGGCCAGCGTCTCGCCGACTTCTTTCAGGCCGGCCGGGGCGCGGTCCATGCCGGCTGCCACTCGCTCGACGGTCCCGAACAGGTTGACCAGCACCGGGATGTCGCTCGGGCTGCCATCGGCGCGGACCGGCTTCTCGAAGAGAACCGCCGGGCCGCCCTGGCTGAGCAGGCGGGTCTGGATTTCCGTCATCTCGAGCACCGTGGATACCGGCTCGGCAACGCGCACCAGCTGCCCGCGCGCCTCGAGCTGCGCCATGAAGTCGCGAAGCGAGGCATAGGGCATTCAGGTCGTCTCCATCCCGGAAGAAGAGGGCTTGTGCGTCGCGAGATACAGGCCCGGCAGAACCAGGGCGGCGCCGATCCAATGGTAGAGGGCAAAACTCTCGCCGAGAAGCAGCCAGGCCATGATCGCGGTGTAAATCGGCGACAGGTACAGCAGCAGGCCGGTCCGGCTGGGGCCGAGATGCTTGGTGATATAGCTGTAGGTGGCGTAGGCGCCGATACCGGGAACCAGCACCAGGGTCAGCGCGGCTGCGACGGTACGGGTGTCAAAGATGGGCGGGCCCCGCGTGCCGAGTTCCCAGGCCAGGAAAGGCAGCAGGATGATCACCCCGGCCAGGGCAATCGCCGTCAGCCGGGCATTGACGCCGAGCGGGCTGGCCCAGCGCTTCAGCAGCACGGTGTAGAGGGCCCAGGCGGTGGCGGCGGCCAGCATGATCAGGTCGCCGATGCTGAAGCTCAGACTCAGCAGCGCCGCCGGATCGCCGCGCAGCACGATGGCCAGTACCCCGGCCAGCGCCAGCGCGGTGCCCAGCGCCTGGCGCTTGCTGAGCCGTTCGCCGAACATCGCGCGCGCCAGCAGGATGATCATGACGGGCGAGATGGCATAGATCAGCCCGATATTGGTCGCCGTGGTGAAAGCCGCGCCGTAATAGACGCCGGCGCCGCAGATGCCCATGCCGAGGAAACCCAGCGCCGCGAGCTGCCGCCATTCCCGCCGCAGGGCGCCCCGGCAGCGCCAGAGTTCCTGGCCGCAGAAGGGCAGCAGCACCAGCACGACGCCCAGCCAGCGCATGCAGGACAGCGCGACCGGCGGAATGAAATCGGCCGTCGCCCGGGCCAGCACCATATTGGTGGTGAACAGGGCCGGCGTGATGAACAGCAGTATCTGCGCGATGCGCTGGTCGCGTGAGGGGGCGGGGTGGCTCATCGGCGCGAGATTAGGCGGGCGGTTCCGCCAAGGCCAGTGCTTGACCCCCTGCAGGGCGGCCCTTTAAGTCAGCCGATGCGCCGCTTTCCCGACGAGTTTGCCGATCTGCTTACAGCCAAAGGCGAGGCCCTGCTGGCCGGCCGGCATGCGTCTTCGGGAGCGCTCGCCAACCCGCGCTGCCGCTTCCTGGCCCTCGACGGGCTGATCGATCCTCGCAGGGCAGGGGCAGTGGCCGGCCTGCTGGATCGCACGCTGCTGCCGCATCTGCGCGAGCTCGCCCAGCCGATCCCGCCCGAGACGATCTGGGAGGAGCCACGCAACTATGCCGAATTGCTGCCCAAGGCCATGCGCCAGCGCACGGCCCATCTCGACAATCCGCGCTCGGCCGCTCACCGCGCGGCGCAGGAGATGGGCCTGATTGCCATGCTGCGCTCCGACAGCTATCGCGCCTTCGCCACGGCGCTGGCCGGCCAGGCGCTGAAGGCAAAGTATGGCCTGCAGGCGATCGCCTACGGCACCGGTGATTATGCCGGCCCGCATACCGACCATCACCCGGAAGAGCCCGAGGCGGCCCGGGGCTATCTGGATCTGCATTTGAGCTTCTCGACCGCCGCCGTGCGCGATCAGTATCTGGTCTATGCCAGGGCCGGCCATTTCACCGAGATGTTCGAGGTGACGAAAAGCGGCCTGGTCACGGCCTATCGCCTGCCATTCTGGCATTACACCACGCCGCTGCGGGCGAAGCCGCGGCAGGACGGAGCCGCGCGGCGCTGGGTGCTGCTGGGGACGTTCCTGTTCCGGGAAGGGCCTTACGGTGCCAGATAGCCCTGGGGCGGCGCGGGCGGCAGGGTTCCGCCGGCGGCTTTCACGGCGCGGATATAGGCGGCCTCGGATTTGTAGGGGCCGAATTTCTTGTAATCCGCCGGCGTGCAGGGCGTCAGCATGCCGCCCGAGCCCGGCTTGATTTTGTAATAGCCGCCATCCCGGTGCAGCACCGGAATGATCTTGCCCTGGCGGGTGAAGACCCGGCGCATATTCGCCGAATGGTCCTTCATCGTTTCGTATTCATCGGGGTCGAGTTTGAAGATGCGCTCGAAGGCGGCGATCATCTCCTGGATGAATTTCTGCTCGACCACCTGCATGTTGGAGATGATCCAGCAGCGGTCCTCGAAGTCCCAGTAATAGGTCAGGCCGATGAAATTGCCTGCCTTGTCCAGGTAGGGATAGAAGGGGAAGGAGCGACAGGCGATGGTGCGGTTGTCGCGCTCACAGAAGGCCGCGCCTTTGCATTCGACCGCGCAGGCATGGCTGGTCAGTTCCTTGACGATCTTGCGCGAAGCGGCGTCGTTGGGCTTGTAGCGGAACCACAGGTCGGAGCGCGACTTCAGCAGCTCGAACTCGGCCTTGTCGACGACCGGGATCGCATTCTCGGTGTCACAGCAGATCGGGTTGCCCTTGTTGAGCGGCGCGCATTTGCGGCCGCAATCCACGAAGGCGAGGTTGGCATTGTACTGTTGGTACAGGCTGGCAAAGTCTTGCGGACTGATTCGCGGCTTCTTCATGGCGGCGAACCATACGCGCAGGCCAGCCTCTAGCCAAGCAGAAAGCCTGTGAAAACAACCAGGCCGAGGTCGCGGTTGGCGCGGAACTTGGTCAGGCAATCGGCGCTGTCGTCGGGCTTCAGCGTCAGGACCTGCCAGGCGAAATGCAGGAAGGCCAATCCGAGGCTCACCCAGTAGGGCCAGTCCAGACCCGCCAGCCAGCCGACCGCCGCCAATCCGACCAGGGTCAGGTCATAGAAGCCGGCGATCCAGAGCTGCGCGCGGGTGCCGAACAGCCGGGCGGTCGATTTCACCCCGATCAGCGCATCGTCTTCCTTGTCCTGCAGGGCATAGATGGTGTCGTAGCCCAGGGTCCAGACGATGCCGGCGGCGTAGAGCGCCAGCGCGGACCAGTCCAGCCTTCCGGCGATGGCGGCATAGCCCAGCACGGCGCCCCAGTTGAAGGCCAGGCCCAGGAAGAATTGCGGCCACCAGGTGATCCGCTTCATGAACGGGTAGACCGCCACCAGCAGCAGCGAGGCGATCCCCAGCAGGATCGCCGTTTGGTTCATCTGGATCAGGATGCCGAAGCCGACCAGCGCCTGGGCGATCAGCCAGAGCCAGGCCTGCCGGAGCGTCACCAGCCCGGCCGGGATCGGCCGGTTGCGCGTGCGCTCGACCCGGCCGTCGAAATCGCGGTCGACGATGTCGTTGAAGGTGCAGCCGGCGCCCCGCATCACCAGCGCCCCGATGCCGAACAGCAGCAGCATGACATAATCGAGCGGCTGGCCGTCGGGCCGCGCCAGCGCAATCGCCCACCAGCCCGGCAGCAGCAGCAGCCAGGTGCCGATCGGACGGTCGAGCCGCGACAGCCGCGCATAAGGCTGCCAGGCTTGGGGCAGCCAGCGCGCCACCCAGTGATCCCGGACAGCGTCCGCGGGGATCGGCTCGTTCACTTCGGGCCTAGGCATTGTCTTCAGGCTTTGCCATAAGGCTCGTGTAGTCTCTCTGAATTGCCGGCACAAGCACCGATGACCGCCATCAAAGCCCGTTTATTCGTGCCCGACAGCCTGGCAACGGGGGGAGAGGTCGCGCCCGGCGCCGATCAGGCGCACTACCTGCGTCATGTGCTGCGGCTGAACGAAGGCGATGCCGTCGCCCTGTTCAACGGCCGCGACGGCGAATTCCGCGCCGCCATCGCGGCCATCGGCAAGAAGGAGTGCCGGCTGGATATCGGCGAACGGCTGCGCCCGTTTCAGCCCGCGGCCGATGTTTGGCTCTGCTTTGCGCCGATCCGCCAGGGCCGGATCGAGATGATCGTCGAGAAGGCGACCGAACTGGGCATCGCGCGCCTGCTGCCGGTGCTGACGCGGCGCACGCAGGTGCAGAAGGTCAATGCCGAGCGGCTCGCCGCCCATGCCCGCGAAGCGGCCGAGCAGAGCGAGCGGCTCGACGTGCCAGAGGTTGCTGCCGCCGTTCCGCTCGAATCCCTGCTGGCGGACTGGCCGGCCGAACGCCGCCTCTTCCTGTGCGCCGAGCGCGAAGCGGCGATGCCTTTGCTGCAGGCGGCGCAGGCCTGGCCCGCCACGGCGCCCTGCGCGCTGCTGGTCGGCCCCGAAGGCGGCTTCGCGCCCGAGGAGCTTGCGCTGGCGCAGCGCCACGCCGGCACCGTCCCGGTCACGCTGGGATCGGGCATCCTGCGGGCGGAGACGGCGGCGATCGCGGCGCTGGCCATTTTACAAGCAGCCCGGCAGAATTAGGCCGAGGCTGGACAAGATCGGCGGCCTGCCCCATATGCCGGAAGCGGCCGTTCGGCCTGCCGGTCTGCGTCCCTGCAGTAGCCTGTAACGATAACAAGAATGACCAGAGGTTTTCATGTCCGGACCGGCCCAGGCCCCTGAGACGCCGATCACGTCGAAGGCGCAGCTTGTCGAGTATCTTGCCACCGGAGCCAAGCCGGAAGCCGAATGGCGCATCGGCACCGAGCATGAGAAATTCGCCTACAGCACCGCCGATTTCCGGCCGCTTCCCTATGACGGCGAAGCAGGCATCCGCCGCCTGCTGACTGAGTTGCAGCGTTTCGGCTGGCAGCCGGTCACCGAGGGCAACAACATCATCGCGCTGACCCAGGACAACCAGTCGGTGACCTTGGAGCCCGGCGGCCAGTTCGAGCTGTCGGGCGCGCCGCTGGAAACGATCCACCAGACCTGCATCGAGGTCGGCACGCATCTCAAGCAGGTGCGCCAGATCGGCGCCGAGCTCGGCTTTTCGATGGTGGGGCTGGGTTTCAATCCGAAATGGCGGCGCGAGGACATTCCGGTCATGCCGAAGGGCCGCTA
>CAYSCA010000065.1:0-15235 GCA_964429465.1 uncultured Rhodospirillaceae bacterium
GACGTAGCGACGCTGGCCCTCGGCGTAGATGGTGTCGAACGCCAGCGAGGATTTCCCCGAGCCGCTCAGGCCGGTCAGGACGACCAGCTTGTCGCGGGGGATGTCGACATCCACATTCTTGAGGTTGTGCTCGCGGGCGCCGCGGACGGAAATGAACTTCTGCATTGATTTAAGCCGGGTCTGAAGGGGGCCGATTATTGCGCTTTACGGGACAGTTGTTCACTATGTGGCGCTCGTATAATATAAGATCACTTCGTGAACGGATAGGGGCTAGGCTATGGCTGGCAGCGTCAACAAAGTCATTCTCGTCGGCAATCTCGGCCGCGATCCCGAAATCCGCTCCATGCAGTCGGGCGAGGAGATCTGCCAGCTCTCGGTCGCCACCTCGGACACCTGGAGGGACAAGGCCTCGGGCGAGCGCAAGGAGCGCACCGAATGGCATCGCGTGGTGATCTTCAACGAAAACCTCGTAAAGGTCGCCAAGCAATACCTGAAGAAGGGATCGAAGGTCTATTTGGAGGGTTCGCTGCAGACTCGCAAGTGGACCGATAAGGACGGCGCGGAAAAATATACCACCGAAGTGGTGCTGCAGCGCTATCGCGGCGAGCTGACGATGCTGGATGGCCGCGGCGAGGGCGGCGGAGGCGGCTTCTCCGGGGGCGATGATTACGGCAGCTCTGGCGGCTCCTCAGGCGGTTACGGCAGCGGTGGCGGCCGCTCCGGCGGCGGGGCGCCGCCGCGCCGCGACGACCTCGATGACGAAATTCCCTTCTAAGTCAGTAGATTATTAGCGGTTCCGCAATAAGGCTGCCAGCACTACGCCGGCGGCTGCGGCGCCGGCTATGGCGCCGATCGGGTGTTCCCGCGTGATCTGCCGGCTGACCGGCAGCGCATGCCGGACAGCGTCCTTCATCGGATCCGGGGTGTGCTTCGTCGCCACTGAAGCCGCGATCAGGATGAACACCGCAGTCACGCCCAGCAGGATGACGGCGGCCGCTGCCGCAGCCCAAGCGGGGTCTAGCACCTGGCCGAAGCCGAGGAACATGGCCCATCCGGCCAGCAGGAAGGCGGCAAACAGCGCAGCCAGTCCGCCCAGCCCGAGCGCTGCCGCAATGGCATATTGCTTCAGCTTTCGGGCCAGGCTGGCGGTCTGCAGGCCGCCGATGACCAATCCCAGGAGGGTTTTGATCATTTCCGCAGAAGCAGGGTGAGCACGGCGCCGGCGGCAAAGGCGGCCAGCAGGCTGGTGCCCGGATTCTCCCGAACGGTGTTTTCGGCCCGCATCATGTATTCGCGGCCCCGCATCCTCATGTCGCCCATCAGGCTGTTCAGCCGGGACTGCAACTGGCTCAGCTCGGCTTCGGCGATGGCGCCGCCGTCGCGCTTGGCGCGGTCGAGCAGTGAACTTAGCTGGGTGCCGATCTCCGATACCTGGCTGCGCAGTTCATTCAGATCGGCTTCGGGGCGGCCATATTGGGTATCCCGGCCATATTGCTGATAGGTGGGTTCCATGGGGTCAACTCCTGAGGAAGGATGCGGTTACTGCGAGTGGCTGGGAGGCGGCAGAAGACGCCAACGCGGCGTTCTGCCGAGGGCTTCTCAGTAACCGGTCCGGGAGAGGAAAGTTCCTCGGGAGGTGAGGTCTTGGAGCGCGCGGTCAGCCCGTGGAAGGGCTTTTCTCCCGCCGTTTGGCGGCATTCCAGGCTTCGTCCATGGTGGCAAGATCGCAATCCGCCAGTTCCTTATTTTCAGATTTCAGTATCCGCTCCATGACGCTGAACCGCCGTTCAAATTTCCGGTTGGCTGCCCTCAGGCATTGCTCGGGATCAAGTTTGAGATGGCGGGCCAAGTTCGCGACCACGAACAGGAAATCACCAAGTTCTTCTTCCGTCGCTTCTGATGAGCCGGTTCGGATTTCCTCCTCAAGCTCCGATAATTCTTCCTTGATTTTGTCGATCACCGGAGCTTTGTCGGGCCAGTCGAAGCCGACCCGGGCGGCCCGGTTCTGCAGCTTTACCGCCCGGGTAAGGCCGGGAAGTCCGGCTGTGACGCCGGCCAGGACAGGCGAAATGTCGTCCGGCGCGGGCTTTGCGGCGCGCTCGGCTGCCTTGATCGCTTCCCAGTTGGCGGTGACCGTTTCAGGCCGGTCGGCCTCGGTGGCGCCAAAGACATGGGGATGACGGCGGATCATCTTGTCGGCGATCCCTGCCGCAACATCGGCGAAACTGAAATATCCGGCTTCTTCGGCCATCCGGGCATGGAAGACCACCTGAAGCAGCAGGTCGCCAAGCTCATCCTGCAGGCCCGCCATGTCGTTGCGCGCGATGGCATCCTCGACCTCATAGGCTTCCTCGATCGTGTATGGCGCGATCGAGGCGAAGGTCTGCTCCAGATCCCAAGGACAGCCTCCATTGGGATCGCGCAGCCGCGCCATGATCGACAGCAATCGTTGCAGGCTGGTGAAGTCGTAATCGGGGCTAGACATTCGAACACCGGAGCTGGAAGCGGCGGGCAGAATGCCATCCCGCCGGGGCCAAATCCATTAATCTGAATAATGGCTGTGGGCGTCTATGCCGGGCGCCAGCTCACGCCCCGGCTGGCAGCAGTGATTCCAGCAGCCTGGCGACATGAACCGCCTGCCGCGAGGTCCCATCGTGGATCTGGTGGCGGCAGCTGGTGCCGTCGGCCACCACGATCGCGTCAGGCTGCTTGCGCACGGCCGGCAGCAGGCTGAGTTCGGCCATTTGCATCGAGACATCATAATGGGCGGCCTCGTAGCCGAAGCTGCCCGCCATGCCGCAGCAGGAACTTTCGATCAGTTCCGGTTTGGCGCCGGGGATGAGCTTCAGGACATCCAGGATCGGCGTGACCGCGCCGAAGGCTTTCTGGTGACAATGGCCATGCAGAAGGATCGGCGCGGCGGCAGGCCGGAACTCAAGTGTGAAGCGGCCGGCCCTGGCCTCGCGGGCCACGAATTCTTCGAACAGCAGTGCCTGTGCGGCAACCGTCCTGGCCTTTTCGCCCAGCCCCATGGCCAGCGCCTCATCGCGCAGGGTCAGCAGGCAGGAAGGTTCCAGTCCGACGATGGCTATGCCGGCCTGTGCCAGCGGCAGCAGCGCGTCGATCAGCGCGCCAGCCTTTTCCTTTGCTTCGTCAACCATGCCCCCGGCCAGATAGGTACGGCCGCAGCAATAATGGCCGCCATCCTTGGTCGCGGTATGCAGGGTGTAGCCGGCAGCCTGTAACACCCGGGCTGCAGCCCAGGCGTTCTCGCTTTCGAAAGTACCGTTGAAGGTGTCGACGAACAGGACGGCGACTTTGCCGCCCGACCTAGCCGTAGCGATGGCAGTGTCACGGCTGGCGAAGGCTGCTGCACTGGCGCCGCGCCAGAATGTGTCAGAGCGCCATTGCGGCAGGCTGCGTTTTGCCGAGAGGCCGAGCAGCCTCTCGCTCAGCCAGGCAGCGCCGGGCAGGCGGTCGCGCAGATTGAGCAGCCAGGGCACGCGACTGGCTAGGCCGGAATAGTCGGGCAGCCGGGCGACCAGGCGGTCTTTCAGCGTATAGCCATGACGCGCCTTGTAGTGGGCGAGGAACTCCACCTTCATCCGTGCCATGTCGACACCGGTGGGACAGTCGCGCTTGCACCCCTTGCACCCGACACAAAGATCCATGGTCTGGAACATCGCTTCGCTGGTGAAGGCGTCCGCCCCCAGCTGCCCGGACAGCGCCAGCCGCAGGGTATTGGCACGACCGCGCGTCAGATGCTGCTCATCGCGTGTAACCCGATAGCTCGGACACATGGTGCCGGCGTCGAACTTGCGGCAATGGCCGTTGTTGTTGCACATCTCGACGGCCTTGACGAAACCGCCGGTGGTGTCACCGCCTGTTCCGGGCGCAGTGGTCTCTTCAGTGACCGGATCGTTCTGTACGTTCCAGGCTGACCAGTCGAGTTTTGGCGCCAGATCGATGGTGCGGTAGGGGTGCGGCGCATCTGGCGGCGGGAAGCGGTACAGCGAGCCATCGTCCATCTTCGGCGTGTCGATGATCTTGCCGGGATTGAACAGGCCAATCGGATCGAGCTTCTGCTTGATGGCGCGGAAGGCGTCGTTGATTGCCGGCCCGAACTGCCATTCGATCCATTCGCCACGGCACAGGCCGTCGCCATGCTCGCCGCTATAGGCGCCCTTGTATTTGCGTACCAGAGCGGATGCCTCTTCGGCAATGGCGCGCATTTTCGCGCTGCCGCCATCCGCACCGCCGCGCCGCATGTCCAGGATCGGCCGGACATGCAGGGTGCCGACCGACGCATGGGCATACCAGGTGCCGCGCGTGCCGTGCCTGGCAAAAACCTCGGTCAGGGCATCGGTATAGTCAGCCAGGTGCTCGAGCGGAACGGCGCAGTCTTCAATGAAGCTGACTGGTTTGCCGTCGCCCTTGAGGCTCATCATGATATTGAGGCCGGCCTTGCGTACTTCCCAGAGATTCTTCTGCCGTGCATCATCAGCCATCTCGACCACGCTGCCCGGCAGGTCGAGATCACCCATCAATTCGACAAGCTGCTTCAGCTTCGGCAGGAGAGCATCCTTGTCATCGCCCGAGAATTCCACCAGCAGGATGGCGGCAGGTTTGCCGATCAGAGCCGTTTCTATGGTCGGGCGGAAGGCCGGATTGGCAAGGCTGAGATCGATCATCGTCCGATCGACCAGCTCGACTGCGGTGGGACCCAGCTTGACGATGTGCTGGGCGGCATTCATCGCCGCCCGGAAGGTCGGGAAGTTAACTACGCCGAGCACTTTGGCGCGGGGCAATTCCGACAGGCGGAGCGTCAGGCTTTTCGTATAGGCCAAAGTTCCTTCGGCGCCGACCAGAAGGTGGGCGAGGTTGACGCTGTTGTCAGCCGTGTAGGGGCGTTCGCTGCGGTTGTTGAAAATATCAAGATTGTAACCGGCCACGCGCCGCATCACGCGCGGCCAGCGGCTCTCGATCTCGGCACGGTGCTGTTCGGCCAGGTCCTGCACGAAAGCCGCGATTTCAGCGCCACGCGTACCAAGCCCGGGAACGGGACCGAAATCCACCTCGGCGCCATCGGACAGCCAGGCGCTGATGCCCTGCACGTTGTGCACCATGTTGCCATAGGCGATAGACCGTGAACCGCAGGAATTGTTACCGGCCATACCGCCGAGCGTCGCCTGTGCGCTGGTCGACACGTCGACGGGGTACCACAGGCCGTGCTTTTTCAACTCGGCATTCAGATGGTCAAGCACCAGGCCGGGTTCGACCACGACGGTGCGGCCGGCGACATCAAGCTCGCGAATGCGGCGATAGTATTTGCTGTTATCGATCACCAGGGCTGCGCCAGTGGTCTGGCCGCACTGACTGGTGCCGGCGCCGCGTGGCAAAACCGGAATCCTTAGGTCGCGGGCGATATCCAGCGCGACGGCGATATCCCGCTCGGTCCTCGGCACCAGAACGCCGATCGGCATGATCTGGTAGATCGATGCATCGGTTGCGTAGCGGCCGCGGGCGGGCAGGTCGAACATGACCTCGCCCTCGGTTTCAGCGCGCAGGCGCCGCGCCAGCAGCATACTCGCTTCATTCGACGGAGCTGTCATGCCGGAGGCGGAGGATGACATGGCGATCAGGATTGCGCGGAGGTTTGATAGACTTCGCCGGCACGCATCAGGTCGAGTATCGTGTCGCGTTTGCGGATCAGATGCTCGACCAGGACATTGCGCATGGCAGTTGAATCATGGGCGGCCAATGCCTCGAGCATACGCTCATGCTCCTTCACCGCCATCTTCCATTTCGTCTCGTTCTGGTTCGTACGGAAGCGAAGCGATTGCACACGGGCGTTGATCGACCGATAGGTACTGATCAGAACCGGATTGCGGGCTGCCGCATTGATGGCGCTATGGATCAGCGAGTTGAGCCGGTAGTACCCCGACAGATCGCGGCGGGCGAAGCACGCCATCATCTCGTAATGCAGCGCCTGGATTTCGGCCAGTTCTGCGTCGGTGACGCGCTGCGCTGCAAGTTCGCCGGACAGGCCTTCCAGCATCGACAGTACCTCAAAGGTATTGAGAACGTCGGCCTCTGTCAGTTTTACGGCCACCGCGCCACGGTTCGGCAGCAGGTCGACCAGCCCCTCGGCAGCGAGCAGTTTGATTGCCTCTCGCAGGGGCGTGCGTGACACGCGCAGCCGTTCGCACAATTCGCGTTCGTTCAGTTTGGCACCAGGCCGGATCAGGCCTTCCACCAGCATGGTCCGCAGGCGGGACGCTACCTGTTCATGGAGGCCGAGCCGGGAAATTTCAACAATTTCTGCCATGTTTGGATTCCGGTAAATCGCTGCTTGTGCTCGTCATATTCACTGACCTTGCCATTGCGGCCGGCGCTTGGCCATGAACGCCGCGACGCCCTCGCGGAAGTCCGCACTGCCATACACCATGCGGATCAGATCGTCATCCCGGGGTACCGGATCGGCCGCCAGACGGCGTAATGCTTCTTTGGTGGCGCGCAGGGTCAGCGGCGCATGGCCGGCCACCTGCTCGCATAGCGCCGCGACCTGCCGCTCCAGATCATCTGGCGCCACGCTGGTGACGTAGCCGTCCGGAAGTTCCTCCGCCGTCGGCATCTCGGCCAGCAGCAGCATACGGGAAACCTGGCTGACGCCGAGTTTCGCCGACAGGCGACGCAAATTGGCCGCCGATAGGCAATTGCCCAGCGTGCGGGCAATGGGAACGCCGAACCGCGCACCTGTGGTGGCGATGCGGATGTCGCAGGCGTTGGCCAATGCAAGTCCGCCGCCGACAGCCCAGCCTTCGATGACAGCGATCGTGGGGATCGGCAGATCCTGCAACTGGCCGACATAGGCATCGACCTGAGTTTCATAGGCAATGCCATCATCGCCAGAGTTGAAACTGCTGAACTGTTCGATATCGGTACCGGCGACGAACGCTTTGCCGCCGGCGCCTCGCAGTACTGCCACCCGTACGGCCGTATTGCTGCGCAAAGACGTGCAGGCCGCAGCCAGATCTTCGTACATGCGCCAGGTCATGGCATTGCGGGCAGCCGGACGGTCGAAGGTGATGTGGGCCACTGTCCCCTGGACCGTGAGACGCACGCATCCGCTGTCGCCGCTGCCGGTCATGCGGCGAAGGCCCCGCGCGACCTGAACTGCTCTACTGCGGCAGCGTCGATACCGATCTCATCGAGAATGGCGTCCGTATGTTCGCCAAGAAGCGGGGGGTGACGGCGCACCTGCTGCGGCGTACCGGACAGCTTCACGGCAAAGCCGATATTGGGCACCTTGCCCTCGACCGGATGATCGATTTCGATCCGCATGCGCCGATGCTGGCCGTGCTCGCTCTCGAAGGCCTCAGGATAGGTGTACATGCTGCCGGCGGGAATGCCGACGGCCAGCAAGCTGGAAACCCAGTCCTCTGACGTTCTGGTTACAAACGTCTTTTCGAGTTCCTCGATCAGAATCTCGCGATTGGCGAGCCGGGCAGGGATGTCCCTGAAACGCGGGTCATCGATGAGTTCGCGGCGATCCAGGGTTTCGCAAAGCAGGCGCCAGAGCTTCTGATTGGTGGCGCCCATGACGAAGTAGCCGTCTTTCGAACGCACGGCCTGATATGGCGCGCTCATGCGGTTGGCGGTGCCGAGCGGCGTCGGCACCTTTCCGGTGCCCCAGTATTCCGACGTATCCCAGACCGAAAAGGCGAGCGCGGCATCGAAAAGAGAGGCGTCAATATACTGTCCCAGCCCGGTATTCTTCCGGCCGATGTAGGCGGCGAGCACGGCATAGGTTGCAAACAGGCTGCAACCAATATCGGCAACCGGCACGCCGGCTTTCACGGGCGGGCTGCCCGGATGACCGGTGACGCTCATGACACCTGACATCGCCTGAGCCATCAGATCAAAGCCCGGACGTCCGGCCCAGGGGCCGCTCTGGCCGAAACCTGAAATGCTCGCATAGATCAGGCCGGGGTTGATCTTGCTGAGTGTGTCGTAATCGCAGCGCAGCTTCTTCATGATGCCGGGCCGGTAATTCTCGATCAGGATGTCGGCCGTCTCGGCGAGCTTGAGGAAAATCTCCCGACCGGCATCGCTCTTCAGATTGAGCGCGATGCTGCGCTTGTTACGGTTCATGTTCAGGAAGCCCATGCTGTCGCTTCCTTTCATTTTGAACCCCATCGAGCCGCGGGTCTGGTCGCCCGTTCCAGGAGGCTCGATCTTGATCACATCGGCGCCCAGATCCCCCAGCAGCATGCTGCAATAGGGGCCCGCCATGACCTGGCTGACGTCGAGAACCCGCACGCCCTGCAGCGGCAATGGTCGGCCACTCTCACTCATCGGCTCATCCTGTGCATTCTCTGCCCTCAGGCGGCAGCACTGCGTCCCGCATCCTTCGCGCAAGCGGCCAGATAGTCCATGGCCGCCTGCACACCGCCCTTGCGATGCGGAATCCCGGCCAGCGACAGGCCCATCTCGACACCGGCGAGCGCCCCCAGGATGGTAAGGTCGTTGGTGTCGCCCAGATGGCCGATGCGGAAAACCTTGCCGGCCAGACGGCCGAGCCCGGTGCCCAGCGAGATGTTGAAGCCTTCAAGCGCACTCTGCCGGAAGTCGTCGGCATTGTGGCCTTCAGGCAGCAGCACGGCGGTGAGCGACGACGAATAGTATTTCGGGTCACGGCAGAGCACTTCGAGGCCCCAGGCCCCCACGGCGCGCCGCGTTGCTTCCGCATGGCGATCATGCCGCGCGAAAACATTCTCCAGCCCTTCCTCATGCAGCATGTCGATGGCTTCGGCCAGGCCGTAGAGCAGGTTGGTGCCGGGCGTGTAGGGGAAGAAGCCCTTGTCGTTATGCGGGATCATCTCTTCCCACGACCAGAACAGCTTCGGTGTCTTCGACGCCTTGGCGGCGGCAATGGCCTTTTCCGACAGCGCGTTGAACGACAGGCCGGGCGGCAGCATCAGGCCTTTCTGCGAGCCCGAGACGGTGACGTCGACGCCCCACTCGTCATGGCGGTAGTCGATGGAAGCCAGCGATGAAATCGTATCGACCATCAGCAGGGCCGGATGGCGGGCAGCGTCGATCGCCTTGCGGATTTCGTTGATATGCGTGATGCAGCCGGTCGATGTCTCGTTGTGGACGACGCAAACGGCTTTGATGGCGTGCTGCTTGTCCTCGCGCAGGCGTGCTTCGATCGCGGAGGCCTCCGCGCCGGTGCGCCAGTCGGAGGCGATGAATTCCGGCTGCAGGCCCAGTTTGACGGCCATGTTCTTCCACAGCGTGGCGAAATGCCCGGTCTCGAACATCAGCACCTTGTCACCGGGCGACAGCACGTTGACCAAAGCCGCCTCCCAGGCGCCGGTCCCCGAGGCCGGGTAGATGATGACCGGACCGGCACAGCGGAAGACCGACTTCATCCCCTGCAGCACCCGCTTGCCCAGCTTCTGGAAGTCGGGACCGCGATGGTCGATGGTCGGCATGTCCATGGCCCGCAGGATGCGGTCCGGTACCGGGGTGGGGCCGGGAATCTGCAAAAAATGCCGACCGGCGACGCGGGCTGTGTTGCTAACCATGGGGTGATCTCACTGCAATTTGTATTATGAATGCAAATCTCGGCACCATCAACCTGCCGGCCAGGCCCGCCCTCATTGCGGCATCGCGCCGATGCTTGGGTCGCCATAGAGCCACTGGGTGGGCGCCAAGGCGAGCCAGGGGACGTAGGTGCAGATCAGCAACACCGTCAGGAGCACGACGAGGAATCCGACATTCGCCTTAGTGGTCTGCCAGATATCCGATTTTGAGATCGAGCAGGCAGCTATCAGCACCGAGGCGACAGGCGGCGTCTGCTGCCCGATGGCAAGATTCAGCGTCAGCACCAGACCGAAATGCACCGGATCGATGCCAACCTGTTGGATCAACGGCAACACGATCGGCACGGTCAGGATGATCGCCGCGGCCGAGTGCAAAAACATGCCGAGAATCAGGAACAGCACATTCAGCAGCAGCAACACCATATAGGGATTGGTGGTGATCTCGGCGATCGACGCGGCCAGCCTCTGCGGCATCTGGCTCTCGGTCAGGAACGTGCCTACCAGGGCGGAAGCGGCGACGAGGAACATGACCACCGCGGTCTGCAACGCACCATCGACCAGCGCCTTGTACAGCGCCTTCAGATTGAGCTCGCGGTAAATCACCACGGATATGAACAATGCTGCTGCTACTGCGAGTGCTGCACCTTCGGTTGCAGTGACAAAGCCACCGAAGATGCCGCCCAGAATGATGACGGGCAGCATCAGGGCCCAGGCTGCCTCCTTGAAGGCGGTGACAAGACGATTCCACTGGAAGCGCTGTTCGACAGGAAAGTTATATTTCAGCGCATAAAGATAGCTGGCCACCGCGAGGCCAAAACCGCCGAGCAGGCCGGGCAGCAGACCGGAAATGAACATCTTCACGACCGAGACCTGCGCCATTACCGCATAGAGGATCATCGGGATCGACGGCGGCAGGATGATCGCCAGGCTGGATGCGGAGGAGGTGACGGCGGCGGCGAACTCCTTGCTGTAGCCGCGGCTTTTCATGGCCGGAATCAGCAGCGATCCCAGCGCCGCGACACCGGCCACAGCCGAGCCGGAGATCTCAGCAAAGAACATCGATGCGCCCACCGTGACCATCGCCAGACCACCACGGACGAATCCGAGCATAGCCGCAGCAAGGCCGATCAGACGGCGGGAAATCGACGACGAGTTCATGATGCCGCCGGCCAGTATGAACAGCGGGATCGCCAGCAGCGGGAAGTTTGTCGCACCGTCGAACATCACCAGCGCGACGTTGGGTAGCATGTCGGTGCCCTGCATTACGCTGATGGCGGCAGCAGCGACCACACCCAGTGCAATGGCAATGGGAACGTTGAGGAGCACCAGGCCAAACAGCCCGATCAGCATCAGACCGAGAGCGGTCGTCATCAGGAACGCCCTCCCTGTGATGCGGCAGGTTCAACGGTTTCCAGCGCCTCCTTGAGTTCATGATCCTCGAAGCCGGTGCCGCGCGCCGCTGCCAGCACATCAGGCAGCCGCAGCATTTCGGCAATAATAAACAGCACCGAGGTAATCGGAATGACCGACTGGGTAACCTGCAAGGAGACCCCGGGCAGCGAAACCAGTGTGCTGCCCTTGAGGATATCGATCACTTCGAGCCCGGTCACGGTCAGCAGCACGAAGAAGCCAATGACAACGCCTTCGGCAAACAAGGCCGCGGCGACGCGCAGGGGCGGAGGGAAAGCATTCACGATTCCAGGAAAGCCGATATGGGCACCCCGCATCGCCGCCAATGCGCTGCCGTAATAGGTCAGCCAGCACAGACCAATCGAGGCAATCTCGTCGTACCAGACCAGCGAATGGTCTATGGCGCGTGAAACAAATCCCATGATGATGATGACGGTCAACGCCGCCATCAGGAAAGCGGATATGACTTCAAGGAAGCGGTCGTAGCTGCGGCGGACAGCGAGCATGATGCGATGGATTCCGGATTATGTGTCGAGGATGGCGGCGGCCGGGCGCAGTCGCCCGGCATGCAGGCGGCGCGGCAGGTATACTGCCGCGCCGCTTCGCGACATGCGGATCAGGAGCCCTTGGCGAGCGCCAGCGACTTGTCGATCAGAGCCTGGCCGGTGGGAACTTCCTTGGCAAATTCTTTGTAGACATCGCGGCTTGCTTTCAGGAAGGCCGCCTTGTCAACCTCGTTGACCTGCATGCCGGCTGCTTTCAGCTTCCCGAGCAGTTCGGTATCGAGGCGAGCGGCGATCTCCAGAGCGACCGGCTCCATCTCGACTGCTGTGGCAGCCAATGCTTTCTGCGCATCGGCAGGCAAGCGCGACCAGCTGCGGCCGGCGGTAACATAGGCGGGTGTGTAGACGTGGCCGCTCATCGACAGGTGCTTCTGCACTTCCTGGAAGCGCGAAGGATAAATCTGCGCCAGAGGATTCTCCTGACCATCCATCACCCCGGTCTGCAGTGCAACGAACACTTCCGACAGTGCCAGTGGGCTGGGTGTGGCGCCATAGGCCTGGAACATCTTCACGCGCCAGACGCCCTTCGGCACACGCAGCTTGATGCCCTTCAGATCTTCCGGACTTTTGATCGGGTGCTTGTTGTTGGTGATCTGGCGGAAGCCATTCTCCCAAACAGCGATGATGTCGTAGCCCTGCTGCTTCGCGATCGGCACCAGCGTCGGCTTGATGACGCCCTCGCGGATACGCGCGGCATGGTCGCGACTCTGCACCAGATACGGCATTTCAAAGACGCCGAATTCAGGCGCCACCGTCGTCATTACGGTGGAGGGCAGGGCAAGATCGACCGTACCCAGTTTCAGCTTTTTCAGCAGTTCGCTGTCGCCGCCGAGCTGGCTCGATCCGTAAACCACTACCTTGGCAGAGCTGCCGAGTTTGGCATTGGCGCGTTTGGCAAATTCCTGCGCAGTCTGATCGAACAGTGATCCGGGCTCGCCGACATGGCCGAACTTGACCTCGACGGATTGGGCGCTGGCGGTCATGGCAAACAAGGCCGAGCCGGCAAGCGCGCAGACAAACAGAGTCAGTCGTCCCATGCTTTCCTCCTGTGGGTTTCCTCATGGGCGGACCGTTTGCCGGCCTCGCCATATTCTGCACCGTGAGAATCCTGCGTGGCCAAGCCGGCAGGCCGTGTCTGGATCGGATCAGGTTCGCGGAGCTGGCTCGATCCGATTTGAATTATGAATGCAAAAAAATTCGACTTTGGCAAGGCAATGTTCTCATATGGGCCACCCAGCACGACCGCGCTCCGAAGCTGCATACCGGAAGGAAATGAAATGACCGAACTCAGCCTTGCCAAGGCGCAGGCCCTCATAGCCGCCGCACTTGACCATGCCGCCAAGGCTGGCCTGAAGCCGCTGGCCATCGCCGTGCTGGATAGCCGGGGAGCGATAAAGTCGTTTGCGGCCCAGGATGGCACCAGCTTGAAGCGCGGCGAGGTGGCGCATGGCAAGGCCTATGGCGCGTTAGCTCTCGGGATGGGATCACGGTCGATCTTCAAGCGGGCCAAAGAGCAGGATTTCTTTATCGCCGCGGTCAGCCATGTGGTGGGCGGTGCGCTTGTGCCGGTGCCCGGAGGTGTCCTGATCCGCGATGCGGCCGGCACTGTGGTCGGCGCGGTCGGCATTTCCGGCGACACCTCCGACAACGACGAGGCGGCCGCGGCGGCCGGCATTGCTGCGGCTGGGTTCAGCGCCGATCCGGGACTTGATTAGATAGGGGTCGGGCCGGAACGGGACACTTTCGAGAGGCTCTATATATCGGATAATGTATATTATGGAAAATATTGAGGTTTAATTTTTAGGGAGTTATCGAGACTTTACACCCAACCCAGACGATCCCGGATTTCGCTGGCGACCCGCTCCATATCGTCCAGGCGGTTATTAGCCCATTGCATCAGCCGGCCATCAAACCACTGGATCAGCCCGCGCTTCAGCAGGCTCTCGTAAAACAGCTCGAACCGCTTCGAGCGCCCCGGCAGGCGCGCCACCAAGACCGGTTTTCCCGTCGAGCAGGCTTCCGAGATCATCGAAATGGATTCACAGGTCACAATGATCACGTCTGCCAGACCGAGATAGCCGAAATAGGGGTTCGGTCCCTTCCCGTCCCAAAGCACCCCCGGCAGGCTGGCGAGCCCGCCGCGCAGGATGGCCGCCTCGGCTTCCCCGGTCCGGCGCGAAACGGTCGCCAGCAGGCTGCAGCCCGAACGCTGCACCATCTGGCGCAGCTGCCCGACGAAGCCACGCATCCAGTCTTCGTCCAGGGTGTAGTTCCGGTTGCTGCCACCCACCAGAACGGCGACCCGCGGCGACGGCAGGTGCTCCAGTTCGCGCCGCAGCACCTCGGCGCCGCTCTCCAGCTTCAGCCGGGTCACGCGATGCAGAGCGCCCTGGGTCAGGATGACATTCGGCCCGCGCACCGGATCATGCTCGGGCACCACCAGCAGGCTCCAATGCCGCGGGTTGGCGCGCGGATCCTGGGTCAGAATCGTCCGGGTCTGGCCGCGGCTCGCCTTCCTGACCGCCAAGGCGAACATCGCCGCCTTGCGGCCGCTGGCGATCAGCAGGTCCGGCCAGGGCTCATGGATATTCGCAGCCGTCTCAGGCGTCAGGGCCCGCAGGGTGGCAAAAGCCGGATGGGTCGGCAGCAGGCCATACCCTTTTCGGAACGCAATCTCGAAACCCTGCGGCAGGGCGAAGCCGCCGGTGGCGAACATGGCTTCAGCCAGTCCCATGGCCTGGCTCTGCATGCCGGCCGCGCCTTCCTCCCAGACCGCCCAGACCGATCTCAGCATTCCACGATCATGCCGTCATAGGCCGGTTCGACACCCGGCGGCAGTTCCGACCGCAGTTTGTTGTAATCCAGGTCGACATGCATGTTGGTGAGGATCGCGCGCGCCGGCTTCACCCGTGCGATCCATTCCAGCGTCTGGGCCAGATGGCTGTGGGTCGGATGCGGCGCATAGCGCAGCGCATCGACGATCCACACTTTCACGCCGGCAAGCGCCGCGAAGGCTGCCTCGTCCAGCCCGACGACATCATTCGAATATGCCAGGTCGCCGCAGCGGAAACCCAGCGAATGGATCTTGCCGTGATCCTGGCGGAAGGGCGTCACCTCGATCTCGCCGACGCGGAACGGCCCCTCGATCAGCCTTGGCTCGACGATCGGCGGATAACCGTCGCCCGCGGCGGCGAAGCAGTAGCCGAATTTCTGCTTCAGCCGCTGCAATGTGAATTCGTCGGCATAGCCGATGATGCGTTCGCCCGAGGCATAGGCCAGGATGCGCAGGTCGTCGAGACCATGGGTCTGGTCGGCATGATCATGAGTCCAGGCCACGGCACTGATCCAGCTCAGGTCGTTGGCGAGGAACTGGCTGCGCAGATCCGGGCTGGTATCGATCAGCAGCCGCGTCTTTCCCTGCTCCACCACGATCGAGCCGCGGCTTCGGCGGTTCTTCGGCTCGCCGGGATCGCAGGCGCCCCAGTCGCCGTTGATGCGCGGTACGCCCGTGGAAGTGCCGCAACCCAGGATGATCGCTCGCATCGCCGCTCAGGCCGGCTCAGGCGGCGCGCCGGTCGGCAACCGCATCACGCGGCACCTTGTCGAACAGCGTCAGGAAATTCTGCGTCGTCCGCTCGGTGACCTCGGCGA
>CAYSCA010000066.1:0-15170 GCA_964429465.1 uncultured Rhodospirillaceae bacterium
GTGACCAGATTGAAAAACGTAGTCTTCCCTGCACCGTTCGGTCCCATGATGCCGTGTACCGAGCCGGCTTTGATCGCCAGCGTGATGTTTTCCAGCACCACGCGGGTGCCGAAACGCTTCTGGATGCCCTCTGCCCGGAACAGCACCATCACGCCTGCTCCGGTTTTGCCGTTCGGATGCGGCCCGGCAGCCGTTGCATGGCGGCGTGGAACAGCCCGGCCAGCCCTTCCGGCCGCACCATCACCATCAGAACGAACAACAGGCCATACCAGAGCAGCCACGCCTCGGTCAGGCCACCCAGAATGTCGCGCGCGATGAAATAAAGGATGACGCCGAGGACCGGGCCCCAGAAATTGACCAGCCCGCCCCCGACCAGAACCATCATCACGATTAGGCCGGACTGGTGCAGACTCATCACGTCGGGATAGGCACTCTGCTGCGCCATGGCGAACAGACCGCCAGCGAGGCCGGCGAAGCCGGCCGATATCGTGAAGGCCAGCCATTTCCAGCGCCAGACATCATAACCCACAAAACGGGCGCGGGATTCGTTCTGGCGGATCGCCTGCAGCACGCGACCGAAGGGCGCGTTCACGATGCGCCACAATGCCAGCACCGCGACGCCCGCGATGACCGCCACGAACCAGTAGAATGCCGTATTGTCGTTGAGATCGACCCGCCAGGAACCGATGACGAGATCGGGTCGCGGGATACCCAGCAGTCCATCCTCGCCACCGGTGATGTCATGCAGCTTCATGGCGGAGAACCAGAAGACCTGCCCGAATGCTATGGTCAGCAGCGCGTAGTAGATGCCGCGGCGGTGCGACAGCAAGGCACCCGCGGCCGCACCGGCCAGCAGCGCCGCGACGACCCCGGCCAGCAGGCCGCCCCACAGGCTTACGGTCACCTGCTGCTGGAACAGGCCGAAAGCATAGGCGCCGATGCCGAAATAGGCGCCATGGCCGAAGGAATGCAGGCCGGTATAACCGAACAGCAGGTTGAAGCCCATGGCAAACAGGATCCAGATCGCGATCTCGATGCCGAGATATTCATAAAGTCCGATCCGCGTGATCCAGAACGGTACTGTCGTCAACGCCATGATGAAGACCAGCATCGGTACGCTGAATGGCGTGCCGCCGCGAGCGGGGATATCGGACAGCGAGATCATCCCTCAATTCTCCAGCGCACTGCGCCGCCCCATCAGGCCGCGCGCGCGAAAACCGACGACGGCAATCAGGAGCAAGTACATCGACATCATTGACCAGGCCGGAGCATAGGCACCGGTAATGCTGGTTGCCAAGCCGACCAGGATCGCGGCCATCACCGCACCCCAGAAGCTGCCGACGCCGCCGATGACAATGATCAAAAAGGCCGGGATCACGACATCGATGCCGAGATGCGGGCGCAGACCCCAGATCGGCGCCATCACCATGCCGGCGATGCCGGCAAGAGCCGAGCCGAAACCGAAAACGATGAGCCGGAGGCGCGCGAGATCGTAGCCAAGCGCCCGCACCATCTCGCTGTCATGCGCACCGGCCTTGATGATCGCCCCATAGGGCGTGCGCTCGAGGAACAGCCACACCAACATGATCGCGACGATGGCGAATCCGGCTGCATAGAATTTGTAGGTGGAGAAGATCAGTCCGCCCATCAGGAAAGCGCCGCTGATCATCTGCGGTATTGGCATGTTCTGCTCGCCGGTGCCCCAGACGAGACGGATCGCCTCCTCGATCACGAGTGCGGCGCCGAAGGTGAGCAGCAGGCCGTAGAGCGGCGCCTTGCCGTAGGTTGGCCGCAGACAGAGTTCCAGCAGCACACCAAACAATCCGGCGATCACCGGGCCAAGTGCCAGGGCGATGAAATAGCGGCCGGTCAGCGGCAGGCCCAGCCACCACGAGCCGAATGCCGTATCGGCAAACCAGCCGGCCCCGACCGTCGACAGCGCCAGATAGGCTCCCAGCGTGAACAGGGAACCATGGGCCAGGTTGATCACCTCCATCACGCCGACGATCAGGGTGAAACCGAGCGCTATTAATGCAAAGAGCAAGCCAAGTGTCAGGCCGTTGATGAGATGCGGCACGAGACTGGTCATATGGAACTCAGACAGACGTTCAAGCCAAGCGGCAAAAGATGCGGGCGGCAATCCGCCGCCCGCAGTTTCAGGAGGTTACGCGTCGAACGTCGGTGTGGCTTCATAGGATTCCAGCTTGCAGGCGCCGGAGGCATCGGTGTCCATGGCATCCTGCGGCGAGGTGCTCGCAAGGATCTTGAACATATCGTCCTTGTCCTTGGTGCCGACATTGGCCGTCGCCTGATAGATCGTCTGCTGCACCTGATGCGTGACCGGATCAATCCAGGCGTCGTGATGCTGCATGCGGTCGCGCGCTGACATCTTATGCCCTTCCAGCGCCTTGATCACCTTGATGTTGTTGGTTGAGCCCGCGCGTTCGATCGCGGCAAAGAGTTCGCGGGTGGCGAAATAGCCATTGTAGAAGACGTTTCCGGGCACGCGCATGCCGGTATCGGGATACATGGCCTGATACCGCTTCACGAAGTCGGCCACGCCCGGCAGATCGAGCTTATAGTACCAGGTGGTACCGAACATGCCGAACAGGTTGTCTAGCGGCAGACCGTAGACATCCGGCCAGTCCTGCTGGTTGTTGAGCCAGACCGGCTTGTTGCCCATGCCGAGCTGGGCGATCTGCTGGCGCATCGCCTTCTGATCGTCGCCGCCGATGGCGGCGGCTACAACGCCAGGATTGAGCTGCTGGATCTTGAGCAGTTGCGATGAGAAGTCGCGCGTGCCCTGCGGTACCAGAATCTCTTCCATCATGTCGCCACCATACTGCTTCAGCAGGGCTTTGGTGGCCGCCGACGTGCTGTGGCCCCAGACATAGTCATTGGTCAGCAGAACCCATTTCTTTCCGAACTTGTCGATCGCCGCCTTAATCGAGGCCTTGGCGAAGTTGGTGCCGTTGGCATCCCAAACGAACTTGACGCGGTGGCAGTTCGCGCCGGCTTCGGACGGCGCGCTTGAGTTGGTGTTCAGGTAGATGACACCGTATTTCTGCGCCACTTGGCTGATCGCATTGGCGACGCCGGAATGGATCGCCCCGATCAGGAAACCGCAGTTCTCGCGCGTGATCAGGCGTTCTGCGACACGGCTGCCGGTGGCAGGGGTCGTTTCGGTGTCCAGATGGACGTATTCGATCTTGCGGCCGAGCACGCCGCCGCGTCCATTCGCCTCGGCGATCGCCATCAGCATACCCCGGCGGTCACTCGCGCCGGAATTGGCATACTGGCCGCTGGCATCAGACGTGATGCCGATGCGGATCGGCTTCATTGATGGCTGCGCATAGACGCGGGTATGCGTCCAAGGCCCGTAAAAGGCCATACCGCCCGTTGCGGCAGCGGCGGATGTCAACAAACGACGTCGAGTGATCGTGATTTTCGACATTCTTTTTCTCCCTGTATGGCTCTCTTGGCGGGCCTACCTGGCGTTTGAACGCTCTTTCAAATAGATTGAACGCTTATTCTGTTTTCGTCAATGAATATTTATTCAATCTGATTGAATTTATCATTTAGACATGGAATAACGTCCTAATACATTGTAATAGCTCAGAAATGAGCGACATAAAGCCGCCACCGCAAAACCAGGTTTCGACACACAACGTCATGCCAAAGCCTGAAGCTGAGACCTTCGACGGGCTCCGTCAGCGCATTCGCGATCGCTTTGCTGTTCTGAGCCCTCACCTCCAGCGCATTGCCCGCGCATCCTTCGAGGAACCCAACGGCTTTGCTTTCCATACGACGGCCAAGATTGCTGGCGACCTCAATATCCAACCTTCGACACTGATCCGGTTCGCGAAGGAGTTCGGCTACTCTGGTTTCTCGGACATGCAGAAGGTCTTCCGCCAGCGGCTGATCGAAGGCGAAGCGACCGTGCGCGAACGCGTCTATTCAGAAGCCCGCAATCGTCCAACGCCGCCCAATGTAGCCGAACTGCTGCGCAGTTGCGTGGGCGCGCATGTGACGGCGCTGAATAGCCTGCTGGAGACCAGCAACATTGAAAGCATCGCGCATGCCATCGAGATGCTGCGCGGCGCGCGGCACGTTTATATTGCTGGCCTGCGCCGATCACGGCCAATCGCAGCCTATCTGTCCTACGCTCTGATGCGCTCCGAGCATCCTTGCAGCCTGCTCGACTTCGCCGGTGGCATGGCCGGGCCGCAGATCGCCACCATCGGTCCAGAAGATCTGCTGGTAGCCATCGCCTTTCCGCCCTATTCGCGGCAGGTGGTCGACACGGTCATGGATGCCTTCGTGAGCGGCAGGAAAGTGTTGACCATCACCGACGGACCGGGCAGCCCGCTCGCCGCAAATTCGCAGGCACAGCTTTATGTCGATGCCGGCGCCGCAGCCGCCTTCCAGCCGATTTCAGCGCCCATTGCCCTTGTGCAGACCCTAGTTACGGCGCTGACCTGGACGGCGCCGAACGCCGGCTAGACGGCCTTAAAAGCACTAAAGAACTATATCTGCTCAATAAGGTCGCCCCTCGCCCTGCTCTTAATTGTGTCAGCGATGGTCGTTTTCGGCTGTTTCAGTGTTATGTGCAAATTAGTTCAGCCCGAAATGCGGGGTGTTCAAGACTAGCTGCACACCAGAACCGAAAACATTCCGATGGGGCAAAGGCTTGGGGTCTTTGTCATCTGGGTGTAATGATTCTGTAACATTACCGCCTGCAAGGTCCGTTTATCAGTGATGCCCAGCTTTACCGTTTCTGCCCCTGAAATCCCTGCCGCGCCGGCCGCGGGCCGGCCGCGCCGCAGTCCGGTCGCCATCTGCCCGGTCGCCGTCTCTCCGAGCGCCAGCCGTCCGGTGGCCGCGTGATGGAACAGCAGGGCGCCACGCTTCTTCTGCTGAATCTCGCCGCCGGGGTGGCCCTGCTGCTCTGGGGCGTGCGCATGGTCCGCACCGGCGTCACCCGCGCCTTCGGCGCCGAGCTGCGCCGGCATCTGAGCCGGGCGCTGCGCCAGCGCGTCTCGGGCTTCTTCGCCGGCATGGGCGTCACCGCCCTGCTGCAATCCAGCACGGCGACCGCACTGATCGTCGCGTCCTTTGCCGGCCGCGGCCTGATCGCCGGAACCGTGGCGCTCGGCGTCATGCTGGGCGCCGATGTCGGCACCACGATCGCCGCCCAGATCCTGTCGCTCGATCTCGGCTGGCTCAGCCCGCTGGCCCTGATCGTCGGCGTCACCCTGTTCACCGCCACCGAAAACAACACCCGCCGCCATATCGGCCGGATGCTGATCGGCTTCGGCCTGATGCTGCTGGCGCTCAAGCTGATCATCGCCGCCTCGGCGCCGCTGCGCGATTCACCGGCGCTCGGCCTGGTGCTGCATCCGCTCAACCATGAACCGCTGATCGGCGTGCTGCTCGCCGCCCTGATGACCTGGGCCGCCCATTCGAGCCTGGCGATGATCCTGCTGTTCGCCGGCCTGGGCGTCGCCGGCACGATCGACACGCCGCTGGTGATCGCGCTGGTGCTGGGCGCCAATCTCGGCGGCGGCATCGCGCCGCTGATGGCGACCACCGGCCAGCCCGCCGCCGCGCGCCGCGCGCCGCTGGGCAACCTGATCATGCGCGGCATCGGCGTGGTGCTGGCGCTGCCCCTGCTGCCCTGGCTGCCCGACTGGCTGGCCATGCTCGGCACGGCGCCGGAACGCTATGCCATTGATGTCCATACCGCGTTCAACGTGGCGATCGCGCTGGTTTTCCTGCCGCTGCTGACGCCGATCGACCGGCTGACGCGCCGCATGCTGCCCGATACCGCCGCCGAGGAAGCCTTTGCGCCGCGCTATCTCGACAAGTCGGCCTTGGAGACGCCGAGCGTGGCGCTGGCCGCGGCGGCGCGCGAGACCCTGCGGATGAGCGACATCGTCAGCCGCATGCTGGATGAGGCGATGACCGTCTTCACGCGCGACGACGCCAAGCTGGCCAAGGCCGTCGAGCATAGCGACGATGCGGTCGACCGCCTGCACGAGGCGATCAAGCTCTATCTCACCGCCCTGTCGAAGACCGGCCTGGACGAGGCGGAGAGCCGCCGCTATGTCGACGTGCTCACCTTCACCACCAACCTGGAGCATATCGGCGACATCATCGACAAGAACCTGATGGAACTGGCGCAGAAGAAGATCAAGAAGCGGCTGACCTTCTCGAAGGAAGGTCTGGCCGAGCTGACCGGCTTCCACCACCGCGTCGCCGCCAACCTGCAGACCGCCTGCAACCTGTTCATGGCCGGCGACGTCAAGCTGGCGCGGCAGCTGCTGCAGGACAAGGCGGCCCTGCGCGAGGCCGAGCAGCAGGCCGCCGAGAACCATTACCAGCGTATCCGCGAGGGCCGCACCGAATCGATCGAGACCAGCGCCATCCATCTCGATGTGATCCGCGACCTCAAGCGCATCAACAGCCATCTCACCGCGGTCGCCTATCCGATTCTGGAGCAGACCGGCGAGCTGACCGCAACGCGGCTGCGGGCCGATACCCGGCCGGACAAGAGCTCGGAGCAGCTGGCGCCGCAGGACGGCAAGGGCGGCTCGATCCGCCCGGCCTGAGCCTCGGCCGGATTTCAGGGACGCGCGGCGGCGGAGCGTTTCGGCGCTGACGGAAAGCGCTCGTCCGCCGCGATATCGGCGAAGACCGGGTCGAACAGCGGCGCCAGCCAGGCCGCGCCGGCCAGGCTGAGATGATCGTCGTCATGGTAGAGCGGCTGGCCATCGGCATAGACCAGGCATCGCCGCGCATCGCAGAGCCGCGCTTCCGGATGCACGCGGATGATGCGGTCCTCGCCCAGGCCGTCGAGCACGCCGGCGATGAAGCGGCTGCGCGCGCGGTAGAGTTCCGCCGGCCGGGTGAAGCTGCCGGGCGCCTCGCCGAACAGCGCCAGCCGCGCCAGGGTCGACGGCACATCATAGCCGACCTCGGGCACCGGATAGACCAGCACCACGGTTTTGCCCATCTGCCGCAATGTCTCGACCGTCTGCCGCACCGCGCGTTCGGCGAGCCGTTCAGCGGCGGCAAAGTCGATGACGCGGCCGGGCCGGTCCGATATCGCCGGCGGCTCGTAACCCTCATTGGGCCCCAGCGTGCCTGACTTGCCATGGGCCAGCGTCGCCCAGCGGCTGACCATGACGACATAGGCGATCTCCGGATGCTGCTCCAGCCAGGCCCGGACGCCATCGTTGTAGCTCTTGCAGGCGGTGCTCATGGTGCGGCTGTCGAAGACGCCGAAAACCGGACGGCAGGAATCGGCGCCGAGAAAGGCGACCGCCTCGCCATGCCGGGCCGCCGCCGCCGCGATGCCGGGGATCAGCGCATTGGCATGGCTGTCGCCCCAGACGGCGGTGCGCGGCAATGCGGTCGCGCCGTAGATGCAGGGTTCGCCTTCGCCGCCCGCGCCGGCGGACAGGAAATCCTTGCATGCGACGCTGCGCGGATCGGTGGCGGCACTGGCGGCGGCGATCATCTGCACCTGCGGCGGGAAGCGGCCCGGCCAGCCCTGCATGAATGCCACCGCCCCGCCGGCGACGACCAGCACGGTCATCGCCATCGCGGCTCCGGCAAAGAGCGGCCGGGCGGCGATGCGGCTGCGGCTGCGGAACGGCCGCTCGACATAGCGCCAGGAGAGGACCGCCAGCAGCACCGAGAGCAGCACCACGAGGCTCATCTGCCAGACGCTGAGCGGATGGATGTTGATATAGCCGGCGAAGACGATCAGCGGCCAATGCCAGAGATAGAGCGAGTAGGAGATCAGTCCGACGAAGACGACGGGCCGCCGGCCCAAAAGCCGGCTGACCATCGTGCCGTTGCGGCCGCTATGGATGAGCAGCGCCGCGCCGAGCACCGGGAACAGCGCGTTCAGCCCCGGAAAGGCGGTATGCTCGGAGAAGCGCAGCACCGCCCAGGCGATCAGCGCGAGCCCGGCCAGCGCGAGAGCCTCGCGCAGCCAGCGCCGGCCAACGGGCGCAAAGACACCCAGCGCCAGCAGCACGCCGGTCAGCAACTCCCAGGCGCGGGTGGGCGCGAGATAGAAGGTCGAACTCGGCTTGTAGATGGCGCCCCAGACGCTCAGGCCGAAGGATACGGCCAGCACCGGCAGCAGCCACAGCACCCAGCCGCCCTTCAGCCAGCGCCGTACCGCGATCATGAAGACGGGGAAGACCAGATAGAACTGCTCTTCCACCGACAGCGACCAGGTATGCAGCAGCGGCTTGACCGCCGCCGGGGTATCGAAATAGCCGGCCTCCTGCCAGAACAGGATATTGGCGACGAACAGCGTCGCCGCCACCGCGCTTTCGCCGAAGTCGCGGAAATCCGCCGGCATGAAGACGAAGGCGGCAATTACCGCGGATGCCGCAATCACGGTGAACAGGGCCGGGAACAGCCGGCGGATGCGGCGCTCGTAGAAATTCAGGATGGTGAAGCGGCCCTGCCGGATCTCCTCGGCGATGATGCCGCCGATCAGGTAGCCGGAGATGACGAAGAAGATGTCGACGCCGACGAAGCCGCCGCTGAAGGTCCGGCTGCCGGCATGGAACAGGACGACGGGAAGAACGGCGACGGCGCGCAGACCATCGATATCGGCGCGATACTGCATGCAGTCTGGCATCCTCGGCATGGCGGCGGGAAGGTCCGTTTTAGGCGAAATCGCCGCCGCGCCATGTGCCCATTCTGTGGCTTTGCCGTGATCCGCCCCGCCTGCCGGGGCTAGCGCGGCTTCCCGGTCGCGGCATAGGCCGCCATCACGCGCTCGGCGGCATGGCCCGCGCGCTGCTCGATCTCGGCCTTGCCCGGTGGCCTGGCCAGACCCATCAGCAGCCGCAGCAGCAGATCGCCCCAGAGCAGCGAGAAGAAGAACGTGGCGATCTCGGCCGGCGGCGCCGGCTGCAGCAATCCGTCCTCCTGCGCCTTCCGCACCAGATCGGCGAAAAGGCGGCGGCTTGGCGCGCGGCCGCGCTCGTCCAGCGCCCGGGCGATTTCCGGCATCCGTTTCGCCTCGGCGATGGCAAAGCGGAATACGGTCAGGACACCGGGATCGCAGACGCCGGTCATCAAAATCGCGCCGAACCGGGTGAGCGTCGCGGCAAGCGCCCCGGCATCGGCGGGCCGCGGCATCTCGAGGGGAAGCTGCATCTGCTGCGTCCGCCATTTGATGCATTCCACCACGATCGACTGCTTGTCGGCGAACAGCGCATAGAGGTCGCGCTTGGAGACCTTGGCGCGGCTGGCGATCTCGAGCGTGCTGGCGCCGTCGAAGCCGAGCTCCCGGAACGCCTCGAAGCCGGCGCGCAGCACGCGCTCGCGGATATCGTCGCGTTTCTCTGATGTTATGGATTTCGTCGTCGCGCTCACCGGACCCTCTTGACTGGTACTATAGCGTACCATATAGCTTTGTCATGTTGGTACCAATCAGTACCATCCCGGCAGACAAGGAGCCCGCCATGCCCAGCCCCCTCACCATCCTGCAGCATACGCCTGCATGGGTTTTTGCCCTGTTCGCCATCCTGCTGGCGCTCGGCCTCATTTCGCTGCGGACCCGGACGGTCAAGGTCTGGCGCCTGCTGGTGGCGCCGGCCGTTTTCATCCTCTGGGGCGTCTATGGCCTGCTGGCCCGGCTGGATGCCGCGGGCCTGCTGCCGCTCTACTGGGCCGGCGCCGCCGCGCTTGCCGCCTTGCTGGCCTGGCAGGGCACCAATCTCGCGACGATGGAGCCCGATCCCGCCCAGGGCCGCGTGCGCATCCTGGGCTCGACCTTTCCGCTCATCCGCAACATGGTGCTGTTCTTCGCGAAATATGCCACCGGCGTGGCGATCGGCTTTGCCGCCTTTGATCTGCAATCGCTCTACGCCATCGATGTCGCCGTCTCGGGCGTGAGCGCCGGCTATTTCGCCGGCTGGCTATTGCGGTTCAACCAGCGCTACCGCGGCAGCGCCGTGGCGGCATGACCATCCCCGGGAGCCAGACGATGATCAACCGCCGCCGTTTCCTGCAAACAGCAAGCTGGCCGCTCGCCCTCTCCGCAGCGGCAGGCGTCCTTCCTGCACCGATCTCCGCCCGGGCCGCGGAGCCGCTTCCTGTCCAGCGCAGGGTCGAAGCAAACGGGATCCGCCTCAACATCGCCGAACAGGGCAGCGGCCCGCTGGTGCTGCTCTGCCACGGCTTTCCGGAATCCTGGTATTCCTGGCGCCACCAGATGGCGGCGCTGGCGGAGGCGGGATTCCATGCGGTCGCGCCCGACCTGCGCGGCTACGGGATGAGCGACTGCCCGGAGGCCATCGACCAGTACACGATCTTCCATATGGTCGGCGATCTCATCGGCCTGATGGATGCGCTCAACGCGCCATCCGCCGTGGTCATCGGCCATGATGTGGGCGCCAGCCTGGCCTGGCAGGCGGCGCAGCTGCGCCCCGACCGTATCCGCGCCGTCGCAGGCCTCAGCGTGCCGTTCCGCCCGCGCGGAAACGCCCGGCCGACTACCGCGATGCCGCGCACGGCAGATGCCGAATTCTACATGCTCTATTTCCAGCAGCCCGGTCCCGCCGAAGCGGAATTCGAGGCCGATCCGCGCGGGACGATCCGCAACATGCTGTTCGGTGCCTCCGGCGACGGCGCCGCCGCGTCGCGTGCGGCGGCTGCCGGCGGCAGGCCGGCGCCCAATCTCGCCATGGTGCCGAAAGGCGGGCGCTTCATGCGCGGTGCGCCGGCGCCCGCGCAGCTGCCGGCCTGGCTTTCCGAAGCCGATATCGATTACTACGCCGCGCAATACCGGCGCAGCGGCTTCCGCGGGGCGCTGAACTATTACCGCAATCTCGACCGCAACTGGGAACTCTCGTCGGCCTTGGCCGGCGCGCCGCTGACGGTGCCTGCCCTCTACATGGCGGGCGACCGCGACTTCATCGTCTCGTTTCCCGGCATGGACCGGCTGCTGGCCAACCTGAAGCAGTTCGTCCCCCACCTGCGAAAGGTTGAGATGCTGCAGGGCTGCGGGCACTGGACGCAGCAGGAGCGGCCGGACGAGGTCAATGCCGCTTTGCTGGACTTCCTGCGCAGCCTGCCGGCCTGAGGCAGCCGGCGGCGCGGCCCGGTCAGTCGACGATGAAGAGCTTCGCGCCGGTTTCGGTCCGCGAGCGATGCGGCTCGGCATTGTCGGCCACCTGGTAGGATTGCCCGGCCTTCAGCGTGAACACCCGGCCGTCCTCCAGTTCAGTGACCAGCTCGCCTTCCAGCACGAAGAGGATATGCCCCTTCACGCACCAGTGGTCGGCCAGGTAGCCGGGCGTGTAGTCCACCATGCGCACCCGGATGCCGCCGCCGAAGGTCTGCGTGCGCCAGGTGGCCGCGCCGGTCTCGCCCTTGTGGTGGGTCGGCTCGATCTTCGACCAGTCGGTGGTGCCGAAGGGGATGTCGGACATCTGCATAAGAGGCGCTCCTGATTTGCGCCTTTTACGCGCTGCAATGACCGGAATCCAGCCGGGAATTGTCGGCTGACAAAGGCCCGGCGGTTACCTGCTGCAGGGCTGCATGTAACGAGCATAGCGGCCGGGCGGAGCTTGCTTCGATGAATTCTGGCTGCGCATACGCTTGTGTGCATTCAAGGAAGATGCTCCTGCTGCATGTCTGGTGCTGTTATGTTCTCATGACTTCCCCAACGTTCAGAGGAAGCCCGCGCTTGGAACGAAGCCCCCACCCCACTCCCGACGAGATCATTCGGACAGTTGGATGCATTACTGGATGACGCCATAGAGTATACCGATCACGCCCTTGGACAGTTTCTTCACTTCATTCAAGGCACCTGCTTTGCCGAGAAGATCAAGCTGCTGTACGGGCTGGATCGATGGAATGACGTCATTGAATGGTCAGAGCGCTTTCGCTTCAGGGCCACCAAGGAACTGCAAGAAAATCCTCCCCGCTCGACGGAAACTGTGGAGCAGCTCCGGAAGCATACCCGCGAGGCTGAGCTGCTTGCCGCTCATTCCCATAATCTTCTCGGTCAATCAGAGCAGGCGTTGCTTGCCTGCGACCGCACGGGCACCCACTCCGGAGACTACGAGTATGCGTCTGTCAAAGACAAGGAACTCGCTATCAGCGCTTTTGCCGCGCGCATCATTGCCCTGTCCAGGCTGCGCCGGTTCCCATTGGCAAAGAGATATCTTGTCGAGATCTACAAGATAGCGGGATCCAATGTGGACGAAAGCTGGACGACTGCGATGGTTGTAAGCGTCGGCAGCGCGCTTGAGGTCATGACGGCGGAGGCGGAGAAGGTCGGCTTGGTATTCGAGGACATCACCATCCCATTTGACGACTTGCCAGATCCTTCATGATCTCTTCGGTGCCGCCGCCGATGGCGTTCACCTTCACCTCGCGGTAGATGCGTTCCGATTTCGCGCCACGCATGAAGCCGGCGCCGCCGAGAATCTGCACAGCCTCCGAGGCGCAGAAGGCCATCGTCTGGGTCGCCTGGTTCTTCAGCATGCACAGCTCGGCGACCGGGCTCTCGCCCTGATCCAATGCCCAGGCGATGCGCTCCAGGAAGGCCTGGCTGGCCTCGATGCGCTGCGCCATGTCGACCAGCTTGTGGCGGATCACCTGGTGCTTCAGCAGCGGCTTGCCGAAGGTCTCGCGGAGTTTCGCATAATCCAGCGCTTCCTCGTAGGCCGTGCGGGCAAAGCCGATGGCGGAGGCCGACAGGCCCAGCCGCTCGTCGTTGAAGTTCAGCATGATGCCCATGAAGCCGGCATTCTCGGCGCCGATCAGGTTCTCCGCCGGCACGCGGCAATCGTCGAAATGCAGGGTCGCGGTGTCCGAGGCCCACCAGCCCATCTTGCGCAACGGCGTGCGGGTGAAACCCGGCGTGTCGCGCTCGACCAGCAGCAGCGAGATGCCGCCCATGCCCGGCCCACCGGTGCGCACCGCCACGGTATAGAAATCGGCCCGCATCCCTGAGGTAATGAAGGTCTTTTCGCCGCGCAGGATGTAATGGTCGCCGTCGCGTTTTGCCGTCGTCTTCAGGTTGGCGACATCGGAGCCGCCGCCCGGCTCGGTGATCGCCAGCGCCGAAATCTTCTCGCCGGCCAGCACCGGCGGCAGGACTTTCTGCCGGAGATGCTCCGCGCCGAGTTTCGCAATCGGCGGTGCGCCGATCGTGTGGCTCATCAGCCCGGCCGCGACGCCGCCCGCCCCGGCGCGCGCCAGTTCCTGGCCGGCGATGATGGCGTAGAAGCGGTCGGCTTTGATGCCGCCGTATTCCTCCGGGAAGTTCAGCTGCAGCAGGCCGATGGCGGCGGCTTTCCTGTAAAGCTCGCGCGGGAATTCGCCGGCTTCGTCCCATTGCTCGGCGAAGGGCTCGATCTCCTTCGTCACGAAACGGCGCAACTGGTCGCGGAAGGCCTCGTGATCGGCCGTGTAATAAGGCGATTTGCCGAGCATCAATCTACCCCTGCGGCGGCCGCAGCCGCGCCATGATGACGATATCGTCGTAATGGCTATCCAGCTTGCGGGCGCGGATTTTCACGCCTTCGGTGACGAAGCCGAATTTGCGGTAGAGTGCGATGGCGCCGGCGTTGCTGGCATAGACCTGCAGCTCGATGCGCTCGAGCCCGATGCGGGCGGCACCGTCGAAGCAGGCCTGCATCATCTGCGTGCCGAGCCCCTTGCCGCGCCAGGGTTCCAGCAATCCCATGCCCAGCATGCCGGCATGGGCGAAGCCTGGCCGCAGCGGATTGTCCGGCGTGACATGGATGTTGCACCAGCCGACGACATTCTCCCGCGCGTCGCAGGCCACCACGAAAGGCAGGCCGCGCTGCAGCATCGCCTTGACGAAAAAGCGCGACTCGGCCGCCGAGGGCGCTTCGATGAAGGCGAGATACAGCCGCTCGCGCGCCACCTGGTCGAGGCAGGCGCGATAGGAATCCGCATCCGCCTCGCGGATCGGCCGGATCGTCGCCGCGGCCGGGCCCAGGTCCATCTCCGCCTATTCCGCCGCCAGCGGCGTCAGCGCCGCCAGCAGCTGCTTCGTCGCCACCTGGTCGCCAACCTTCACCGGCAGTCTGTCGACCGTCGCATCGGCGCGCGCCACCATTTCATGCTGCATCTTCATCGCCTCCATGATCACCAGCCGCTGGCCGCGGTTGACGCGCTCGCCCTCGGCCGCCAGCACGGCGACGATCTTGCCGTTCATCGGCGCGCGCAGCTCGCGCTCGGCGGCGCCCTCCGCCAGGCCCGGCGGCTGATAGGTGATGTCACGGCAGGAGAAATCGGCGCCGCCGCAGGCGAGATGCAGGTCGGCACCGGCAAAGACGAAGGCGACATCCTGCTCCAGCCCGGCGACCGCGACGCGCAGCCGGCCCGTCGCGCGCTGCAGAATCCGGAGTTCAGTCCCGTCTACCGTGAAGCGGCCTTGCCCAAGCGGGCTGACCAGGCATTTGCGCTTCCATTCGCCCGATTGCAGCAGCACCGGCGAAGCGAGCCGGTCATTGGAAGACCAGGCGGAATCCGGATCATGACCGTAACGCCGGGCGCTGGCCTCGAACCACAGCATGGCCGCCATAGCCAGCAGGGCGTCGTCGGGCTGCGCCGCGGCAGGCGCCGCGAAATGCTGCGGGATGAATCGCGTCGTCGCCCTGCCCGCCGCGAAGCCCGGATGCGACAGAAGCGCGATCAGGAAACTGCGGTTGGTTTCCACGCCGAGCGCGATGCAGCGTTCCAGCGCGACGATCAGCCGGCGGCGCGCCTCTTCGCGGGTCGTCCCATGGGCGATGATCTTCGCGATCATCGGGTCGTAGAAGGGCGTGATCGCCTGACCCGCGCGATGCAGGCCGTGATCGACGCGGATGCCCTCGCCCTCCGGCGGCTGCCAGCGGCGCAAGACTCCGCTCTGCGGCAGGAACTTGTCGTGCGGCGCCTCGGCATAGAGCCGCACCTCGATGGCATGGCCGTCCAGCCGCACGTTTTCCTGCCGGAGCGGCAGGGCATCGCCGGCCGCGACGCGGATCTGCAGCGCGACGAGATCGAGGCCGGTCACCATCTCGGTCACCGGATGCTCGACCTGCAGCCGGGTATTCATCTCGATGAAGTAGAACGCGCCATCGGCATCGAGCAGGAATTCCACCGTGCCG
>CAYSCA010000067.1:0-14796 GCA_964429465.1 uncultured Rhodospirillaceae bacterium
CCGGTCGACTACATCAACACCCACGGCACCTCGACGCCGGCAGGCGACATCACCGAACTGAACGCGATCCGCGAGGTGTTCGGCGAGGCGCTGCCCGCGATCAGCTCGACCAAGTCGCTGACCGGGCATTCGCTCGGCGCGGCCGGCGTGCACGAGGCGATCTACTCGCTGCTGATGATGCGCGACGATTTCCTCACCGCTTCGGCCAATATCGAGAATCTCGATCCCGGCGCCGAAGGCTTCCCCATCCTGCGCGAGCGCAAGGACAATGTGACGCTGAACCGCGTGATGTCGAATTCCTTCGGCTTCGGCGGCACCAACGCGACGCTGCTGTTCCAGCGCTACGACGCATAAGACGATAACAAGTTCTTTTTCCGGATTACGACATGACCGATACGCGCGCAGTGATGAGCGGCAAGCGCGGCCTCATCATGGGGGTCGCCAATGACCATTCGATCGCCTGGGGCATCGCCCGCCTGCTGGCGGCGCATGGCGCCGAGCTCGCCTTCACCTACCAGGGCGTCGGCTTCGACCGCCGCGTGCGGCCGCTGGCCGAGAGCGTCGGCGCCAAGGCCGTCGTGCCCTGCGACGTGGAAGACGAGACCAGCATGCATTCGGCCTTCGACGAGGTCGGCAAGGCCTTCGGCGGCAGGCTCGATTTCGTGGTGCATGCCATCGCTTATTCCGACAAGGAAGAACTGAAGGGCCGCTATCTCAACACGACCAAGAGCAACTTCGCCCGCTCGATGGCGATCTCGTGCTATTCCTTCACGGAAGTGGCGCGGCTCGCGATGCCCTATATGAGCGACGGCGGATCGCTGGTGACGCTGACCTACGAGGGCAGCACGCGGGTGATGCCGAACTACAACGTGATGGGCGTGGCGAAAGCGGCGCTGGAGGCCTCCGTGCGCTACCTCGCCGTCGATCTCGGGCCGCAGAAGATCCGCGTCAACGCGATCTCGCCCGGCCCGATGCGGACTTTGGCCGGCTCGGCCATCGGCTCGGCGCGCGCGACGTTCAAGTTCACCGCGCAGAATTCGCCCCTGCGGCGCAACGCCACCCTGGATGAAGTGGGCGGCGCCGCGCTGTTCCTGCTCTCCGATCTCGGCTCGGGCGTCAGCGGCGAGATCATCCACGTCGATTGCGGCTTCCACGCGCTCGGCATGCCGAATCCGGCCGACCTCAACGGCGGCGGCAGCGGCGAAGGCTGACCGCGGCGGTTGGTGCCACAGCCGGGCTGCATCCGCTACCATACCGAGATCGTCAGGCCCGCGCCGCGCGGCGGAGCCGTCGTGCGAACCCGCGGCTTGGACGAAGGGTGACGGTCTTTGAGAACGCGCTCTGCCACACCATTCGTCACCCTTGCGCGAAGCGCGAGGGTCCATCCCGACCCTCCGTGATATAGGCATGGGCGACGAGCATCACAGCTACCGCAGCGCTTCCTTCATCACGCTGAACAGCCGCTCGACATCCTGGTCGGTGTTGTAGAGATGCGGGGTGACGCGCATCGCCTTGCCGCGCACGCTCACAAACACATTCGCCGCGGCCAGCCGGCCCGGCAGGTCCGGCGGCACCGCTGCGCCGAAGCGCAGGCCGAGATAATGCCCGGCGCGCTTGGAATCCGGCGCGGCATCGAGGCCGAATTCGTCGCGCGCGCGGGCCGCGATCATGGCGGTGCGCGCCTGCAGTGTCGCCTGGATGTTTTCCACGCCCCAGTCGAGGATCATGGAAAGCGCCGCCATCGCCGCTGGCGTCAGCGCGAAATTGCTGCGCTCGCCGACATCGAAACGTCGCGCGCCGGGCTGGTATTCGCTCTTGTAATCCACCAGCCCGGCGAAATCCTCCGAACGCTCGCGCGCGATCCAGTTCTGCTCGAGCGGCATGGCCTGCTGCCAGCGCCGGGCGACGTAGAGATAGCCGAAGGAATACGGCCCGAGCAGCCATTTGTAGCCGCCGACCGCGAGGAAGTCCGGATCGATCGCGGCCGCATCGAAGGGCAGCGCGCCGAGCGACTGCGTCGCATCGATGCAGAGCGCGGCGCCGACCTTGGCGCAGGCGGCGCGGATGGCGACCAGGTCGAGCAGCCCGCCATCGGTCCAGTGGCAATGCGGCAGGGCGACAATGGCGGTGCGGCTGTCGATGCGCGCGAGCACGGCGGCCGTCCAGTCGTCGTCGGACGGCCGCGGCACCGTGACATGGGCGGCATTGCATTGCCGCGCCTTCTCGATCCAGGGATAGACATTGGAGGGGAACTGCTCGGCAAGCGTCAGCACGCTCTGCCCGGCCTGCAGCGGCAGCGCGTTCGCGGCGACGGCCATGCCATAGGAGGCGGCGGGGATCAGCGCGATGTCATCGCTGCCGGCATTGATCAGCCGGGCGAACAGCGCGCGGGTCGCTTCCGAATCGGTGAAGAAATCCTGCGGCGTCACGCTCCAGGGCTGCGCCTTGCGCGCCATGCCGGTCTGGCCGGCCGCCACCACCGCTTTCGCCAGCGGCGACATATAGGCGCAGTTCAGATAGGCGACGTCGTCCGGGATATCGAAGAGATGGCGCTGGTCGGGAAGGATCTTTGCCATGCGTGCCTGCATCCTCTCATCGTTCGCGAAACCGGAATGGCTTCCGCTACGGCCCTGCCGCTCCGGGCCGTCAGGCGATGAGAGGCAAACGGGCGACGCGGATCAAGTCCGGCGCGGTGCGCCCGGCGCGGAATAATGCACCCCGACAATTCCGGTGCGCGGGAGAATGATCCTCAGGCCGGATCGGCCGCTGCCTGCCGGCGCCAGGCCTGCAGCAGCAGATCGCATTCCTCGACGAAGCCCTGCTGCAATGGCCGGGAGGCCAGGGTGGAGACCTCATGGCCCAGGCCGGGAAAAACCCTCAGCGTGATGGCGCCGCCATGCCGCGCCAGATCGTCGGACCGCGACAGCGGAGCGATGACGTCGTCGCTGCCATGCAGGATGCGGATCGCGCCGGGCAGAGACAACCCGCCGGCCAGGTCCAGACGGGCATCCTCTGCGCTGGCGAGGAAGCGCTCCGAGACGGCAATGTTGTCCTCCGGCACCGCGACGGTGCCGCCGTCGCGCCGGGCGCGGCCATCGGCCAGGCGGGGCGCAAAATAGGTCTGGTCCCAGTCGAGTGCCGGCGCCAGCGCCAGCATGCCCCAGAGCAGGGCCGGCTGCTTCTGCTGTGCCGCCAGCATGGCCCAGGCGCCGAGGCTCGCGCCGATGCCGATGCGGCCCGCCAGCTCGAACTGCCCGGCCAGCGCGAGCAGGTCGTCACGCATGTCGGAGAGCGTGAGCTGCAGCAGCTCGCCTTCCGACTGGCCCTGGCCGCGGAATTCGAGGATGCGCAGATCGAGCTTTCTGGCCCGGCAGTAGGAGACGGCCAGTTGCCCGAACGGCTTGCTGACCGGGCTCAGCCTGCCATAGCCGCCGACCAGCAGCAGGCCGGGCGCCTCTCCCGCAAGGTGAAGACTGGACAGGCGATGACCGGCGGGGCCGGTGAAATACTCCTGCCGCAGCATCGCCGGCCGTTCGGAACTAGAGCTTCAGCGCGAGGTCGCGGATGGCCGAGCGGCAGGCATCGGCGGTGCGCTCCAGATAGGCGCGGGCATCGGGGCGAAGATCGGGCTGCAGCAGCTGCTCGTTGATCGAAGCCAGAATAGTGCGCAGGTGCCGAATCCGTGCCGGCATATCCGTTTCCCCCTCGTGCGAATCAGTCATCTCGACGGGGAGAGTGGGGCCCGCTTGGTTAACAAAAGCTGACGCGCCCCGGTTTTCCGCCAATCACGCGGCGCTCGACATCCCCGCGCCGGTGCCGGCCGCATTCGCCACGAAATCGCGCAGCAGGCCGAGCAAAGTCGGCGAGACGGCATCATGGCCGCGCAGCATCAGCACCATCGCGGCGCGGTTGCTGCCCATCTTGGTGCAGAAGGTGTCGAAGCTGATCTGCTGGCGCCGGCAGGCTTCGAGGAAAACCGGCTGGACGTCGCGGGCGAAGAAGACGCGGGCGCCTTCGCGCCGGGTCTCGAGCGACCTGGGATCGAGGGACAGGGTTGCGGGGCGGGTCACGGCGAGGTCTCCTTTCCGATTCGCAATGCTCCGTCGCCAGGCCGCCATCGGACGGCCGGGCGCGAATAATTTGGCGAAAGCGAAAAAGGATGCAAGAGGAAAGACGGGCCGCCGATCCTCCGCCCGGGCCGCTAGCCCAAACCCAGTTCCAGGCGGCGCGGCCGCATCCGCTGGGTGACGCGCGCCATCATCTGCTGGGCCTGGGCGCGGGCGACGAAATCGTCGAGCAGGCGCAGCATCTGCGGCGGCACCGGGTCCTGGCCGCGCAGGATCAGCGCCAGCCCGCTGCGCGGCAGGTCGAAGCGCTTGGCCAGCACCTCGAAGGCGATGTCGTGCTGCTGGCAGGCCTGCAGCACCAGCGGCTGGACGTCGCGGGCGAAGAACAGCCGGGAGCCGACCTCGATTGTGGGCAGGCCGCGGGCCCGCAGGCCATGGCGCTTGATCTGCTGATCGAGATGGGTCACGGGCAGGTCTCCTCGCTCCAGAGCCGGAGGGGCAAACCGCGTCCCGACCGGCAGGCGGGACCCTATCGGGCCATATGCGGCCTGGGTGTGATCAGGCCGTGGCCGGCAGACGCAGAGGCGCTGCACCGGGCCATGGCGCTGTGGTCAGAATGTGATTGGAACTGAGGCGGCCGCGCGGGCGCCGGATCAGACGCTGAGGTCGGCCTTGTTGCCCATGCCGCGCGGCCGGGCGCCGGCGCGGTTGGTGCGGGCTTCGGTGGCGGCGGCGCCGCGATCGGAATCCTTGCCCTTCTTGCCCTTGGCACCCTCGGAGCCGCCGCTGTTGCCCGACGCGCTGGCCGCCATGCGGGTCTCGGCCCGCACCGGCACAGCCGTCACCGCCGCGGCCGCCTGGGTCGCGTTGGGCGCCTGGTTCGCCTGCGGCGCAGGCCCGGCCGTCGGGGTCGGGGCCAGAGGAAGCGGTCCGAAGATGTTCATGGCTTTGATTGTAATCCCCTGCCGGCGCTTGACAAGCGCGAATATTCCCCTGCGGCAATACGCGAATCAGTAGGATGACGGCCGCCCGGCATGCTATGAAGCGCCATGGCGGCAGAGAACAGGAAACAAACGAAACCGAAGCCCGGCCTGCTGGCCCGGCTGTTCGGCGCGGCGCCGGCCGCGAAGCCGGCCCCGGCGCGCCAGTATAAAGGCCCCGCCAAGGACGGGGCCGAGAGCCGCAAGCTGCGCGCCCAGCTGCAGCAGCAGATCACGAGCCTGCGGGCGAAGCTGAACCCGCAGCTGCTGCGGGTGGCCGAGACGATCACCACCAAGGGTCCGCCGACCACCGATCATGACCGCGCCCAGATGGCGATCGGGCTGTTCCTCGCCCAGAAGAAGGACGGCGGCGATTACGTCACGAAGCTGAAGGCCAGGCTGGACGAGCAGAAGCGCAAAAGCCATTGATCGCCGGCTTGTCGATGACGGAACTTCCCGATCCCTTCGAACTCAAAGTGATGCGCCGCGCGCTCTGGCGCGATGACCACTATACCGAAACGCTGCGGCGGCAGTTGCCTTTCCTGAGAGTCGCCGCACGAACGCCGACCGGCGTGGGCTTCTATACCGATTTCACCGTCGAAGACGACGCGCCGAGCCTGCTCCCGAGATTTGAAAATTCCCCGCAGGGCATTCCCACGCCGATGGTCCAGGCCCGAAACGGGAAAATACAGAAGGATTATGCCTGTTTCATCGTCTGGGTGAATCACAAGACCGGCTTTATCGAATTCCTCGAAGGTGTTTCAGCCGGCGCCGATCAATGGCCGGAGAACATTTTCGATGGCTTCCACGACTTCAGGCCTGTCTGAGCAACGCGTCCTGCTGCGCGCCTAATGCAAGGTGCCGGGCGGTGGCGGTTCGTTGCTGCGTGGCGCGTCCACGGGACTGTTCTCGACATCGGTGACCGGCGGCGCGTCGGGCAAATCGGCGGCCGGCGCATCGCCGCGGCGGAAACGGTTATAGGCGCGGATCGAAAACGGGATGGTCGCGATATAGGCGATGCCGAGCAGGCTGAGCGTCACCCAGGGCTGGTTGAGCAGTCCCGCCGCCAGGAGGCCCGCGGCCAGCAGCACGAGGCCGACATACTGGCGCTGCACCCGCACGCGCTTGAAGGAAAAGGTCGGCACCTGGCTGATCATCATGCCGCCGACGGCGAGCAGCCAGACGGCGTTCAGCGCCGGCGAGCGGAAGACATCGCTTTCGATCTCGAGGCTGATGATCAGGAAGAGCAGCGCGATGGCGGCGCCGGCCGGCGAAGGAATGCCGGTGAAGAAGCTGCCGGTCCAGACCGGCTTCTCGGTATCCTCCAGCGCGGTGTTGAAGCGCGCCAGCCGCAGGGCCGTGCACACGCTGTAGGCCAGCACCACCAGCCAGCCGGTATTGCCCGAGCCGAGATCGTGCAGGGTCCAGAAATACAGCACCATGGCGGGCGCGACGCCGAAGGAGAGGAAGTCGGACAGCGAATCGAGCTCGGCGCCGAACTTCGACGCGCCTTTCAGCAATCGCGCGACGCGGCCGTCCAGCATGTCGAACAAAGCCGCCACCGCGATCGCGCCGACCGCGAACTTGAACTGACCGAGCAGCGCGAAGCGGATCGCCGTCAGGCCCGAGCAGAGCGCGATGATGGTGAGGATATTGGGCGCCAGCGTGTTCAGCGGCAGCTTGCCCAGGCGTTCCGGCGGACGGAGTTTCATCGGCATGGCAATCGCCCCGCTCTGCTGGTCCGCCTAGCGCACTTCGCCGACGCGCGGCTGCAGCGCGGCATTGTCTTCGGCGATCACCGTCTCGCCGCCGATGGTCTTCTGGCCGACGATCACCAGCGGCACCATGCCCTCGTCGAGATAGACATCGACGCGGCTGCCGAAACGGATCATGCCGAAGCGTTCGCCGGCTTTCAGCTCGCGGCCCTCGCGGGCATCGCAGAGGATGCGGCGCGCCACCAGGCCGGCGATCTGCACCACGGCGATCTCCTTGCCATTGCCCAGCTTCAGCTTGAGCGCCTGGCGCTCGTTGTCGATGCTGGCCTTGTCGAGCGCCGCGTTGAGGAAGCTGCCCGGCCGGTAGGCCGTGGCGGTGACCGTGGCATCGACCGGCGAGCGGTTCACATGCACGTCGAAGACGTTCATGAAGATCGAGATGCGCTGGCGCGGATCGAGGCCCATGCCGAGCTCCTCCGGCGGCACCGCGCGCTCGATCATCTGCACCACGCCGTCGGCCGGCGCGACCAGGATATTCTCCGCCACCGGGGTGACGCGGGCCGGATCGCGGAAGAAATAGGTGCACCACAGCGTCAGCACGACGCCGGCCCAGCCCAGCGGCTCGGCGATCCAGAACAGCACCAGGGTGACCACCGCAAAGATCGCGATGAACTTGTGGCCCTCGCGGTGGATCGGCACCAGGACGGAACGGATGGTGTCCATGAATGTCAAAGCCTCGGCTGTTCGTTTCTGGTCGGTAATCTAGGCATTGTGGGGACTTATATAAAGGGGTGGCGCCGATGAGTCCCCCTCACCCCAACCCTCTCCCTAAGGGAGAGGGAGGGACCCGCGCAGCGGGAGGGTGAGGGCCTACCTATTTTGCCGCCTCCACCGCCACGGGCGCCGCATTCGGCCGCTCGGAGGCGATCGCCTCGCCGGCCTCGCGCGCCTCCTGCTGCTTCTGCCACAGCGCGGCGTAAAGCCCGCCCTGGGCCAGCAGCGCCTGGTGCCGGCCGCGCTCGGCGATGCGGCCTTCCTCCAGCACGATGATCTCGTCGGCATCCACCACGGTGGAGAGGCGATGCGCGATCACCAGCGTCGTGCAGCCTTCGGCGGCCGCGGCGAGCGCGGCCTGGATCTCGCGCTCGGTATGGGTGTCGAGCGCCGAGGTCGCCTCGTCGAAGACCATGATCTTGGGCTGCTTGAGCAGGGCGCGGGCGATCGCCACGCGCTGCTTCTCGCCGCCCGACAGCTTCAGTCCGCGCTCGCCCACCATGGTCTGCATGCCATCGGGCAGCCGCGCGATCAGCTGGTCGAGCTGCGCCAGGCGGGCGGCTTCCGCCACCTCCGCATCGCTCGCATCGGTGCGGCCATAGCGGATGTTGTAGAGGATGGTGTCGTTGAACAGCACGGTATCCTGCGGCACGATGCCGATCGCCTGGCGCAGGCTGAGCTGGCTGACATCGCGGATATCCTGGCCGTCGATGCGGATGCTGCCGCCGGTGATGTCGTAGAAGCGATAGAGCAGGCGCGACAAGGTCGACTTGCCGGCGCCCGAGGCGCCGACAACCGCCACCTTGGCGCCGGGATCGATGCGGAAGCTGACGCCCTTGAGGATCGGCCGGCGCGGATCATAGGCGAAGGCGACGTCTTCGAAGACCAGCTCGCCGCGCGTGACCCTCAGCGCCGGCGCGCCGGGCTTGTCCTCCACTTCCTGCGGCACGGCGAGCAGGCGGAACATCTGCTCCATATCCACCAGGCCCTGCTTGATCTCGCGGTAGGCGAAGCCGAGGAAATTGAGCGGCAGATAGAGCTGGATCAGGTAGGCGTTGACCATGACGATATCGCCGAGCGTCATGCTGCCGTCGGCCACGCCCAGCACGGCCAGGCTCATCACCGCGATCAGGCCGCCGGCGATGATGAAGCCCTGGCCGAGATTGAGCAGAGCCAGCGTGGTCTGGCTTTTCACCGCCGCCTTCTCATAGCGGCTGAGCGCCTCGTCGTACCGGCGGGCTTCGTGCGCCTCGTTGCTGAAATACTTCACCGTCTCGTAATTGAGCAGCGAGTCGATGGCGCGGGTATTGGCGCGCTGGTCCTCGTCGTTCATCTGGCGCCGGTATTTGGTGCGCCATTCGGTGATCGCGAGCGTGTAGCCGATATAGCCGCCGATGGTGACCACGGTGATCACTGCGAAGGTCCAGCCGTAGAACCACCAGAGCACGCCGCCGACCAGCGCGATCTCCACCAGCGTCGGCAGGATGTTGAAGGTCATGAACTGCAGCACGAACTGGATGCCCTTGGTGCCGCGCTCGATGACGCGCGACAGGCCGCCGGTCTGGCGCTCGAGATGGAAGCGGAGCGACAGCGCATGCAGATGGTCGAAGACCTGCAGCGCGAGGTCGCGGATCGCCGCCTGGGCGACCTTGGCAAACACCGCGTCGCGCAGCTCGCCGAAGCCCTGCGCGCCGATCCGGGCGACGCCATAGGCGATCACGAAGAGCAGCACGCTGCCGACCGCGATATTGCCGGCGCTCAGGCCGGTATCGAGCAGGTCGACGGCGCGCTTGAACAGATACGGCACCACGACATTGACCAGCTTGGCCGCCAGCAGGAAGCCGAAGGCGATCACCACGCGGCGGCGCAGATCGGGCCGGCCGGCCGGCCAGAGCCGGGGCAGCAGGGTGGAGAGGAAGGGATTCTGGCTGGCGGTCATCGTGCGGAAGTGGCGAAAAGGTGGGGGTTATCTATCGCGGCAGCTTGTCAGGGGAAGGGCCGCGGCTTAATGTTTGGCCCCCAAACAATCTTCCCCAACCCGGCAGGGAGCGTTTCGATGAAAGTGGTCAGCTTCGTCCGCAATGGCAAGGCATCCTATGGCGTGGTCAATGGAGACGGCATCGTCGATGTCGGCGCCAAGCTGGGCGGCAAATATGCCGATCTGGCCGCCGTGCTCAAGGCCGGAGCGCTGAAAGAGGTCGAGTCTGCTGCCCAGGGTGTGACGGCCGACATGAAACTGGAGGGAACCACCCTGCTGCCGGTGATCCCCAATCCGGGCAAGATCATCTGCGTCGGCGTCAATTACGACGAGCACCGCCGCGAGATGGGCCGCGAGCCGCCGGGCCATCCGACCATCTTCGTGCGCTACCCCGAAAGCCAGGTCGCCCATGGCCAGCCGACGCTGAAACCCGCCGAATCCGAGAAATACGATTACGAGGGCGAGCTTGCCGTCATCATCGGCAAGGAAGGCTTCAAGGTCTCGGAAGACAAGGCCTGGGACATCATCGCCGGCTATTCCTGCTACATGGACGGCTCGGTGCGCGACTGGCAGACCCATACCAGCCAGTTCACGCCGGGCAAGAACTTCCCCGCCACGGGAGGCTTCGGCCCGTGGATGGTGACGGCCGACGAGATTCCCGATCCGCAGGACCTGATGCTGGAAACCCGGCTGAACGGCCAGGTGATGCAGAAATCCGGCACCGACCTGATGACCTTCAACATCCGCAAGATCATCCGCTATGTCACCACCTGGCTGCCGCTCAAGCCCGGCGACGTGATCGCCACCGGCACGCCGGGCGGCGTCGGCACCAAGCGCAACCCGCCCGTCTACATGAAGGACGGCGACGTGATCGAGGTCGAGATCAGCAAGGTCGGCCTGCTGCGCAACCCGGTGAAGAACGCGTAACGCCGGCATCTTCACATCCCTTTGCGAAAAGCGCGGCGGCAACGCCGCGCTTTTTGTTGTTTTTTGCTCTTCTTGCCCGTCACCCCCGGCTTGACCCGGGGCCTCATTTTTTGCGCAAACCAAACGGGATCCCGGCTCGCACGCCGCAAAAAAAGCGGCGCTTGGCCGGGATGACGGCTAACACGCCGTCATTTCACATCCACGCCGACCGCCGGCTTCACCGCGCGGAAACCGTCGCGCTTCAGCAGCCCGGCCAGCTCGCGCTTGATCCGCGTCACCAGGCCGGGGCCTTCATAGACCAGCGCGGAATAGAGCTGCACGAGATCGGCGCCGGCGCGGATCTTGGCATAGGCATCGGCGCCGGACGCAATGCCGCCGACGCCGATCAGCGTCAGCCTGCCGCCGACCTGGCGATAGAGTTCCTTCAGCACCTGCGTGGAGCGTTCGAACAGGGGCGCGCCCGACAGCCCGCCGGTTTCCCGGTAATTGCGGCTCTGCAGCGTGGCCGGCCGCGCGATGGTGGTGTTGGTCGCCACGATGCCGTCCAGCCTGTAGGCGAGCGCGAGCTGGGCGACGGCCTGGATATCCTCGTCGGCGAGATCGGGCGCGATCTTCACCAGCAGCGGCGTCTGCAGCTTTTCATGCAGGGGCTGCAGCCGGCCGAGCAGCTGGCTCAGCTCCTCGCGGCCCTGCAGATTGCGCAGGCCCGGCGTGTTGGGCGAGGAAACGTTGACCACGGCGAAATCGGTCAGCGGCGCCAGGCGCTCGTAGAGGATGGCGTAATCGCCGGGCCGGTCGGGCGAGTCCTTGTTGGCGCCGAGATTGACGCCGACCATGCCGTTGCGGGTGCGCCGCCGCAGCCGCCGCGCCGCGACCTCCAGCCCCTCGTTGTTGAAGCCCATGCGGTTGACGATGGCGCGGTCTTCCGCGAGGCGGAACAGCCGCGGCTGCGGATTGCCCGCCTGCGGCTTCGGGGTGATGCCGCCGACCTCCACGAACCCGAAGCCGAGCCGCAGCATCGCATCGGGCACCTGCGCGTTCTTGTCGAAGCCGGCGGCAAGGCCGACGGGATTGCTGACCGGCTTGCCGAACAGCCGCGTCGCCAGCACCGGATCGTCGACATGGCGCGCCGGCGGGATGAGGCCCGATTGCAGCAGGTTGAGCGTCAGCTTGTGGGCTGCTTCCGCATCGACCTGACGGATGAAGGGCCAGGCAAAGGTCTTGTAGAGATTCACGGCAGGTCTTCCGGGAAGATGTGGCGGCCGGTCGCCGCATCCAGCGGCAGCGGTTCGATGCGATGCACCGCGGCGACCGGCAGCGCACCGTAGAGATGCGGGAACAGGTCGCCGCCGCGCGAGGGCTCCCATTTCAGCGGCGCCTCGAGCGCCGCCGTATCGACATGGAGCAGCAGCAACTCCTGCTGGCCGGCATAATGCTTCGCCGCCGTCTCCGCCACCTGGGCGGCGGTCGAGAAATGGATGAAGCCGTCGCGGCGGTCATGCGCGGTTCCGGCAAAGGCGCCGGCGGTTTTCGCCGCCTGCCAGTCGTCGCGACCGATGATGCGGTAGATGATGGTCATGGCGGAGTGGATAGCAGAAATCCCCTCGCCCTCCCAGCTTCGCTGGGGCCCTCCCTCTCCCGGAGGGAGAGGGTTTTCCCCCTCGCCCGCGGCAGCGGGAGAGGGAGGGGCCCGTTGCGCAGCAATGGGAGGGTGAGGGTCATTTCGCCCGGCCCTTCGTCTTTTCCAGGCTGCGCAGGCCGGCCATGCCGAGCATGGCGAGCACCAGCTCGAACAGGCTGTCGGTATGGATGGCGGGCGGCTGCAGGCCGGGCGCCCACAAGGCCGCCGCCCAGAGGAACAGCGGATGGCCGAGATAGGCCCAGCCGACGCCGATGGCGCAGATCCAGCCGACCGCGGGCCGCCAGCCGGCGACGAAGACCGAGCGATGCGCCGCCTCGATTTTGTTGAGCTCGACGGCGAGGTTCGACCGGTCGAATTGCGCCTGCAGGATCTGGGCGGCGGCATCGAGCTCGGCAGCAACCGCGCCATGCTGCGCTTCCGGTATGTCGCGGCCGGGCTGGAAGGCGAACCAGCGTGACCAGGGCGGCGTGAGCTGGGCCAGCAGAGCGGCGGCGAGCTGGTCGGCCGCATCGGCGGCCGTGCCGTCGAACAGCTTGTCGCCGCTGCGCAGCGGAGCGCCCGAGGGCCGGCCGCCGCCCGTGCCGGCGGCGACGCTGCCGCGGTTCGGCAGTGCATAATCATAGCAATCCTGCCACAGCGCCTCCCAGCCGGTGCGCTGGGCCTTCGCCCGCGCATAATGCCGGCGCAGCGATTCCGGCAGGGTCGCGGCATCGCCGTCAGGAATGGGGGAATCGATCCGGGCCATGGCGATCACTCGCCCAGCAGACGCTTCGGCGGCCGGGCATTGCCGCCGGCGCCGGGCGCCGGCTCAAGGCCGCGCCACGAGGTGGCGATGACTTCCGACTGCCCGCGGCGGCGACGTTCGCGCGCCGCCCGGGCGGCCAGATCGGCATCCTTTTCAGCCGGCTCGGGCGCCGGCGCGGGCGGCGGCGGGGGAGCCGGCGGCGGCGAAGATCCGAAAATACCACCCATCGGGCGTTCCTTTCTGCCAGAACCCCTGCCGCGCCAGAGCGGCGCAGACAGGGTTTGTTCGTTCTCACAGGCCGGAATTTAGAACACTAAGCGTACATCGTCAAGGCTTATTTTCCGAAGAAGCAGAAAAAGTTCCCATGGAGTTCGCGCAGACCAAGAATGCAGTCCAATCAGCCGCTTGACCGCCTCGACGCAGGAGACCGGCAACGGCGGCGCCAGCCGGGCGGGCGGCTCGAAGACCGGAACGGTCAGCGCGCATTGGCCCAGCCGACGCAGATGGGCGGCCAGGTCGGCCTCCCTGTCCCAACCATGAAAATGGCGGATTTCCCAGGCATGTGACAGCGGATCGAAGCCCATCCAGCCGGTATCGAGGCGCAGATAGGCATAGCAATGCCGGAAGCCGGGCTTGAGCAGGCGCAGCTTGGGAAGCCGGGTTTCCTCGGCAAACACCACTACCGCGCGGTCCGGCCGGCCGGGCTCGGCCCTGGCGGGCGCCGCGCGCCTGTCGATGCGGGGTTGCAGAAGATTGGCCGGGAATTCCTTTTCCGACATGGATGTTGCCTTTGTCTTCCCCCCAGGTCGCAGGAACATGAGGCGGACATATACCAGATCAGGCCATGAATACTCAATATGTTCTTTCATTCCGCGCTGGATCAGAGCATATTCCTGTAGCAAATTTGGCGGAAATGTAAGACGATCTTCCCATGCTGACACACCGGGCGATCTGGGCCGCCATTGATGGCCTGGCCGAACGTTACGGCCTGACCGCGTCGGGCCTGGCCCGCAAGGCCGGGCTGGATCCGACCACCTTCAACCGCAGCAAGCGCATCTCCCGCGACGGCAAGCAGCGCTGGCCGTCCACGGAATCGGTCTCCAAGGTGATCGAGGCGACCGGCGCCACCGTGCCGGAATTCATGGCCCTGCTGACCAGCACCGCCGCCGGACCGCGCATCACCCACAAGATTCCGCTGATCGGCCTGGCCCAGGCCGGCGCCGCCGGCTTCTTCGACGATGCCGGCTTTCCGGTCGGCGAAGGCTGGGAGAAGCTGCCCTTCCCGGAGCTGGAAGACCCCGGCGCCTATGCGCTGGAGATCAGCGGCGATTCGATGCTGCCCGCCTATCGCGACGGCGACTTCGTGATCGTCTCGCCGGCGGCCAGCGTGCGCCGCGGCGACCGCGTGATCGCCAAGACGGTGCAGGGCGAGGTGATGTGCAAGATCCTGGCGCGCCGCACGCTGACCCGGATCGAGCTGACCTCCTTCAACCCGGCCCATCCCGACCGCAGCTTCGAAATCCACGAGATGGCCTGGATCGCCCGCATCGTCTGGGCGTCGCAATAGGCCCGCGCCATTCCATTGTCGTTCCCGCAACAGCGGGAACCCGGTCGGCAGGCCTTGCTGGATACCCGCTTTCGCGGGCATGACGAGTCTGAACGAGCCCGCAATCATGACCACCGCCCTCACTTCCGCCCTCAGCCGACTGCCCGCGCTCGTCGCCGGCGGCGGCGGTGCCTATTGGGCGGAACAGGGCGCGGCCGAGATGCTGGCGCCGGAAGCCGCGGCACGGCGCGCGCGGGCGACGCCGCCGTTGCTGGTGCATGCGCGCGCCACCGCCGCGCGCCTCGGCATCGAGATGTTTCCGGCTTTCGACCTGCTCGACCTGTTTGCCTTCGTGCGGCCGGCGCGGTTCTGCCTGCCGACGCCGCAGGGCCTGCTGTCGCGCCTCGGCCTCACCGCCGCCG
>CAYSCA010000068.1:0-14775 GCA_964429465.1 uncultured Rhodospirillaceae bacterium
CCGGCACCAGTTCCGGCGCGCCCTCATCGCCATCGCGCCAGCAGCCGAAGGTGAAATCCGAATAGAAGGACGAGCGCTTGCCGTGCCCGCGCTGGGCATAGAGCATCACCGCATCCACCGTCTCGGGATCGCGCTTCCACTTGAACCACAGGCCTTTCGGCCTTCCGGCCAGGTAGGGGGAATCGCGCCGCTTCAGCATCAGGCCTTCGGCGTTCACCGATTCCGCCTGCCGGCGCGCCGCGGCGAGATCGTTCCAGTCGCTGAATGCGAGCTGCGGCGAGAGGTCGAAGCGATCGCTCAGATCGCCGTTGCCGACATGCGCCGCAAACCACTGCTCCAGGCGCGCCCGGCGCTGATCGAACGGCAATGCGCGCAGATCCTCGTCGCCGTCGAAGAGAATATCGTAGAGCCGCACAAAGGCCGGCCGCTGCTGCATCTGCTTCGCCGACACCGTCTTGCGGTTGAGCCGCTGCTGCAATTCGTTGAAGCTGCCATGCTGCTCGTCGATGCGCACCAGCAGCTCGCCATCCAGCACCGCGCCGAGGCCGCGCAAATTCGCGATCTCGGGGAAGCTGCCGCCGATCTCCTCGCCTCCGCGCGAGAAGATGCGCGTCTGCTTCCTGCCGCCCAGCAGCTGCACGCGGATGCCGTCCCATTTCCATTCGGCCCGGAAATCCTGTGCATCGAGTTTCCCGAGATCGGTTTCCTCGAGCGCCTGGGCCAGCATCAGCGGCCGGAACGCGGCGAGGTGATCCACCGCCGGCCGCGCCCCGCCCTTCTCCAGCCAGGCGAACAGCCCGGCATAGGGCGGCATCAGGCCGGGCCAGACCTCCTCCACCTCATCGACGCCGACCTCGCCGAAGGCCGCCAAAGCCGTCTTCACCAGCCGCCCGGAAACGCCGACGCGCAATCCGCCGGTGAACAGCTTGATCAGCGCCCAGCGGCCGTTCGCGTCCAGCCGGTCGAGCCAGTCGGCCAGCAGCTTGGGGACATCCGCCTTGGCAGCCGCCTGCGCGCGCTCCACCACCTCGGTCAGCGCCGGCGGCGTCTCATGCGGCTCGTGATGCCCATAGCGCTGATGATCGGGCCAGATCAGCGCGACCGTCTCCGCGAGGTCGCCGACGAAATCGTAGCTCCAGCCGAACAGCACAGGATCGCTGCGGCTCTCGGCCAGATGCCGGATCACGGCCGGCTTGATCGTCGCGATGCTCAGATTCCCGGTGAGCGCCGCCAGCGCCCAGCCGCGGTCGGGATCCGGCGTGGTTCGGAAATAGTCGGTCAGCCGCGCCAGCTTGGCATTGCGGCCGGGCGTGAAGATCAGGCTTTCGAGCAATTCGGCGAAATGCCTCATAGCGGATCTTCGTCTTCGTAACCGATCAGCCGCAAAGCCCGCGCCCGGATGCCGCGCTGGCTGGCTGCATGCATCAGCGCCTCCTCGCGGCCATGCGTCACCCAGACCTCCGGCGCGCCGACCTCGTCGATCGTGGCGTTCAGCTCGTCCCAGTCGGCATGGTCGGAAATCACCAGCGGCAGCTCCAGGCCGCCCTGTTTGGCCCGCTGCTTGACGCGCAGCCAGCCGGAGGCGGCGCAGGTCACCGGATCGGGCAGCCGCCGCGACCAGCGGTCCTCCCTGGCCGACGGCGGCGCCAGCACGATGCAGCCCTGCAGCTCGGCCTTCGGCGTGTCGCCCACCGGCCGCAGCTCGCCGAGCGCGACGCCCAGCCCCTGATAGAGATCGCAGAGCGCGGTCAGCGCGCCATGCAGGTATATCGGCGCATCCCAGCCGGCCTCGCGCAGCAGCATGATGACGCGCTGCGCCTTGCCGAGCGCATAGACGCCGACCAGATGGGCGCGGTCGGGGAACAGCCGCACGGAATGCAGCAGCTTGGCGATCTCGGCCTTGTCGTCGGGATGGCGGAAGACCGGCAGGGCAAAGGTGGCTTCGGTGACGAAGACATCGCAGGGCGTCACCTCGAAGGGCTGGCAGGTCGGATCGCGGCGGCGCTTGTAATCGCCGGAGACCACCGCGCGGCTGCCGCGCCATTCCAGCACCGCCTGCGCCGAACCCAGCACATGACCCGCCGGCGCGAAGCGCAGGCGCACGCCATCGATCTCGATCTGCGTGCCGTAGTCCAGCGCCTGCTGCTGGCGCCCCGCCTGCTCGCCATAGCGGGCGCGCATGATGGCCAGCGTGCCCGGCGTCGCCAGCACATGATCGTGGCCCGGCCGCGCATGGTCGGCATGGCCATGCGTGATCACCGCGCGGTCGCAGGCGCCGGTCGGGTCGATGTAGAAATTCCCCGGCTCGACATAGAGGCCGCGCGGCGTCGGCTTCAGCCAGGTCTCGGGATGGGGAACAGCAGAGGCCATACTGCATATATAGAAGCGACCTATATCTTTCCCATGTCCCGACGCGCCGTTTCCGTTCCGCCATCCGCCCGGCTTCCTGCCGTATTGGCCGCCTGGTTTGCCGGCCGCGGCTGGAGCCTGCATCCGCATCAGGCGGCCATGCTGCGGGTTGCGGGCGAAGGCCGGTCCGCCCTGCTGATCGCGCCGACGGGCAGCGGCAAGACGCTGGCCGGCTTCCTGCCCAGCCTGGCCGAACTGGCGCGGACTCCGCATGACGGATTGCATACGCTCTATATCTCGCCTTTGAAGGCGCTGGCGGTCGATGTTCACCGCAACCTCGAACTCCCCATTGCCGAAGCCGGCCTTGCCATTCGCGCCGAGACGCGCACCGGCGACACGCCGCAATCGAAACGCGCCCGCCAGCGCAGCAGACCGCCGCAAATCCTGATGACCACGCCGGAAAGCCTGGCGCTGATGCTCTCCTACGCGGACGCGCCGGACATTTTCCGCCGCCTGCGGGCCGTCATTGTCGACGAGGTGCATGCGCTCGCCGGCACCAAGCGCGGCGACCTGCTCAGCCTCGGCCTCGCGCGTCTCGGTGCCCTGGCGCCGCAGGCGCGCCGCATCGGGCTTTCGGCCACCATCGCTGAGCCGGACCGGCTGGCGGCCTGGATCGGCTCAGGCCTTTCGGCGCAGCCTGAAATCATTCGCGGCGCGCCCGGCGAGAAGCCGGAGATCGGCATGATCCTGCCGGAGGCGCGGATACCCTGGGCCGGCCATATGGCGATGCATGCCATCCCGGAGGTCTATGCCGCGATCCGCGCGGCGCGCACCGCCATCATATTCGTCAATACCCGCGCCCAGGCCGAGCTCGCCTTCCGCGAACTCTGGCGCATCAACGACGACAATCTCGCCATCGCGCTGCATCACGGCAGCCTGGCCGTCGAGCAGCGGCGCAAGGTGGAGGCCGCGATGGCCGAAGGCCGCCTGCGCGCCGTCATCGCCACCGCCTCGCTCGATCTCGGCATCGACTGGGGCGCGGTCGATCTGGTGGTGCAGATGGGCGCGCCGAAAGGCGTGTCGCGCCTGCTGCAGCGGATCGGCCGCTCCAACCACCGGCTCGACCAGCCGAGCCGCGCCCTGCTGGTGCCGGGCAACCGGTTCGAGCTGCTGGAATGCCGCGCGGCGATCGCGGCGATCCGCGGCGGCGTGCTGGATGCCGAGCCTGACCGCGCGCCATCCGGACAGGATGGCGGGCTGGATGTTCTGGCGCAGCATATTCTCGGCCGCGCCTGCTCTTCGCCCTTCCGCGCCGATGATCTCTACCGAGAAGTCACGGCCGCGCAGCCTTACGCGGAACTGGATCGCGCCACCTTCGATGCGGTGCTGGATTACGTCGCAACCGGCGGCTATGCGCTGAAGAGCTATGAGCGCTACCGCCGCCTCGACCGGCACGCGGACGGATTGTGGCAGGTGACGCGGCCGGCGGTGGCGCGCAGCTACCGGATGAATATCGGCACCATCGTCGAGGCCCCGATGCTGAGCGTGCGGCTGAAGCGCGGCAAGCCGCTCGGCCGGATCGAGGAATGGTTCGTCCAGGGCCTGGAACCGGGCGACACCTTCATCTTTGCCGGCCGGCTGCTGAAATTCGAGGGCATCCGCGACATGCAGGTGGTCTGCTCCCCGGCCGCGGGAACCGAGCCGAAGATACCCTCCTATGACGGCGGCAAGCTGCCGCTCACCACCCAGCTTGCCGATCGCGTCCTCGCCCTGCTGGAGAACCGCAAGGCCTGGACACAGCTTCCGCCGGACGTGCGCGAATGGCTGAGCGTGCAGCAATACCGGTCGGCCCTGCCGAAACGCGATCATCTGCTGGTCGAAACCTTCCCGCGCGGCAAGCGGCATTTCCTGGTCGCCTATGGCTTCGCCGGGCGCGCCGCGCATCAGACGCTCGGCATGCTGCTGACGCGCCGGATGGAGCGGTTCGGCTACAAGCCGCTCGGCTTTGTTGCGAGCGACTATGCGCTGGCGATCTGGTCGCTGGGGGAGCCGACACGCATAACCGAACTCTTCGACCAGGAGATGATGGGCGACGACCTGGAGGCCTGGATGGCGGAATCCTCGCTGCTGAAACGCACCTTCCGCAATGTCGCGGTGATCGCCGGACTGATTGAGCGCCGCCATCCCGGCCAGGAGAAATCCGGCCGCCAGGTCACCTTCAATTCCGACACGATCTATGCCGTGCTGCGCAAATACCAGCCCGACCATATCCTGCTGCGCGCCACCTGGGCCGATGCCGCCGGCGGACTGGTCGATGCCCGGCGACTGGGTGCGCTGCTCGGCCGGATCCGCGGCCGCATCGAGCACCGGGCGCTGGAGCGCGTATCTCCCCTCGCCGTGCCGATGCTGCTCGATATCGGCCGGGAAAGAGTCGATGGCAGCGCCCATGACGCGCTGATCGCCGAGGCGGCGCTGATCGAGGAAGCCATGGCGCCGGCCGCAAAGGGCAGAAGCGCAGCATGAGCCTGCCTTTCATTGTGCATGGCGTGGAGCTGTCGGCGGAGCCCGATGGCAGCCTGTGGTGGCCGGAGCAGGCTGCGCTGGTCGTGGCCGACCTGCATCTCGAGAAAGCGACGGCGCTGGCCCGGCACGGCGCCCTGCTGCCGCCCTTCGACACCCGCGAGACGCTGGCGCGGCTGGAACGGGCGATCGAACGCCGCGCGCCGCGCCGGGTGATTTCGCTCGGCGATGCCTTTCACGACCGCGACGGCGCGGCGCGGCTGGAATCCGACGAGCTTGCGACGCTGACGGCTCTGGCCTCCGGACGCGAATGGCTGTGGATCGCCGGCAACCATGAGCGGGATGCCGTGCCGTTCGGCGAAGCGCTCGACGATGCGGCTTTGGGGCCGCTGCGCTTCCGCCATGCGCCGCTGCCGCAGGCCATGCCCGGCGAAGTCGCCGGTCACTATCACCCGAAGGCGGCGATCCGCATCCATGGCCGCAGGGTGGTGCGGCCATGCTTTGCCACCGATGGACAGCGCCTGATCCTGCCCGCCTTCGGCGCCTTCACCGGCGGGCTCGACCTGCTGCATCCCGCGCTGCGCGGCCTGTTCGGCGACGACCTCTGCGCATTGATGCTGGCCAGCACCACCGTGCATGCCGTGGCCGCATCGAACCTCGTGAATGTCGTCTGAGCCGGTCTGCCCTAGCCTGCCGCCATCCCCGCCCAGGGTTGGGCAATCTCGGTCATCCCGGTGCGCTGGCCGTCGGATTCGATCACCACCGCGCTCGGGCAGGCGAAGGCCAGCGGAAACGGCACGCGGGGCTTCTCGGCCATCCTGGGGAACCGCGCCCTCATCGCGTCCCGGATCGCCGTATCCAGCAGCGGATCGCAGAGCGGCTGGTCCGGCAGGCTGGCGTCGATGCGCGGCTGGTGGAAGGCGGTCTCCAGCGGCATGCGGTAGTCGATCAGGAAGGACAGCAATTGCATGACGGCCGGCAGGATGCGGCGGCCGCCCGAGGCCCCGATGGAAAGCCACGGCTTGTCGTCCTGCAGGCCCAGCACGGGCAGCATGTTGCTGAGCGGCCGCTTGCCCGGGCCGATGGAATTCGGCCGGCCCGGCCGCGGATCGAACCACATCACGCCGTTATTCATCAGCACGCCGCTCTCGGGCAGCATCACCCGGCTGCCGAACAGCGACAGCAGGGTCTGCGTCAGCGCGACCATGTTGCCATCCTTGTCGATGACGCAGAGATGGCTGGTACAGCCGTCGCGCCCGTTGCCTTTGGCGCCGCCGGCCGCGTTCTCGGCATCGCCCATGCTGGCCAGGCGCGTCTCATAGGCGGCCATCAGGCTTTCGGCATAGGCGACGAAACTTTCCGGCCCGAGTTCCGCCGGCAGCCGCTTCTGCTTCAGCCGCTCCAGCGCATCGCGCAGGGTCGGCCCCGCCGTCAGGCCGGGCGGCAGCAGCAGCGTCCGGTCGCCATGCGCATATTGCAGCGGCTCGGCCAGCCGGGCGCGATAGCGGCCCAGATCGCCGGCATCGAGCGCCGAACCGCCGGCGGCAAAGTCGCGGACCAGGCTTTCGGCCAGCAGGCCGTCATAGAGATCGCGCGGCCCGGCCTCGCTCAGCCGCTGCAGGGTGGCCAGCAGGGCCTCGTTCCGCAGCACCGGCTGGGCGCCCGCCCAGTCGGCCGAAGGCGGCAGGCCGTCGGGCAGGAACATCGCCTTGGATGCCGGGAAGCGGATCAGGTCCTTCGCCGCGCTGGCCACCACGACGCTCAGGTACCAGTCGATCTCGGCGCCGTCCTGCGCCGCCTCGATCGCGGGACCGAGGCTCTGGCTCCAGTTGCGGGTCCCGAAAGTCTCCAGCGCCAGCCGCATGCCGTCCACCTGCCCGGGCACCGCCATGGCGCGATAGCCGACGATGTTGCGGTCATCCACCACGGCGGGCCAGCCGAACAGATCGCCGGCCGTACCCTGCGCCAGCGGATAATCCGCCGGCTGCAGCCCGGCCGCGCTGATCATGCCGAAATCGACAACCTGGGCGCGTTTGCGCCGGGCGTCCCAGATCATCATGAAACCGCCGCCGCCGATGCCGCTCATCCAGGGCTCCAGCGCGCCCAGCGCGAAGGATGCCGCCACGGCCGCGTCCACCGCATTGCCGCCCGCGCGCAGCACGCCGGCGCCGATATCGGCCGCCTTCTGGTTCTGCGCCGCGATCACGCCATGGCGGGAGCGCAGCGGTGCTTTCCGGTACGTCAGGGAGCGGCTCAGATTCTGCGACATGGACCGATGTCTCCAAAACATGTTTCAGTGTGCCGCTTTGCCGAGCATGCTGCACAGCGAAAACGCAATTTGCGGCCGGGGCCGGAAGGACGGCAAAGACTCGCTTGACCCGGACCGTCAGACCATGATCAGCTTTCGTTAGTCTTCATACAAATTCAAGGGGAGGTTTTCATGCAGCCGCGTCGGTTCCGTACCCTGGTATCCGTTCTTGCCGTCAGCATCGGCCTCGGCCTTGCCGTCGATGCTGCGGCGCAGGACAAGAAAACCCTGCGCATGGTGCCCCATGCGGGCCTGCGCGTCACCGATCCCATCATCACCACCGCCTTCATGTCGCGCAATCATGGCTACATGATCTACGACACGCTGTTCGCGGTGAACGACAAGATGGAAGTCAAGCCGCAGATGGTCGACAAATACGACATCAGCGGCGACAAGCTGACCTACACCTTCACGCTGCGCGACGGCCTGAAATTCCATGACGGCCAGCCGGTCACCACCGCCGACGTGATTGCCTCGCTGCAGCGTTGGGGCAAGGCCGACGGCATGGGCCAGAAGCTGTTCGACTTCGTCAAGGAGCTGAAGCCGGTCAACGACAAGACCTTCCAGCTGATCCTGAAGGAGCCCTACGGCCTGGTGCTCGATTCACTCGGCAAGCCGAGCTCGAACGTGCCCTTCATCATGCCCAAGCGGCTGGCCGAAACCCCGCATACCAAGAACGTGCCGGAAGAAATCGGCTCCGGCCCGTTCCGCTTCGTGAAGGCGGAATTCGATCCCGGCGCGAAGGTCGTCTATGAGAAAAACCCCGATTACAAGCCGCGTTCCGAGCCGCCCAGCTTCATGAGCGGCGGCAAGGTCGCCAAGGTCGACCGCGTCGAATGGATCACCATCGCCGATCCGCAGACCGCGATGAATGCCCTGGTGAAGGGCGAGATCGACATCTGGGAACAGGCCACCTATGACCTGCTGCCGGAGCTGAAGAAATCCAAGGACGTGGTGGTCAAGGACCTCGGCCCGCTCGGCATGAACTACATGCTGCGCATGAACTGGCTGCAGCCGCCGCTGGACAACGTGAAGATTCGCCGCGCCATCCTGTACGCCGTCAACCAGGAGGATTACCTGGCGGCCCAGATCGGCGACCCGGAATATTCCAAGGTCTGCCCGGCGATGTTCGGCTGCTCGACCCCGCTCAAGACCGATGTCGGCGCGGTCAAGCCCGATCTCGAGATGGCGAAGAAGCTGCTGAAGGAAAGCGGCTACAAGGGCGAGAAGATCGTCATCATGGCGCCGACCGATCTCGCCTCGATCGCCCAGCTGCCGCTGGTCACCGCGCCGATCCTGCGCTCGATCGGCATGAACATCGACCTGCAGTCGATGGACTGGCAGACGCTGGTCGGCCGCCGCGCCAAGCAGGACGGCATCGACCAGGGCGGCTGGCATATCTTCCACACCGCCTGGGGCACCGCCGACATGATGAACCCGATCGCCAATGCCGGCGTGAAGGGCCTCGGCAAGCAGGGCGGCTGGTTCGGCTGGACCGGCGACCCGGAGATCGAGAAGCTGCGTGACGCCTATGCCCGCGAGACCGATCCGGCCAAGCAGAAGGAAATCGCGGCGGCCGTGCAGAAGCGCGCCTACGAGATGGTGCATTACATCCCGCTCGGCGAGTATTTCCAGCCGACCGCCTACCGCAAGGAAGTGACCGGCCTGCTGCCCAGCCCGGCCTTCATCCTGTGGAACGTGGAGAAGAAGTAAGATCGCCGCAGCCCTGTTGCCGTAACCTGTAGCAATGCTGCGTCTGATCCTGTCGCGTCTGGTGGCCGCCATCCCCGTCATGGGGGTGGTGGCCATCTTCGTTTTCCTCCTGCTGCGCCTGAGCCCCGGCGACCCCGCCGCCATCCTGGCGGGCGACCTCGCGACGGAAGAGACCATCGCCGCGATCCGCGCCGATCTCGGCCTCGACCGCCCGATCAGCGAGCAGTTCGTCACCTGGATGGGCAACCTGCTGCAGGGCGACCTCGGCCGCTCGGTGCTGTCCAAGCAGCCCGTCCTCCAGATGATCGGCCAGCGCGTCGAGCCGACCCTGTCGCTCGCCCTGGTCACCCTGCTGTTTTCCGTTCTCGTCTCGGTGCCGCTCGGCGTGATCGCCGCCTGGAAGCAGGGCAGCTGGCTCGACCGCGGCATCATGGCGCTCTCGGTGGCCGGCTTCTCGGTTCCGGTCTTCGTGCTGGCCTATATCATGATCTATTTCTTCTCGATGAAGCTGGACTGGCTGCCGGTGCAGGGCTTCACGCCGATCGGCGAGGGCCTGCTGCCCTTCCTGCACAACATCGCCCTGCCCACGCTGGCGCTCAGCTTCATCTATATCGCGCTGTTCGCCCGCATCACCCGCGCCGCGATGCTCGAGGTGCTGGGCGAGGATTACATCCGCACCGCCTATGCCAAGGGGCTGCGGCAGCGCGTCGTGCTCACCCGGCATGCGCTGCGCAACGCCGCCATCCCGATCGTCTCGGTGATCGGCATCGGCTTCGCGCTGCTGATCGGCGGCGTGGTGATCACGGAGACGGTGTTCAACATTCCCGGCGTCGGCCGCCTGGTGGTGGATGCCGTGCTGGCGCGCGACTACCCGATCATCCAGGGCATCATCCTGCTGTTCTCCGGCATCTACGTGCTGATCAATCTGGCCATCGACATCGCCTATGTGCTGCTCGATCCGCGGATCCGGTACTAGGGGGAACCGAGACCGATGCGCCTGTTCGCCCATCCCGCTTTCCGCAATTCGTCGGTGCTGATCGGCGGCGGCATCCTGCTGGTGCTGCTGGTCGTCACCCTGGCCGCCCCCTGGCTGTCGTCCACCGACCCGACGATGATCGCGCCGCGCTTCCGGCTCAAGCCGCCGTCCGAGCAGTTCCTGATGGGCACCGACATGCTCGGCCGCGACGTCTGGACCCGCGCCGTCTATGGCGGGCGCATCTCGCTGCTGGTCGCCGCCTGCGTCTCGGTGATCGCGCTGTCCTTCGGCCTGGTGATCGGCCTGGTGGCGGGCTATGTCCGCTGGCTCGACGGGCCGGTGATGCGCGCCATGGACGGCCTGATGGCGATTCCCGGCATCCTGCTCGCCATCGCTTTGGTCTCGCTGTCGGGCGCCAACCTGACGACCGTGATCGTCGCCATCACGATCCCCGAGATCCCGCGCGTTGCCCGCCTGGTGCGCGGCGTGGTGCTGTCGATCCGCGAGGAACCCTATGTCGAGGCGGCCATCGGCCTCGGCACCCCCACCGGCCGGATCCTGGCCAGCCATGTGCTGCCCAACACCATCGCGCCGCTGATCGTGCAGGGCACCTATATCTGCGCCTCGGCGATCCTGATCGAGGCGATCCTGAGCTTCCTCGGCGCCGGGCTGTCGAGCGAGATCCCGACCTGGGGCAACATCATCGCCGAGGGCCGCGCCGTGTTCCAGCGCGCGCCCTGGATCATCCTGTTCCCCGGCGGGCTGCTCGCCTGCACCATCCTCGCCGTCAACATCCTGGGCGACGGCCTGCGCGACACCCTCGACCCGCGCATGAAGAAGCGGCTGGGGGCGTGATGGGCCAGGCCGTCCTCAGCATCCGCGATCTCTCGGTGGCGCTGCCCGCCGGCGGCGACCGCGCCCATGCGGTGAAGAATGTCAGCTTCGAGGTCGGCGCCGGCGAGATCGTCTGCCTGGTCGGCGAATCCGGCTCCGGCAAGTCGGTCACCGCCTCCACCGTGATGCGCCTCTCGCCGCTTGCCGTCACCGGCGGCAGCATCCTGCTGGAAGGCGAGGAGGTGCTGACGGCCGGCAATGCCCGCCTGCGACAGCTGCGCGGCGGCCGCATGTCGATGATCTTCCAGGAGCCGATGACGGCGCTCAACCCGGTCCACAAGGTCGGCGAGCAGGTGGCCGAGCTGCTGCACGCCCATCGCTGGAAAGGCAACGGGATCACCGTCGAGCAGCGCGTCGCCCAGCTTTTCGCCGATGTCCAGCTGCCCGACCCCGAGCGCATGCTCGGCTCCTATCCGCACCAGCTGTCCGGCGGCCAGCGCCAGCGCGTGATGATCGCCATGGCGCTGGCGCTGGAGCCGGCCCTGCTGATTGCCGACGAGCCGACCACGGCGCTCGACGTCACCACCCAGGCGCAGATCCTCGCGCTGCTGCGCGAGCTGCAGCGCAAGCGCGGCACCGGCGTGCTGTTCATCACCCATGATTTCGGCGTGGTCGCCGATATCGCCGACCGTGTCGTCGTCATGCGCCATGGCGAGGTGGTGGAAAGCGGCCAAACCGCCGATATCCTGCATAACCCGCAGCATGAATACACAAAGATGCTGATCGCCGCGGTGCCGCGGCTCAGGCCCCGCGCCGCCCGGCCGCTGTCGGGCCAGCCGTCGCTGAGCGCCCGCGACCTGCAGAAGCTCTATGTGTCGCGCAGCATGTTCAAGGGAACGCATGAGGTGCGCGCGGTCGACGGCGTGGCGCTCGACCTCTACAAGGGCCAGACGCTCGGCATCGTCGGCGAAAGCGGCTCGGGCAAGTCGACGGCGGCGCGCTGCATCGCCCGGCTGATCGCGCCCACCGGCGGCAGCATCCGGCTGGACGGCCAGGATATCGCCGCCCTGAACGAGCGGCGCCTGCATCCGTTCCGCCGCCGCATCCAGGTGGTGTTCCAGGATCCCTACCGTTCGCTCAACCCGCGCCGCACCGTCGGCCAGTCGATCATCGAAGGCCCGCTCAATTACGGCATCGGCCGCGACGAGGCGCTGCGGCGCGCCCGCCAGCTGATGCAGACGGTCGGCATCGACGCTGCCGCGCTCGACCGCTATCCGCACCAGTTCTCCGGCGGCCAGCGCCAGCGCATCGCCATCGCCCGCGCGCTGGCCATGGAGCCGGAGATCCTGGTCGCCGACGAGGCGGTTTCGGCGCTCGATGTCTCGGTGCAGGCGCAGGTGCTCGACCTGCTGGAGCAGATCCGCGACGAGTTCCGCATCTCGATCCTGTTCATCACCCATGACCTGCGCGTCGCGGCGCGGCTGTGCGACCGCATCGCAGTGATGCAGCATGGCAGGATCGTCGAATTCGACGACACCGCCGCGCTGTTTGCGGCGCCCAGGCACGATTATACGAAACAGCTTTTCGCGGCCCTGCCCGGCCGGCACTGGCTGGAGGCGGAACAGACCGCCTGATCACCCAACGAGCGAGGATGCGATGGCCGATCTGCACGATCTTTCCGCCCATGACCTCTGGATGGGCTATCGCACCGGCAGCATCTCGCCGGTCGAGGCCACGAAAGCCGCCTTGCGGCGCATCGAGGTCTGGGAGCCGCGGCTCAACGCGATGTATGTCGTCGACGCCGAGGGCGCGCTGAAAGCCGCCAGGGCCTCCGAGCAGCGCTGGCGGAAGGGCGAGCAGCTTTCCCCGCTGGATGGCGTGCCGATCACCATCAAGGACAATATCGCCGTCCAGGGCTGGCCGGCGCCGGTCGGCACCGCCGCCGGCGACATGAGCCCGAGCAAAGCCGATGCGCCGCCGACGGCGCGGGTGCGCGAGGCCGGCTGCGTGTTCCTGGGAAAAACCACGATGCCGGATTTCGGCATGCTGGCTTCCGGCGTCTCCAGCCTGCATGGCGTGACGCGCAATCCGTGGAACACGAAGCGCAATCCGGCCGGCTCCTCCTCGGGCGCGGGCGCGGCGATCGCCGCCGGCTATGGCCCGCTGGCGCTCGGCACCGATATCGGCGGCAGCGTGCGCCTGCCGGCCGCCTATAACGGCATCTTCGCGCTGAAGCCGAGCCTCGGCCGCGTGCCGATCAACCCGCCATGGCTCGGCCGCGTCACCGGGCCGATGACCCGCACGGTGATGGATGCGGCGCTGCTGATGAACCATCTCGCCCGGCCCGATGCGCGCGACTGGATGGCGCTGCCGCCGCAGGAGCGCGACTGGCACAAGGACCTGGGCGGCGAGGCGCGCGGCCTGCGCATCGGCCTGCTGCCCGAGATCGGCTATGGCACGAAGCCGCAGCCGGCCGTGAAGGCCGCCGTCGAATCCGCGGCGAAGCTGTTCGAGGCGGCCGGCGCCAGAGTCGAGCCGGTGCAGCCCTTCGTCACCGAGGCGATGATCCTGGGCCTCAACACCGTGTTCCAGGCCCGCGCCTGGGCCGATTTCGAGAAGATGCCGGCCGAGCGCCAGAAGAAGGTGCTGCCCTTCATCGCCGAATGGTGCAGCGGCGCGAAGGCGCGCTCGGCTGCGGATGCGATGCGCGGACTGGCCCAGGTCTTCGCCATGCGCGAGGCGGCGGTCTTCGCCACCGAGCCCTACGACTTCCTGCTCTGCCCCACCTCGCCGATCACCGCCTACGACGCCGAGGAAGCCTGCCCCGGCAACGATCCGGCGACCGCGATGAACCATCTCTGCTTCACCGCGCCCTTCAACATGTCGGAGCAGCCGGCGGCCAGCATCTGCGCCGGCCATGACGCGGACGGCCTGCCGATCGGCCTGCAGATCGTCGGGCATCGCTTCGACGATATCGGCGTGCTGCGCATGGCGCAGTTGTTCGAGGATATGCGCCCCGCGCCGAAGCCCTGGCCGCAGCCGTAATCACCTAGCTTCCATGTCATGGCCGGGCTTGTCCCGGCCATCCACGTCTTTGGACAAAAGCAGCAATCGTGGATGCCCGGGTCACGCCCGGGCATGACATCGGTGTTGAACGGTCACCCGCTTCTCATCTGGACTTGTATATACAATCACCCTAGACTGGCCGAAACAACGTATAAAGACGGGCAGGAAGCATGGGCGGGCAGGCACGGAGATCTTCAGCCGGCATCGAGGCGCAGAACGGACCGATCCCGCGCTACCGCCGCATCAAGGAACATATCGTCCGCCATATCGAGGCCGGGGAATGGCGGGCCGGCGACCAGGTGCCGTCGGAAAGCACCCTGGTGCGGGAGCTGAAGGTCAGCCGCATGACGGTGAACCGGGCTTTGCGCGAGCTGACCCATGAGGGCCTGCTGGTCCGCGTGCAGGGCACCGGCACCTTCGTGGCGGAGAAACGCCCCCTCTTCAATCTCGTCGAGCTGCGCAACATCGCCGACGAGATCGCCGAGCGCGGCCAGCGCCACAGCGCCAAGGTCGAAGTCCTGAAAGCCGAGAAGGCGAGCGCCGATACCGCCCGCGACCTGGGGCTGAGCCCCGGCGCCCAGGTCTATCATTCGCTGCTGGTGCACTTCGCCGATGGCGTGCCGCTGCAGGTGGAGGACCGCTATGTCAATCCGGCGACCGCCATCGGCTATATGGAAGCCGATTTCAGCATGGTCACGCCGAACGAATTCCTGACCCGCGCGGCGCCCGCCACCGAGGTGGAGCATATCGTCGAGGCGGCCATGCCCGATGCGCGGGTCCGCCGTCTGCTGAAGATGGCCGACGGCGAGCCCTGCCTGCGGCTGCGCCGCCGCACCTGGTCGGGCGCGGCGATCGTCTCGGTCGCCACCCTGATGCATCCGGGCCATGCCCATCGTTTCGCCACGCGCTTCTCGCACCGCGCCGACGGCACGTCGAAGCGCCAGTTCATCTGAGGGACGCCATGCCTGACCTGCGTCGCGACAATTCCCGCCTGATCAAGAGCCCGCAT
>CAYSCA010000069.1:0-14752 GCA_964429465.1 uncultured Rhodospirillaceae bacterium
GCGGGCGCCAGTCGGGATCGCGTTCGAAGACTTCCAGCTGCGGCGCCTGGTCCATCAGGTGCTGCAGCATCTTGCGCATATGGCCGAGGATGTCGTCGGCGCCGCCGCCGGCCTCCGGCCCGTCGATCAGCAGGCCGCTCAGCTCCTCCAGCCGCTTCAGCCGGGTGGCGAAGAATTCCCGCGCGCCGAACGGCAGCGCGGCGCGCGCCTCGATCAGGTTCTCCAGATAGCTCTGCTTGACGTCGATCTCGATCTTGAGAATCTTCGCGCGCATCTGGGCGACATAGCGGCGCAGCTCGTCGCGGCGGCCGGTCTTGAGCACCGAAAGGCGGCCCTCGGCCATCTCGGCCGCCTGGTGGAAATCATCCACCAGCCCGGAGAATTTGCGGAAGCTGGAGACCGTGTTGCGCTTCTCGTCGACGTCTTCGGTGAACTTGAAGATCTGCATGGCGCGCTGCTCGATCTTCGAGATCAGCTCGTTGGCTTCCTGGGTATGCGCGTGATTGTCTGCCACCGTATTCATCGTACCGAAACTGCCCGGACCAAGGTTAGAATGATGTTAACATAGCTGCGCATAGCGGGCAGTGAAATACCGGAATTCAACTTCCGGCATTTAAACCGGGGCGCGCAGGTTTTCCCGTTCGACCAGGGCCGCGGTCCGCTCCAGCGCCCGCTCGAACCGGTCGAACATCTCGTCGATCTCCGCCTCCTCGATGATCATCGGCGGGCAGAAGGCCATGCTGTCGCCGGCCACATTGCGCTGGATCAGGCCCTCCTCCTGGGCGAAGGCCGTGCAGGCGGCGCCGACCCCGGCGGCCGGGGCGAAAGGCCGCTTGCTGGCCTTGTCGGCCACCAGCTCGACCGCGCCGATCAGGCCGAGCCCGCGCGCCTCGCCGACCATCGGGTGATCGGCCAGCCGCCGCAGCCGCGCCTGGAAGCGCGGCGCCACCCGGTTCACATGGCCGAGGATGTCGCGCTCGCGGTAGAGGTCGAGCGCGCGCACCGCAACGGCGGCGGCCACCGGGTGGCCGCCATAGGTGAAACCATGGCCGAAGGTGCCGATCTTCCCCGAATTGTCGCGGATCACGTCATAGACCTTCTCCGGCACCAGCACGGCCGAGATCGGCAGATAGGCGCCTGACATCTGCTTGGCGCAGGTGAGGAAATCGGGCTGATACTCCAGCGCCTCGGCGCCCCATTGCCGGCCGGTGCGGCCGAAGCCGCAGATCACTTCGTCCGATACGCTGAGGATGTCGTGTTTCCGCAGCACCGCCTGGATGGCGGGGAAATAGCCCTTGGGCGGCACCACGACGCCGCCGGCGCCCATGATCGGCTCGGCGAAGAAGCCGGCGATGCTGTCGGCGCCTTCCTGCTGGATGAAGGCTTCGAGGTTGCGTGCCAGCCGCGCGACGAAATCGGCCTCGCTCTCGCCCTCCTGCGCGCCGCGATAATAATGCGGGCAGTCGACATGCCTGATCCGCGCGATCGGCAGGTCGAAATCGCGATGGTTGGCCGGCAGGCCGGTCAGGCTGGCCGTGGCGATGGTGACGCCGTGATAGCCGCGCATGCGCGACAGGATGGTCTTCTTGTCCGGCTTGCCGCGGGCATTGTTGTAGTACCAGACCAGCTTGATCAGCGTGTCGTTGGCGGCCGAGCCGGATTCGGCGAAGAAGACCTTGCCCACCGGAACCGGGCTCAGCGCCTTCAGCCGCTCGGCCAGCTCGACCACCGCCGGCACCGTCTTGTGGCCGAAGCCGTGATAGAAGGGCAGCTTGCGCATCTGCTCGATGGCGGCCTCGATGAGCGCCGGCTCGCTGAAGCCCAGGCCGGCGCACCACAGGCCGGCCATGCCCTCGATATATTCCCGGCCCTGGTCGTCATAGACATAGATGCCCTTGCCGCGCTCGATCACCAGCGGGCCGGCGGTCTCATGCTTCACCAGGTTGGTATAGGGATGCAGCACATGGGCGATGTCGCGGGCCGACATCGAATTGGGCAGCTGGGCTTTCGGCGTCTGGACGGTCATGGCATTTCTCCGGGAAGACCGTCAGTAGACGGCGAAAACCGTCGCCTGTCAAAAGCGCCCCTATCCGGCGACCGGGCGGCTGGCTAGAGTTTCCCTATGACCCAGCCGAATATCACCCTGACATCCCCCGCGGACGGCCTGCTGCTGCGCGGCTATGAATGGCTGCCGCCGGCCGCGCCGCGCGGCCTGGTGCTGATCGCCCATGGCATGGCCGAACATGCCGGCCGCTATGCCCGCTTCGCCGCGGCGCTGAACCAGGCGGGGCTTGCCGCCTATGCCTTCGATCATCGCGGCCACGGCCACAGCGCCCCCAGCGCCGCGGGGCTGGGGCATTTCGCCGACCGCGACGGCTGGAACCGGGCGGTGGCCGACCTGGCGGCGGCGGGCGAGGTGGCGCGGCAGCGCCATCCCGGCCTGCCGCTGCTGCTGTTCGGCCATTCGATGGGCTCGTTCATGGCCCAGCAGTTCCTCTATGAATACGGCGAGCGGCTCGCCGGCTGCGTGCTCTGCGCCTCGAACGGCAAGCCGCCGCCGATCGCCGCCCTGGGCCGGCTGATCACGCGGCTCGAGCGGCTGCGGCTCGGCCGCCGCGGCATCAGCCTGTTCATCCACCAGATGTCGTTCGGCGCCTTCAACAAACGGTTCGAGCCGGCGCGGACCGCGTTCGACTGGCTGTCGCGCGACCCCGCCGAGGTCGACAGATATGTCGCCGATCCCTTCTGCGGCTTCCCCATCGACGTGCAGGCCTGGGTCGACTTCCTCGACGGGCTGGATGCCATGGCCAGGCCGGCCAACCAGGCGCGCATCCCCAAGGCCCTGCCGGTCTTCGTGATTGCGGGGACGCATGATCCGGTCTCGGGCGGCGGCAAGGGCCTGCGGCAATTGCTGGCGGCCTATGCGGCGGCGGGCCTGAGCCGCGTCGAAAGCCGCTTCTATGAAAACGCAAGGCATGAACTGCTGAACGAAACCAATCGCGACGCGGTCACCGCCGACATCATCGCGTTCTTCGAGCGCTGTCTCAGCGCTGCCCGCTAGTCACTGCGCGGAATCGGCTTCGGTATCCAGCGCCGGCACGGCTGCCAGGTTGTTGTGGATGCGATGCAGGATGGCCTTGATCTGCCGGATATCGGCTTCGGTCAGGCCGGCCAGGGCGGTGCGCTCCAGCATTTCCGCCGTCGGCGTCAGCCGCGCGGTCAGCGCCTCGCCGGCGGGCGAAAGCCTGATGGCGATGGCGCGCGCATCCTCCATGTCGCGGTCGCGCGTCACCAGGCCACTGGCCTCCAGGCTGCCGACCAGGCGGGAGAGCGTGGAGATTTCGATGCTGGTGCGGCAGGCCAGTTCGGTCAGGCGCTGCCCGTTGCGCTCGCGCAAAGCCGCCAGCACGCGCCAGTCGGGCAGCGAGATGCCGTCGCGGCGCAGGATGGCGCTGAAGCGGCTGGCGAGCGAGACGCCGACGCGATTGATCAGGTAGGGGAGATAGTCGTCGAGGCGCAGGGCCGGCGCGGGCGGGGCTTCCGATGGCGATGCGGCCGGCTTGCCCAGGGACGCAGGCTTGGGCATCGCCTCAGGCGCCCAGCTTGCCGATCACCGCTTCGATTTTCTGCCGCATCGTGGCGGCGTTGAAGGGCTTGACCATGTAGTTGTTGACGCCGGCCTGGATCGCGGTCTTCACCATTTCGGTATCGCGCTGCCCGGTCGCCATGATGAAGGGCATGCGCTTGGTCAGCGGATTGCTGCGGATCGTCTTCAGCAGGGTGAGGCCGTCCATCCCGTCCATGTTCCAGTCGGAAATGATCAGGTCGAACTTGTTCGAGTTCATCGCGGTCAGGGCTTCGGCGCCGTTCTTGGCCTCGACGACATTTTTGATGCCGATTTCCTGCAGGCAATAGCGCGCGATGCCGCGCATGCTCATCTGGTCGTCGACGATCAGAACTCTGAGTGTACTGGCCGAAGGCATCGGTCCCTCGCTATCCTCTTAACCCTTCGATCGGACCGTCCTGGCCCCGGGCGACACGCAGCTTTGCGTGCCTAAGATCATGGTATTTAGCGCAAAAAACAAGGTCTCTCAACGCTGTTTGCACCGGTTCAGAATCTCGGCGGCGACCTGTCCGATCGCGACTTCCGCCTGCACGCCGCCCAGCAGTTTTGCGGCTTTCGGCATGCCGTAGACCAGGCTGGTCGACTCGTCCTGGCCGATCGTCTGGGCGCCGGCATCCAGCATCTTCTTGAGCCCCACGGCGCCGTCCTTGCCCATGCCGGTCAGGATCACGCCGATGGCATTGTGGCCGGCATGCTCGGCCACCGAGTTGAACAGCACGTCGACCGAGGGGCGGTGGCCCGAGACCGGCGGATCATGGTTAAGCTTGGTGTAGTAGTGGCCGCCGGACCGGTGCAGCGTCAGGTGAAAATCGCCCGGCGCGATGTAGACATGGCCGGGAAACACGCGGACGTCGTCCTTGGCCTCGGTGACCGTCACGGCAGACAGCGAATCGAGCCGGGCGGCAAAGCTGGCGGTGAAGCGCGGCGGCATATGCTGGGTGATCAGCACCGGCGGGCTGTCGGGCGGCAGGATAGTGATCACTTCCTTCAGCGCCTCGACGCCCCCCGTCGAGGAGCCGATCGCGACGATGATATCGGTCGAGGTGAAGCCGGGGCCGGGCGTCAGCCGCTTGGCGGTCTGGCCTTCCGCCGGCCTGGTGCGGGCCACCACGCGCGCCGTCGAGGCCGTCTTCACCTTGGCGACCAGCTCCTGCTTGATCTCCTCCAGGGCGTGCTTGATGTCGAGCGTGGGCTTCGGCACGAAATCGACGGCGCCCATTTCCAGCGCCTGCATGGTGATCGAGGCGCCCTTCTGGGTCAGCGTCGAGACCATCACCACCGGCATCGGCCGCAGCCGCATGATCTTCTCGAGGAAGGAGATGCCGTCCATGTTCGGCATCTCGACATCCAGCGTCAGCACGTCCGGATTGAGCTCCTTGATCATGCTGCGCGCGACCAGCGGGTCGGGCGCCGCGCCGACGACGTCTATTTCGGGGTCGCTGGACAGCGCGGCGGTGAGCAGCTGGCGGATCAGCGCGCTGTCGTCGACGATGAGGACCTTGATCTTCTTGCCTGCCACAGCGATGCCCTCAAGCGATCTTGCGATGGATGTTGCGGCCCAGCAGCTTGAAGCGCTCGGTGATGCCGAACAGGTTCTCGGAATGGCCGATATAGAGGAAGCCGCCGGGCACCAGCATGTTGGCGTAGCGGTCGAACAGGGTGCGCTGGGTGTCCTTGTCGAAATAGATCACCACGTTGCGGCAGAAGATCACGTCGAAGGGGCCCTTCATCGGCCAGGTTTCGATCAGGTTGAGGTATTTGAAGCTGATCAGCGCGCGCGCCTCGGCGCAGAGCCGCGTCTTGTCCGGGCCATGGGGCTCGAAATACCTGGATGCGATCTCGGGCGGCATGCCCTCCAGCGCGGTGGCGTTGTAGATGCCTTCCGCACCGCGCCGCACCATCTCGGTATCGATATCGGTCGCCAGCACCCTCGCATCCCACTGCTTGATGTCGGGCATCGCGCGCAGCAGCGTGATGGCGATCGAATAGGGCTCCTCGCCCGACGAGCAGCCGGCGGACCAGATGCGCAGGCGGCGGCCGCCGCTCACCGCGCGGGCGCGGATCTCCTGCAAGGCGGGGCCGGCCAGATGCTCGAAGTGATGGTTCTCGCGGAAGAACTTGGTGAGGTTGGTGGTCAGCGCGTTCAGCGTGGTGCCGAGCTCCTCGCGGCCGGCATCGGAGCCGATGAACTCGATATACTGGCGGAAGCTCTGCATCCCTAGGCGCCGCAGGCGCTTGGCCAGGCGGGCATAGACCATGTTCTGCTTGGTGGGCCCCAGCTCGATTCCGGTGCGCTCCTTCAGCATGGCGCGCAGGAAGGCGTAATCCTCGCCGGAAAAGCTGAACTCGCGGTCTTCCGGCGTCGGGGCGTCGACCAGTCCTTTTTCAAGGCGCGCGCGGATATCGACGGTCATGACAGGGTCCGCGGCGCAGGTCTCAGGCGGCGCTCGCCTGTTCGGACGGGCCTGCCAGCATCGGCCGCGCGCTGTTGTCGGCGGCTTCCAGCATGCGGCCGGAGAACATCCGTTCCAGCCCGATCAGGCCGACCATGCGCTCGCCGACGGTGATCAGGCCTTCCATGAAGCCGATGCCGTTGACCTGCTCCATGCTCGGCATGGCGCGGATCTCGTCCTCGTTGATGGTGATGATGTCGGAAACCGCATCGACCAGGATGCCGACGATGCGGGAAGCCACCGACACGATGATGACCACATTGTACTTGGTCGGCTCGGTGCGCTGCATGCCGAAACGGGCGCGCAGGTCGAAGATCGGCACGATGGCGCCGCGCATGTTGATGACGCCGCGCACCACGTCGGGCGTGTTCGGCAGCGGCGTGGTCTCCGACCAGGCGCGGATTTCGCGCACCGCCATGATGTCGACGCCGTATTCCTCGTTGCCCACGGTGAAGGAGACGAGCTGGACGGTCCGCGTCGAGCGGTTCTGGTCGGTGCTGCGCGTTTCCGCCGATGCCATCGTTACCCCCTTGCTGCCCTAGGCGCTGGCCTGCAATGCCGGCGCCGCCAGCGCCCGGGCCTGCAGGTTGGGGCGCTGTGTCTCGTGTTCGGCGATATGCTTGATCCCGGCGACGTCGAGAATGAGCGAGACGCGGCCGTTGCCCAGGATGGTGGCCGCGCCGACGCCGCGGATCGGATCGAAATTCTCTTCCAGGCTTTTGATGACGACCTGCTGCTGCCCGACGATCTCGTCGACCACCAGGCCCATCTTCGAGCTGTCTTCCAGCTCGACGATGATGACCAGCGCCTTGGTCGGGTCGTCGATGCCGTTGCGGACCTTGAAGATGCGGTGCAGGTAGACCAGCGGCACATACTCGCCGCGGATGCGCAGCACCTCGCTCTGGTTGGCGACGACGTTGATCTGGTCGGGCTCCGGCCGCAGGCTCTCGACGATATTGGCGAGCGGCAGGATGTAGGACTGCTCGCCGACCTTGAGCACCATGCCGTCCAGCACGGCGAGCGTCAGCGGCAGGGTCAGGATGAAGCTCGAGCCCTGGCCGGGCCGCGACTGGATATGGACGCGGCCGCCGAGCGACTGGATGTTCTGGCGCACCACGTCCATGCCGACGCCGCGGCCGGAGATGTTGGACACCGTATCGGCGGTGGAGAAGCCGGGCAGGAAGATCAGGTTGTCGATCTCCTCGTTGCTCAGCACGGCATCGGGCGCGATCAGCTTTTTCTCGATCGCCTTGCGCATCACCTTGTCGCGGTTGATGCCGCGGCCATCGTCGGTGATCTCGATAACGATGCGGCCGCCGCGCTGGTCGGCGGAGACATGGATCACGCCTTCCGGCGACTTGCCCGCGGCAACGCGGTCTTCGGGCGATTCGATGCCGTGATCGCAGGAATTGCGGATCATGTGGGTGAGCGGGTCGCCCAGCTGCTCGATCACCGTCTTGTCGATCTCGGTGTTCTCGCCGCTCATGTCGAGGCGGATCTTCTTGTTGGTCATCATCGCCAGTTCGCGCACCAGGCGCGGCAGGCGGGCGAAGACGCTCTTCACCGGCTGGGCGCGCATCGCCATCACGCTTTCCTGCAGATCGCGGATGTGATGCGACAGTTCGGCAAGGCCGTTGGCCAGCTCGGGATGCTGGTCGGCATGCAGGTGCTCGGTCTGTTGCGCGATCATCGCATGCGTGATCACCAGCTCGCCCACCATGTTGACCAGCTTGTCGACGCGGTCGAGATCGACGCGGATGGAGCGGACGGCCTTGCTTTCAGCCGGGGCGTCGGCCTTGGCGCCGGCTGCCGGCTTGGGCGCGGCATCGGCCTTCGGCGTTTCGGCCTTCGGCGCAGCGGCCTCCGCCTTCGGCGCGGCGGGAGCGGCGGCTGCAGCCGGCGTCGCGGCCGGTTCGGCGGCAGCGGGCGGCTTGGCGTCCGCCGCAGGCGCCGCGGCGGCCTCGGCCGGCGGGTTGAGGCAGGTCACCTCGAGTTCGCAATCGTCGAGCACGAATTCGAAGACGTCGCGGATCGCCTGCTCGCCCTTGTCGGTCTCGATGTCGAATTCCCACTTGATGTAGGCGCCTTCCGCCTGCATCTGGTCGAAGGCCGGGATCGCCGCGGCGTCGGCGCGGGCAAGGAAGCCGCCCAGCTCGCGCAGCTCGCGGATCAGGATCAGCGGCTCGTTGGCGCGCTGGTACAGCGCATCGCGCGGCGCGAACTTGACCAGGTATTTCAGCAGCGGCGCCTTGGCCGGCGCTTCGGCGGCCGCGGCAGGCGCCGGCTTGGCCGGCTCGGGCTCGGCCGGCGCCGCTGCGGCGGCCAGCACGGCATCGGGCCCCCCGGCGGCGAGCTGGGCGTCGAGCGCGGCAAGCTCGTCATCGGCGGCATTGGGATCGGCGTTGACGCCGATCGAGGCGGCGAGGTCGATCAGCGCTTTGCGGCCGTCATCCTCATGCTCGGCCGGCAGCTCGGTGCCGTTCTGGGCGGCGCGCACCAGGTCCGAGAGGATGTCGGCGCAGCGCAGCACCAGCAGCACCGAATCCGGCGTCGGCTCGAGCCGGCCGTCGCGCATCAGGTCGAGCACGGTTTCGAAGATATGGGCAAAGGCGACCAGGCGGTCGAAACCGAAGGCGCCGGCGCCGCCCTTGACCGAGTGGATGGCGCGGAACACGGCATTCAGCGTATCCGTGCCGCCCTCGCCGGCCTGCAGGGTCATCAGATGGCCTTCCAGGTCACCGAGCAGTTCTTCGCATTCGGTGAAGAAGGTCTGTCTGAACTGGGCTAAATCATCCATCGGCCGCGTCTCGCTTCTGCTCCGCGTCTCGGTTAATCGCTTAAGGGCTGACTTTGCGGATGACTTCCAGCAGCTTGCCCGGATCGAAGGGCTTGACGATCCAGCCGGTGGCGCCGGCGGCGCGGCCCTCCTGCTTTTTCGCCTGGCTGCTTTCGGTCGTCAGGATCAGCACGGGGGTAGCCTTGTTCTTGGGCTTTTTGCGCAGTTCCTTGATGAAGGTGATGCCGTCCATCACCGGCATGTTGATGTCGGTGATGATCACGTCGATGCCGTCATTGGCATCCAGCAGGTCGAGCCCTTCCTGGCCGTTCTCACCCTGGATGACCTGGTAGCCGCCCTGCTTCAGCGCAAACTGCAGCATCTGCAGCATGGTCTTGGAATCGTCGACGGTGAGAACCGTTTTGGTCATGTCTGTACCGGCCATTTCATGAGGAACGAGAACAGGCCCAGATCGTCGAAGGCAGAGACGAAGGCATCGCTGGGCGCGCGGATCACGAAGGGGATACCGTGCTGTTCCATATGCTGCGCGGCCGAGAGCAGGATCTGGACACAGGGGGTGGACAGCCGGTCGACCGCGGCGGCATCGATGACGACCTTGCCGCCCTGGGCCAAAATCTCGTGCAAACTGTGCAGAAGGGGTTCGGCGGCCCGCAAATCCATGCTCGCCACGAGGCCGAGCTGGACCGCGTCTTCCGTCTTCGAAATCGTGAACGGTTCCATCCACCATCCCCCTCGGACTCCCGTCATCCGGGAGCTGGCCGCCGCTGTCCTGCGGTCACTCGGCCTTATGCGGGGCAGCCTAGCCGAGGGTCCGCGGAGACGGAAGGGGGATGACGCCCGGGGTTACCAAAAAACCACATTCTCTCCGTGGTTTCGCCGGGCAATCCCGGGTGTTTTCAGGCGTGGCCGCGATCGACGGTCATGTGCTGCCGGGCCTGCAGCGCCTGCTTGATTTCGCGGTAGCGCTGGCGCAATTCCTGGCGCGTGCCGCCGGCCAGCTGGAACATCATCATGATGGCGCCTTCGAGATCGTCCGCGCAATGCGCAATGCTCTCGATATCGCCATCGGCCATCTCGGTCTCGCCGAGCTGGCGGAGATAATCGACGATCCAGAGCGAATGAACCGCCAGTTGTGAAAGCGACAGGCCCTGGAAGGTGGTTTCGGTATTGAAGCGGTCTGCCAGGCGCGGCAGCGGTGCCGCGGCTTCCGGCTGGCTGTGCCCGGTGAAATCGGGCTCCTCGACCTCGACGTCGATCACCGGATCGTCGGACAGGAAGCCGTCCGGATCGGCGAAACCGGCATCTTCCTGGCCGGAAGCGGCGTGGCGGTCGACATACAATCCTTGGTCGAGATCCACAGGATCTTCCTATCCTGAACACGGGAATCGGAGGCTGCGAATCGGCCCTGCCCGATTCGCTCCGACCTTACCAGCGCCGATTCGGGGGAGCAAGAACGAACCGCTAAATCGGCCCGGTCCTTGCGGCGGGGGCTACCAGTTGTTGTGGTTGGGGAGGATCAGCCGATCCGGGCGCCGGTCTTCAGCACGACCTTTTCGAGGCCGGCGACCAGCTCGCGGCCGATCGCCCCGCCATCGCCGCTGACCTTCTGGCTCAGCACGACATACAGCGCATCGATATGCGGCGAGACGACGGCGGCGCTCACCTTGGTGCCGTGATCGAGGCAATGCTCGAGGTAGTTGCTCAGGTAGTGGGTGATCGTGGTGACCAGCGGATAGCCGAAGGTGCCGCCGAGGCCCTTCATGTCCCAGCAGATGCGCAGCATCTTCTTGACGCCGTCGACGTCGTCCAGGGAGGTCTGCTTCAGCTCCTCGAAGGCCGCGCGCATGCGGTCGAGATCTGAATCGGCCCATTTGGCATACATCTTGTGGCCGAGCACCTGAACGGCGATCTCGGCTTCCTTGATGGCTTCCTTGTCGACGCCACCCGCGCCGACCTTCATCTTGAGATAATTCGGCGGCGTGACGAACTGCGCTTCGCTGGGCGGCTTCGCAGCAGCCGGTTTTTCGCTGTCGTCGTCAGCCATGACTGCTCTCAACGCTCCTGAAGTGACGGGATCTGGCCGTCGCGGTACATCTCACAAACTAGGGCATCCGGCCACCGGGCCGCAACCGAAACCGCGCCGCGCCTGCGCTCAGAACAGCTCGACATCGTTCGCCTCGCCGTTCGCCGGCTTCGTCTGCTCGGCCGCCGAGGGCGCGCCGAGCAGGTAATGCTGGAAATGGGAACGGACCTGCTCCAGCGTCTGGCTGGCGATCAGGCCCTCGCCCCAGCCGGCCGCGCGATGCGTCAGCAGCGGCGCCCAGCCGCGGCCCGACTGGTCGCGAATGATGTCCTCGACATAGCGCAACGCATTGATGACATGCTGCTGCCGCTGGCTGCGCAGATCGTCCGACTGCATCAGGGTGACCACTTCGCCCATCACCGGCGAACCCGGCAGCTGCTTGCCCAGCTCGACCAGCTTGGCCGCGAAGGATTGCGAGGTAGCGCTCTGGATCTGCTGCAGATCCTCGATCTCTTCCTTGATGGCCAGCAGCACCAGTGCGACGAAATCCAGCAATTCCCGCGCCGCCGCGGGGGAAATGGCGGCCGTTTCCCCGGCCGGCGACTGCGGGCGACGGTTATTCTCTGGCACTGCGTTAAGCCTTCCCCATTGCGGTGATTATTCCACAGCCGGGCCTGACTTGCACCCCGTCCGGTGATTGGTCTGTAGGCGTATGAAGGTCGACTTTCGCGGCATATGGATTTACGCGCGGTCCTGGCAAGAATGCGACCTCCAGTTGCCGGGATCGCGCCGCCCCCGGATTGCTCCGGGGCACCGGCGGGGGCGATCCGCTCGCAGTATGGCGCTTGCCCAAAACATGCTAACAAACAACGGGAAGGTGCGGGCGCGTATGGATCCGATCGACATCAAAGAGATGCTGCATCACCATCATCTCTGGCTGAAGGGGATGCCGGGTGGCAAGGCGGCCGATTTCGCCGGCCGCGACCTGAGCAGCGCCGACCTGTCCGGCGCCGATCTGCGGCGCGCCAGCTTTCGTCTGGCCATCCTCAAGGGGGTGCGGCTGGTCAAGGCGCAGCTGATGCAGTGCGACTTCTTCAAGGCGGATCTGAGCAACGCCGACCTGGCCGAGGCCGACCTGACGCGGGCGGATTTCCGCGGCGCGGTGCTGGAAGGCGTCAACATGGCCGGCGCCAACCTGACCGGCGTGAATTTCCGCCGCGGCCTGGAGATCGGCCAGAATCCCAGCGAGGCGGTCGAGGTCCTGCGCCAGAACGTGACCGGCAGCAACTTCGCCGGCGCCACCCTGGTCGGTGTCGATGCCCTGGGCGCCGATTTCAGCGGCAGCAATCTCGCCGGCGCCAATCTGCAGGATGCCGCCCTGGCCGATTGCCAGCTGGTCAGCGCGGACCTGTCCGGCGCCGATCTGGGCGGGGCGACGCTGTCCGGGGCCAATCTGGTCGGCGCCGAGCTGAGCGGCGCCAATCTCGCCGGCGCGACCTTGGCCGGCGCCAACCTGACCGATGCCCATCTGCATGGCGTCGACCTCACCGATGTCGAGGTGTCCGGCGCCAATGTGGCGATGGCCAATCTGGCGGCCGAGCCGGCCGCCGCCTTCCAGCCGATGAGCGAGGCGGAGATCCGCGCCGCGCTGGACGGGCATCGCCGCTGGGTCGAGGGCGGCGCCGGGCGGCCGGCCAATCTGCGCGGCCAGGACCTGTCGGGCTTCGACCTGCGCGGCCGCGATCTGTCGGGAATCCGGCTGCGGGGCGCGTCGCTGCGCGCGGCGAAGCTGGACGGCGCCGTGTTCAAGTTCGCCGATCTTTCCGGCGTCGACCTCCGCGAGGCGGAGGCCGCCAATGTGACCTTTGCCGGCTGCAACCTGGCCGGCGCCGATCTGCGCGCCGCCCGGCTCACCGGCAGCCGCTTTACCGGTGCCGAACTGCTGACGCCGAAGGGCGAGCCGACCGGGCGGATCATCCCGACGGATCTCGCGAATGCCCGCTTCAGCGGCGCGCTGTGCAGCGGGGTCGACTGGACCGATACGGTGCTGCGCGACGTCAGCGGCCTTGAACCGCGGCCTGCGGGCAGTCCATGATGGCCCCGCGATGAACACCACTTCGGGCATATTGCGCCGGCCTGTCGCCGATCCCGGCGGCGCCGGCGCGTCCTCCGAACGGCGCCGGTATTTCGATCCGGTGCTGAAGGTGAATGTCGTCCAGGTGTTCCAGGGCGATTTTTTTGTGTCCACCCGCGAAGGCGAGATGCTGGCCACCGTGCTGGGCTCCTGCGTCGCGGCCTGCATCCGCGATCCGGTCGCCGCGATCGGCGGGATGAATCATTTCCTGCTGCCCGACAAGGGCGGCGATGCCAGCGCCGACCTGCCGTTCTCGGCCTCGCTGCGCTATGGCAGCTATTCGATGGAGCAGCTGATCAACGGCATCCTGTCGGCCGGCGGCCGGCGCGAGCGGCTGGAAGTGAAGATCTTCGGCGGCGCCAACGTGCTGGCCGGCCTGCGCGGCATCGGCCACCAGAACGCCGACTTCATCGAGCGCTTCCTCAAGGCGGAAGGCTTCAAGGTCACCGCCGCCGACCTGCGCGGCACGCTGCCGCGCAAGGTGCAGTATTTCCCGTCCTCGGGCGTCGCCCGCGTCAAGCAGATCGAGGATGCCAGCGCCAAGGCGGTGTTCCAGCGCGAAAGCGCGAAGAAGATCACCGCCGTCCAGACCCAGGCCGGCAGCATCGAGCTGTTCGACTAGGCGCCGGGCAGTCGATCATGGCTTACAAGCTCAACAACATTGCGGTGCTGGTGGTCGACAGCAACCACAACCACATGCAGCTGATCAAGGAGGTGCTGCGCCCGCTCGGCGTCGCCCGCATCGCCGAATGCGTCAATGCCAAGGAGGCGCTGGCCTATCTCGAGAACAACGTCGTCGACATCATCTTCACCGAATGGCATATGGACGGCGACACCGACGGCATCGGCTTCATCGAGTGGGTGCGCAAGAATCCCGCTTCGCGCAACGTCTTCGTGCCGATCATCATGGTCACGGCGCAGTCCGAGGAATGGAAGGTGATGAAGGCGCGTGATGCCGGCGTCACCGAATTCCTGGTCAAGCCGTTCACCGCCAAGGCGATGGCGCGCCGGATCACGATGGTGATCGAATATCCGCGCCAGTTCGTCCGCACCGACGATTTCTTCGGCCCCGACCGCCGCCGCCACAAGCTCTCCACCTATACCGGCGAGGAACGCCGCCGCGACATGATCGACAAGGGCGATCAGCAGATGGATGAAAGCGCGGTGGAGAATCTCCTGAGCGAACTCTGATCGCGATCTGCCGGCTTGACGCCGCGGCCTTACGGGACCAAGATTCGGGCAGCGGAACAGTCCGGCAGGAGGGTAGCCGCTCGGCATGAGCGAGGTGATCGATTTTCACCATTTCCGGCGTCCGGCGGCGGAGGATGTCTCTTCCCGCCCGGCGGCCGCCAAGCCGAATGGGCGCAAGGCCCACGACGTAAAGCCGCCCGATGCGAAGCTGCCTGATGCGAAGCCGCCCGAGCCGCATGTGTTCTTCGACCGGCGCGAATTCAACCTGATCCTCAATCTCTATGCCCGCATGGTGGGGCAGGGCGAATGGCGCGATTACGCGATCGGCCATGACCGCGACAGCTGCAGCTTCGCGGTATTCCGGCGCACGGCCGACGGCGCGCTTTACCGGATCGTCAAGACGCCGAAGCTGGCGCGCCGGCAGGGGGCGTTCGCCATCCTGGCGCAGGGCGGCCGCATCGTCCGCCGCGGCCGCGACCTCGCCGTCATGCTGCGCTTCTTCGAGCCGAAGCGCGAAGCGGTGTTCTAG
>CAYSCA010000070.1:0-14722 GCA_964429465.1 uncultured Rhodospirillaceae bacterium
CACCGTCTCGATCAGCACCACCGCGCCGGGCGGCAGCTGGCCCATCGTGCCGATGACTTCGGGATGGCCCTGATGGCCGATCAGGATGATGCGGCGGCCCTCGCGGTGATGGCGCTCGGCCTCGCGATGCACCTTGCTGACCAGCGGACAGGTGGCATCCAGATAGAACAGCTTGCGCGCCTGCGCGTCGGCCGGCACCGATTTCGGCACGCCATGGGCGGAGAAGACGACGGGCGCGCCCGCCGGCACCTCGTCCAGCTCGTCGACGAAAACCGCGCCCTTGGCGGCCAGCGTGTCGACCACGAAGCGGTTATGGACGATCTCGTGGCGCACATAGACCGGCGCGCCGAAGCGCTCCAGGGCGCGCTCGACGATCTGGATGGCGCGATCCACCCCCGCGCAGAAGCCGCGCGGGGCGGCGAGCACGATTTCGATGGCGGGGCGGCGGGGCTCTGGCATGGCTCGGGTTTCGGAAATTGCAGGCTAGTTGTGACAGATCAAGGGCTTGCAAGCCAGCCGCTTGTCTGGGGCGGGTCCCTCTTCTATACAGGGGGAGACCCGGCGAACTGCCCGGGAAGCTAATATACCCGACGCGCGAAGGAAAGGCTGCGATCCAGCTCCGGCCCGACTCCGGCGCGGTCAGTGAGGCCCTTCCGTGAGACGTCCCCTGGAAATCCGCCCCGCCTTCGCCGCCCTGCTCGCCGCCGGGCTGCTGCTGGCCGCCTGCAGCTCCCGGCCCGATACCCGGCCGCCGCCCTGTCCGCGCGTCGGCATCCTGGGCGATGCCAACAAGGGCGTGCAATACCGCCCGGGCCCCGGGCGCGACCTCACCGACGTCACCTTCGAGACCCAGCTGCTCGACTATAACGGCGACTGCCGCTACGAGGACAAGAACGCCATCGCCGTGGTGCGCTTCATCCTCCAGGTCGCCGCCACCCGCGGTCCCGCCGCCACCCAGCCGGAAGCCCATGTGCCGTATTTCGTCGCGGTGGTGGACAAGCAGCAGAATGTGCTGGCGCGCGAGGATTTCACCGCGGTCATCCCGTTCGAGCAGGGCCGCCGCCGCGTCGTCGTCGGCGAGGAGCTCGAGCAGCGCATCCCGCTGCAGGGCCGCAGCACGTCGGAAATCGAGATCCTGATCGGCCTGGAACTCGGGCGCGACCAGCTCGAGCGCAATCGGCGGGATCGCGGCTTCTGATCTCCTGACCCCTGCCATGGCCAATCCTATCGGCGAGCGCCTGCGCCGCTGGCTGCCGGGCCTGACGGTCGCCGCCACCGTCGCGCTTGCCGTCAGCTTCATCTCCGAGCATTACGGCGGCCCGCCCTTCCTGCTGGCGCTGCTGCTCGGCATGGCCTTCAATTTCCTCGCCGCCGATGCGCGGGTGCGGCCGGGCATCGATATCGCCGCGCGCTTCGTGCTGCGCGTCGGCGTCGCCCTGCTGGGCATCCGCATCACCTTCGACCGGATCGCCGATCTGGGCCCCGGCCCGGTCGCCCTGGCGGTCGGCGGCGTTTCGGTGGCGCTCCTGACCGGCCTGGTCGCCGCCCGGCTGGCCGGGCGCAGCCGCGAGGAGGGCCTGCTGTCGGGCGGCGCCGTCGGCATCTGCGGCGCTTCGGCGGCCATGGCGATCGCCGCGGCCCTGCCGCGCTCGCCGCAGGCGGAGCGGCTCACCCTGCTGACCGTTATCGGCGTCACCGCGCTCTCCACCGTGGCGATGGTGATCTACCCCCTGCTGGCCAAGACGCTCGGGCTGGACGAAACCCATGCCGGCATCCTGTTCGGCGCCACCATCCACGACGTGGCGCAGGTGCTGGGCGCCGGGCTCACCGTCTCGCCGCAGGCCGGCGATGTCGCTACCTTCGTCAAGCTGCTGCGGGTGAGCTGCCTGCTGCCGGTCGTCTTCCTGATCGGCTGGTTCTATCGCGGCCGGGCCGAAGAGGGCGCCGGCGGCAGCAAGAGCCAGCTCCTGCCGCCCTTCCTGATCGGCTTTGCCGTACTCGTGGTGGTGGGCAGCCTGCTGCCGCTGCCGGCGCTGGCGGTCGCGACGATCTCCGATATCTCGCGCGCCTGCCTGCTGATCGCCATTTCGGCGCTCGGCGTGAAGACCTCGTTCGGCGAACTCTTCGCGCTGGGCTGGAAGCCGCTGGCGCTGATCCTGATCGAGACTTTGGTGCTGCTGGCCTTCGTGACGACGGCGCTGCTGGTGGTGGTGTAAGGGGCAGTCGTAGTTGCAAAAAAGACCGTCACCCTCGGCGTCCATTGCCTTATCCGTCGCGCAGCTGACCGCGATGGATCCTCGGGCTTCGCCCAAGGATGACGATCTTCCCTGTGACGCAGCGAACTACTTCCGCTTCGCCCAGTCCTCGGCCCAGCTGTTCAGCGCCAGCATCACCGGCTGCAGCGCGCGTGCCGCTTTGGTCGGCGCGTAACCTTCCCCGTCATGCTCGACCAGGGCGGCTTCTCCCAAATCCTTCAGGCGCTGCTGCAGTACGCTGGGCGAGATGTCGCCGCAGGCGGCCTGCAGGGCGCGGAAGGTGAGGGGCTGGTCGCGCAATTCCCACAGGATGCGCAGGCACCAGCGCCGGCCCAGCAGGTCGAGCGCCGCCATGATCGGCCGGCCGGTTTTCGAGCCGCGGACCGGTTTCCGGATCGCCGCCATGCTTCTCCTTCTCACGCCTCTTGCGCTACTGAAAAAGTAGCGCTACATGCTGCTACGGAAACTGTAGCACAAGAAGGAAGCGCGCGCCATGTCCCGCCTTGTCCCGATCGCAAAGCCATTCAGCCCCGAGGCCGAAGCGGCGCTGAAGCTGATGCCGGCCGATCTCGCGCTGTTCCGCACCGTGGCGCATAACCCGCGCGTGCTGACCCGCTGGGCCGGCGGCGGCCTGCTGGATCGCGGCTCGATCAGTTTACGCCAGCGCGAACTGGTGATCCTGCGCACCACGGCGATGCTCGGTGCCGAATACGAATGGGGCGTGCATGTCGCCTACTTTGCCGAGAAGGCGAAATTCACTCCGGCCGAGATCGCCGCCACGGTCCACGGCCAGGCCACCGACTGGCCGAAGGAGGACGAGGCCCTGCTGGTCCGCATCACCGGCGCGCTCGTTCGCTCCGCCACCATCGACGACGCGCTCTGGGCCCAGGCGAGCGCCCACTTCGATTCAGCCCAGATGATCGAGATCATCGCGCTGGTCGGCTTCTATCACCTGGTCTCGTTCACCGTGAACGCCACCGGCGTGGAACGGGAGCCGGGCGCGCCACGGTTTCCGGCGCGGGCGGGGTAGTTGCGCTGATTGGGCTTCTTGACTTTTTGCGGCAATGTACTTATTATGTTCTCATCGCAAGAAAAGCTCTTCGCTGTTGGATATCGTCAATCGGATCAGAGGCATACGTAGGTATGCGGGGGTGCCCAGCTGCCCGGCGCGTCAACGGGGAAACCAACGGGACTCAACTGGCGCTCAATGGGATTCACCTGGCGCCGCATGGGACGCACTTGGCTTTCCATTGGCACGGAACTGGCCTCGAATGGGCACGCACTTGGCATCCAATGGGCTGCAATTGGCTCGCAGCTGGCTCGCGGCGGCGCGCCGCAGCCGAGCAGGATCAACCGCTTACGGCGCCACAAACCGGAATAAGCCTGAAATAAGAAAAAATAAGCTTCAAATAAGCAGAAAGACGCGCCGGACAGGTCGTTCCGGCGCGCCGCTGGCTCAACAGCCCCGATCAGTAAGCCAGCGCGCAGCCATCCTTGCGCGGATCGGAGCCGGCCTGCTTCACGCCGTTGGCCGCATCGATCAGCACGGCCTGGCCGCCGCCATGGGGCATCTCGGCCATCTTGATCTCATGGCCCAGAGCGGCGAGGCCTTTCAGCACATCCTCGCGGATGCCGCGCTCGGCCTCGAAGCGGCCCATCTGGTGGAAGCCGCGGGCGCAGTCGATCGCTTCCTGCACATTCATCCCGTAATCGAGGATGTTGGTCAGCACGTGGCTCTGGCCGACCGGCTGGAAGCCGCCGCCCATCACGCCAAAGCTGAGCCAGGGCTTGCCGTCCCGGCAGGCCATCGCCGGGATGATCGTGTGCAGCGGCCGCTTATGCGGCGCCACGCAGTTCGGATGCGCGGGGTCGACGCGGAAGCCCGCCCCGCGATTCTGCAGCAGCACGCCGGTCTTCGGGCTGCACAGGCCGGTGCCGTAGGGCCAGAACAGCGAGTTGATGAAGGAGCAGGCGTTGCCGTCGGAATCCACCACGCTGAGATAGACGGTGTCGCGATAGCTGGTGCCGCCGGCCGGGCCGGTCACCGGCATCGCCTTCTTCAGGTCGATGCGGCTGCGCAGCTCGTCGGCGAAGGCCATCGACAGCAGCTTGTCGACCGGCACCTCGGCGAAGGCCGGATCGGCGACATACTGATCGCGCGCCTGGAAGGCGAGCCGGGTGGCTTCCGCCTCGAGATGGAAGCGCTCGACGCCGACCGGGTCGTATTTCTTCAGATCGAAGCCGCTCAGGATATTCAGGATCAGCAGCGTGGTGATGCCGACGCCGTTCGGCGGAATCTCGTAGACGTCGACGCCCTTGTAGTTTGCCACGATCGGCTCGACCCAGATGGCTTCCTGGGTGGCGAAATCCTCCAGGCTGTGCAGGCCGCCCAGGCTGTTGAGATAGGCCACCATGTCCTCGGCAACCCAGCCGGTATAGAAGCCGTCGCGGCCCTTCTCGGCGACGGCGCGGAACACCTTGGCATGCTCCGGCTCGCGGAAGACCTCGCCGAATTTCGGCGCCCGGCCGTCCTTCAGCCACATGCGGGCGGTGTTCTGGTCGGCCTTGAGCTTTTCCTCGTTGCGGCCCCAGTCGGTGCCGACGCGCTCGGTGATGGGGAAGCCGTCCTCGGCGAAGCGGATCGCCGGCTGCAGCAGGTCGCCGAGAGGCAGCTTGCCGAAACGCTGGTTCAGCTTGGCCCAGGAGTCGATGGCGCCCGGGATGGTCACCGCATGCACCGAGGTGAGCGGGATCTCCTTCAGGCCCTGCTTCAGCAGATGGTCGGCGGTCAGCTTGCCCGGCGCGCGGCCTGAGCCGTTGAGGCCGTAGACCTTGCCGCCCTTGGTCGTATTCGTGCCGGCCGGGGCGTAGAGCACGAAATTGTCGCCGCCGATGCCGGTCGAGCCGGGCTCGACGACGCATTGCACCGCACAGGCGGCGACTGCCGCATCGGCTGCATTGCCGCCGGCGCGCAGGATGTCGAGCGCGGTCAGGGTGGCGAGGGAATGCGAAGTGGCGGCGGCGCCGTTGCGGCCCATGGCCACCGAGCGGCCGGGCAGTTGCAGATCGCGCATGGGGGGCGTTACTCCGGAAGGAACGTCAGGACCCGGAGTTTACACCGGCCGGGGCGGATGAACAGGCCCGCAAGGGCGCGGAAAGACGCGCTAGACCTCGTCGCGGCGGGCGCGCTGGCGGGCGAAGGCATCGGCGGCGCGGGCCTCCTCGCGCTCGCGGGCTTTCAGCTGGTAGAGCTGGTCGCGGCCGGCCTCGTACTGCACCGGCCAATGCACCCCGCGCCAGTCGTAGTCGGCCGCCGCATGCAGGGTGAAATAGGGGTCGGCCAGATGCGGCCGCGCCAGCGCGCAGAGATCGGCCCGGCCCGAGGCGACGATGGTATTCACCTGGTCGGCCGAGGTGATGGCGCCGACAGCGATGGTGGCGATGCCGGCCTCCTGGCGGATCGCGTCGGAGAATGGCGTCTGGAACATGCGGCCGTATTGCGGCCGGGCCTCCCGCGAGGTCTGGCCGGCCGAGACGTCGACCAGGTCGCAGCCGCGCGCCTTCAGCATGCGGGCGATCTGCACGGAATCCGCCAGCGTCAGGCCGCGCTCGGGTACCCAATCGACGGCCGACAGCCGCACCGAGATCGGCTTCTCGGCAGGCCACACGGCGCGCATCGCCTCGAACACCTCGAGCGGGAAGCGCAGGCGGTTTTCCAGGCTGCCGCCATATTCGTCCCGGCGCGTATTGCTCAGCGGCGAAATGAAGCTGGAGAGCAGATAGCCATGCGCCATGTGCAGTTCGATCATGTCGAAGCCGGCATCCAGCGCCAGCCGCGTGGCGGCGACGAAGTCGTCGCGTACGGCCTCCATGTCGGCGCGGGTCATCTCGCGCGGCACCTGGCTGTGCGGCAGATAGGGGATCGCGGACGGCCCCAGGATCTCCCAGGCGCCCTCGGTCAGCGGCTCGTCATAGCCGCCGGTCCAGGGCAGGCAGGTGGCGCCCTTGCGGCCGGCATGGGCGAGCTGCACGGCGATCTTCGCCCTGGAATGGGCATGGACGAAGTCGGTGATGCGGCGCCAGGCCTTGGCATGGCTCGGGCTCCACATCCCGGTGCAGCCCGGCGTGATGCGCGCAGCCGGCGCGATGTCGGTCATCTCGGTGACGACCAGCCCGGCGCCGCCGATGGCGCGGCTGCCCAGATGCACCAGGGTCCAGTCGTTCGGCATGCCGTCCTCGGCCGAATACTGGCACATGGGAGAGACCACGACGCGGTTCTCGAGGGTCAGGCCGCGCAGTTTCAGCGGGGTGAACATCGGCGGCGGCGGTGATTTCGGTGCCGGCAGGCCCTGCTCGCGGGCGTTCTTCTCGGCAAACCAGCGGTCGACCTGGTCCATGAAGGCCGGATCGCGCAGCCGCAGATTGTCGTAGGTGATGCGCTTGCTCCGCGACAGCAGGCTGAGCGCCAGCTGCATGGGCTCGAAGCCGCGGTAGCGGTCGGTATGCTCGAACCATTCCAGCGAGACCTGGGCGGCATGCTGCAGGATCGAGACTTCCGTCTGCCGCGCCGTCTCGAAGGCCTGCAGCGCCGCCGGCACCGCGTTATGGCCGGCATGCAGCGCGCGGTTCAGCGCGATGGCGTCTTCCATCGCCAGCTTGGTGCCCGAACCGATCGAGAAATGCGCCGTATGCACCGCATCGCCGATCAGCACGACATTGTCATGCACCCAGCGCTCGCATTTGACGGTCGGGAAATTGCGCCAGATCGAGCGGTTGCTGAGCAGCCTGTGGCCGTTCAGATGCCGGGCGAACAGCGCCTCGCAATAGGCGATGGTATCGGCTTCGCTGGCGCGGTCGAGCCCGGCGCGTTTCCAGGTCTCCTCGGTGGTCTCGACGATGAAGGTCGAAAGGCCCTCCTCGAAGCGGTAGGCGTGGACCTGGAACAGGCCGTGTTCGCTGGCTTCGAAAATGAAGGTGAAGGTATCCAGCGGCAAAGTGGTGCCGAGCCAGACGAATTTGTTCGGCCGCCAGTCCAGGCTGGGCCGGAAGACGTCGTTCCATCTCTCCCGCACCAGGCTGTTGATGCCGTCGGCGCCGACCAGCAGGTCGCAATCCCGGCGCAGCCGCTCGAAATCCTGCTGCTCGCTGCCGAAATGCAGCGTCACGCCATGGTCGCGGCAGCGCTGCTGCAGGATCTGCAGCAGCTTCTTGCGCGCCAGCCCGCAGAAGCCATGGCCGCCGGATCGGATGCGCTCGCCGGCGGCGACGACGTCGATCTCGTGCCAGTAGGCGAAGCTGTCCCTGATCGCCTGGTAGGTTCCGGTATCCTCGGCCAGGAACTGGTTCAGCGTCTCGTCGGAGAATACCACGCCAAAGCCGAAGGTATCGTCGGCCTGGTTGCGCTCATGCAGGGTGATGTCGTGCCGCGGGTCGGCCTTCTTCATCAGCAGGGCGAGATAGAGGCCGGCCGGGCCGCCTCCGACGATGGTGACACGCATGGCGTTCCCCGTCTGACTGAACCGCGCCCGCAGCCGGGCACCGGAGATATTTTATATCTAAAATAATTTCGGGCAAGCGGAAGGACGGGTTCCTCGGACCCTGGTCTATTTCGCGCGATAGGCGGTGAGGCCGAAGGCGGCGAGTGCGGCGCCGAAGCAGAACCGGGCGAGGCTGCCCGGCGCCACGGGGATGAAGCCCAGATAGCCGTAGCGCCCGAGTTCGGCGAGGGCGAGCGCCAGGGTGCCGAGCAGCAGCCAGCGCGCCGGAACCGGACGATGCCGCAGCCCGATCACGATGGCGATGAGGAAGACACCGAGCAGGATCAGCGGCATCGGCAGGCGCCCGAGCGGCAGCCGGTCGGCGGCAACGGCAATCAGCAACGCCAGCGCGATGCCGGTCACCAGGGTGATGCGCTTGAAGCCGGACGGCAGGATGAGGCTGAACACCGCCGCGATGGCGAGGCTGAACATCCCGGCGGTGAAGGCGAGGTAGCGCAGATCGCCTTCCAGTCCGGCAAAGGCCGACAGGCCGAGCGTATCGGTCAGTTCCGCCGCGGCCAGCAATCCGTGCAGGATGGCGCCGACGCCCCAGAACAGCGCCGCCGGCAGCGGGCTGCGCGCGACCATCGCGAGGCACAGGATGGCACCTGCGAGATAGGCGATCTGGGCAAGCAGGGCGATGTCCGGCATGACGGCACTATGACCGCCGCTGAACGGCCCGGCAAGCGGCCGGGAAACCCGCGAAAATCGCCGTTTCAGCGGGGTTGACGCATCCCGGATGCAGGGCTATAACCCCCGCCTTGATTTCGCCGCAAGGCAGCATCAACCATCGGAAATCGTCAGCATGGCTCAGCACAAGTCGGCGGAGAAGCGCGCCCGCCAAACCAAGAAGCGCACCGCCGTCAATCGTTCGCGGCGCAGCAAGGTCCGCAACTCGGTGAAGAAGGTTGAGGTTGCCATCGCGACTGGCGACAAGGCCGCCGCGCAGGCCGCGCTCAAGGCTGCGCAGCCCGAGCTCGACAAGAGCGTGAACAAGGGCGTCGTCGCCCGCCGCACTGCCTCGCGCAAGCTGTCGCGTCTGAACGCCAGCGTCAAAGCTATGGCTTGATGTCCGGCGCCACCGGCGCCGACATCGTTTTCGCTGATCGAACATCGCCCGCGCTCAATGCAGCGGGCGATGTTTTTTTATGCGGGTGCGAAGGCATCTTGGATGCGGCGTTCGCGAACGTTTTTTCGGCAAGGTGATTAGTCCGCACAATGCGCGCGACGCCCGTGAACTGCGTTGCGCAAGTTCCAATTCTGCCACACAGAATTTTTTTTTCGGGGAGTCTTCATCTGTCCGCTTGCGTGGCCCTCCTGATTTCCCTTTAATGCCTTCGCTGCCGCGCGATGAGCCGGTTTGCCCGGCTCGACGAAGCGCAACAGAACAGCGCAACAAGATGTCGGCGCGCCGAGAAACCGGGGGACGGCAGCACGCGTGACGGAACGATAGTTTTGAAACAATAAACGTGGCGCGAGGTTGGGGATGTTGGCTTCGGTGAAGACGGGGGATGAAGATTATGCTGGCGATGTCTCGACCACCGAAACCTGGAACCACCTTTCGAACGATCCGGACGCACAGCTGATCGACGTCCGAACCCAACCGGAGTGGAGCTTCGTCGGTACGCCGGATCTCGGCAAGCTGGGCAAGCGACCGCTCTTCGTGTCATGGCAGATGTATCCTGAGATGAGTATCAACCCGCGCTTTGCCGACGAATTGCGTGCACAGGGAATCACGGCGGGCCAGCCGCTGTATTTCATCTGCCGCTCCGGCGCCCGGTCGCGCGCCGCCGCCAAGGCAATGACCGCTGCCGGCTTTGGCCCCTGCTATAATGTCGCGGGCGGCTTTGAGGGCGACCTGGACACCGAGAAGCATCGCGGCCGGATCGGTGGCTGGAAAGCCGCCGGCCTCGCCTGGCTGCAGAGCTGAGGCGGTCATGGCGAAGTCGACCCACCCGCAGCCGCAATCCGTCCCCATGGCCGAAGCACCGCGCAACGTCGCCCCCGTAGACGCCCTCGATGCCCAGTGGCAGCGCGTCCGGGCCCGGCTCCGCGTGTCCTTTGGCGATGCCGCGTTCAACTCCTGGCTGAAGCCGGTCGCCCTGGCCGATGAAGGCCTGGCGGATGACGGCGATGTCCATCTGGCGGTGCCCACCCGTTTCATGCGCGACTGGGTCGCCAATCATTACAGCGAACGCCTGCGCGAGATCTGGCGGCTGGAGAATGCCACGGTCCGCCGGGTGGTCATCCATGTCCGGCCGAGCGGCGCGATGCAGGCCGCCCAGCCGAAGGCCACTCTGCCGGGCGAGATGCCGCCGGCCGTGCCGGTGCGTCCTGCCGCTGTGGCCGGCTCCGGCCTGCCGGCCCTGCAGGTCCGCGAGATGGACGATGTCGAGCGCGAGCTGTCCGCCCCGCTCGATCCCCGCTTCACCTTCGACAGCTTCATCACCGGCAAGTCCAACGAGCTCGCGCGCGCCGCCGCGCTGCGCGTCGCCGAGAGCCCGACGGTCACCTATAATCCGCTGTTCCTCTATGGCGGCGTGGGCCTGGGCAAGACCCACCTGATGCATGCGATCGGCTGGCATATCCGCCAGCGCTTCCCCGAGCGCCGGGTGGTCTATCTCTCGGCCGAGAAATTCATGTACCAGTTCATCCGTGCCCTGCGCTTCAAGGACACGATGGCATTCAAGGAGCAGTTCCGCTCGGTCGACGTGCTGATGATCGACGACATCCAGTTCATCGCCGGCAAGGAAAGCACCCAGGAAGAGTTCTTCCACACCTTCAACGCGCTGTGCGACCAGAACCGCCAGATCATCGTTTCCGGCGACCGCTCGCCGTCGGATCTGGAAGGCATCGAAGAGCGCATGCGCTCGCGGCTGGGCTGGGGCCTGGTGGCCGATATCCACCCGACCGATTTCGAGCTGCGGCTCTCCATCCTGCAGGCCAAGGCCGAGAAGAACGGCCTCGCCAACATTCCGCAGGACGTGCTGGAATTCCTGGCGCGCCGGATCACGTCGAACATCCGCGAGCTGGAAGGCGCGCTGAACCGGATCTCGGCCTATGCCAGCCTGGTCGGCAAGCCGGTGACCGTCACCTCGGCGCAGGAAGTGCTGCAGGACCTGCTGCGCGCCAACGATCGCAAGGTGACGATCGAGGAAATCCAGAAGCGGGTGGCCGAGCATTACTCGATCCGCTTCGCCGACATGCATTCGCCGCGCCGCGCCCGTGCGGTGGCGCGTCCGCGCCAGGTGGCGATGTATCTGGCCAAGCAGCTCACCTCGCGGTCGCTGCCGGAAATCGGGCGCAAATTCGGTGGCCGCGACCACACCACGGTGATGCATGCCGTGCGCAAAATCGAGGAGCTGCGCGAGATCGACGCCGCCTTCGCCGAGGATATCGATTTGCTGCGCCGCAAACTGGAAGGCTAGCATTCAGAAAATTATTAATTAATTCAGTAACTTATACTGAAAAGAAGGGCTGCCGCAGGGTGGCCCTTCGCATTTGCAAAAACAGCGCCGGAAGCGCCTATACGCCTCGCCTGCAAATGGCGGGTTTGATATACTTAACAGACTCGGCAGGGGTGCCGAAAATCAAGAAAACATAACCGGTTTCCAGCCATGAAACTCACCATCGAGCGTGCCGTTCTGCTGACCGCCCTTGGCCATGTCCAGAGCGTGGTGGAACGCCGCAACACCATCCCGATCCTGTCGAACGTCCTGCTGGAAGCCGAGGGCGAACGGCTGGCGCTGACCGCCACCGATCTCGACATCGCCGTGGTCGAAAAACTGCCGGCCAAGGTGGCGAAACCGGGTTCCACCACGGTGGCGGCCCACACCTTTTACGACATCGTGCGCAAGCTGCCCGAAGGCGCGGAGGTGGAGCTGACCTTCACCGCCGCCGAGCAGCGCCTCGACCTGCGCGCCGGCCGCTCGAGCTTCAAGCTGAGCTGCCTGCCCAAGGAAGATTTCCCGGTGATGGCCGCCGGCGATCTGCCGCACAGCTTCATGCTGCCGGCCGACCAGCTGCGGCGCCTGATCGACAAGACGCGCTTTGCGATCTCGACGGAAGAGACCCGCTATTACCTGAACGGCATCTATGTGCATGCGGCCAGCAGCGCCGGCGTGCCGATGCTGCGCGCCGTGGCCACCGACGGCCACCGGCTGGCGCGGGTGGAATCGCCGCTGCCCAACGGCGCCGCCGGCATGCCGGGCGTGATCGTGCCGCGCAAGACGGTGAGCGAGTTGCGCAAGCTGCTGGAAGGCGGCTCGTCGGAGGTGAAGATCGAGCTCAGTGACACCAAGGCGCGGTTCGCCTTCGGTGAACTGGTGCTGGTCTCCAAGCTGATCGACGGCGCCTTTCCCGAATACGAGCGCGTCATCCCGCGCGACAACGACAAGGTGATGGAAGTCGACAGCAAGGCCTTTGCCGCCGCCGTCGACCGCGTGGCGACGATCTCGACCGAGAAGAGCCGCGCCGTGAAGCTGTCGCTGAAGCCCGACGGAATCGAGCTGTCGGCGACCAGCCCCGATCACGGTTCGGCGTCCGAGCAGCTGACCGCCGCCTACAGCGCGGCGGCCATCGAAGTCGGCTACAACTCGCGTTATCTTCTCGACATCGCCGGCCAGATCGAGGGCGAGAATGCCCGCTTCCTGCTGGCCGATGCCCTGGCGCCGACCGTCGTGCGGGATCCGAGCGACGATGGCGCGCTCTATGTGCTGATGCCGATGCGAGTCTGAGTTTGGTGAGCAGCGCGGTACGGGTTGCAGAGAGGACGTTCGATAGCACGGCAACAGCCCATACGGCCGTCCTGTCGCTGAATCTGCGCGACTTCCGCAATTATGCCCGCCTGCAGTTGCGCCTGAACGGCGCGCCGGTCGTGCTGACTGGGCCGAATGGCGCCGGCAAGACCAATATCCTGGAGGCGCTGTCCTTCTTCAGTCCCGGCCGCGGCCTGCGCCGCGCCAGGCTGTCGGACATCAACCGGCATGGCGCCACCGACAGCTGGGCTGCTCATGCCGAGCTGGCCACGGCTATCGGGCCGATCGCCATCGGCACCGGACTGGCGGAAAGCCCCGATGACGAAGACGGCGGCGGCGAACGCCGGGTGGTGCGGATCAACGGCGAAACGGCGGGCGCCGCCAATGATCTCGCCGAGTATCTCGACGTCGTGTGGCTGACGCCGCAGATGGATCGCCTGTTCGTCGACGGTGTTTCGACACGGCGGCGTTTCATGGATCGCCTGGTCTATGGGCTGGATGGCGGCCATGCGCGCCAGGTATCGGCCTATGAGCGGGCGATGCGGGAACGCAATCGCCTGCTGAAATCTGGCAGCGGCAAGGCAGGGGCCGATCCGGCCTGGCTGGCCGCGCTGGAGAGCCAGATGGCCGCACATGGCGTGGCGGTGGCGGCCGCGCGCCGCGACGGCTTGGCCCGCATCGAAGCCGGCATGGCGCTGGCGACCGGCCCGTTCCCGCGCGCCCGCCTGGCGGCGCAGGGCGTGGTGGAATCCTGGCTGGCGGAGATGCCGGCCCTGGCGGTGGAAGAGAGAATCCGCGTCACCTTGGCCGAACGCCGCGGCATCGACCGCGAAGCCGGCGCGGCGACCGAGGGGCCGCATCGCAGCGATCTCGCGGTATGGCATGCGGAAAAGGCGCAGCCGGCCGAGCATTGCTCGACCGGCGAGCAGAAGGCTTTGCTGGTGGCGATCACGCTGGCCAATGCACGGCTGATCAGGGCGCGCCGCCAGGCGCCGCCGCTGATGCTGCTGGACGAGATTTCCGCGCATCTCGATGCGCGCCGGCGTACCGCCCTGTATGACGAATTGCTCGCGCTTGGCGGGCAGGTATGGCTGACCGGCACCGATGACGACCTGTTTGCGGGTCTCGAGGGACGGGCTGAGTTTTTCGCAGTGGCCGATGGCGTGGTGACGCCGCGCCACGGCTCAATGAGGCAGTGACATGAGCGAAGCAGTGATGCCGCGCAGCAGCGGCGAAAATTACGATTCCTCGGCGATCAAGGTGCTGAAGGGCCTTGATGCCGTGCGCAAGCGTCCGGGCATGTATATCGGCGATACCGATGACGGCACCGGCCTGCATCACATGGTCTACGAGGTGGTCGACAACGCGATCGACGAGGCGCTGGCCGGCTATTGCGACGAGGTCTATGTCGGCCTCAACCCGGACGGCTCCTGCACGGTGCGCGACAACGGCCGCGGCATTCCGGTCGACATCCATCCCGAGGAGGGCGTCTCGGCGGCGGAGGTCATCATGACCCAGCTCCATGCCGGCGGTAAGTTCGACCAGAATTCCTACAAGGTGTCGGGCGGCCTGCACGGCGTCGGCGTCTCTGTCGTCAATGCGCTGTCGACCACGCTCGATCTGCGCATCTGGCGCGGCGGCAAGGCCTATTTCATGCGCTTCCGTCACGGCGATGCCGAGGCGCCGCTGGCGGAGACCGGCGATGCCGACGGCAGGCGCGGCACCGAGGTCACCTTCCTGCCGTCGCCGGAAACCTTCACCCGGACCGAATTCGATTTCGCCACGCTCGAGCATCGCCTGCGCGAGCTGGCCTTCCTCAACAACGGCGTGAAGATCGTGATCGAGGATCTGCGCGGCGTCGAGCCGCGCCGCGTCGAACTGCGCTATGAGGGCGGCGTCGAAGCCTTTGTTGCCTATCTCGACCGCAACAAGAATGCCTTGCACAGGCCGCCGGTAACGATCCGCGGCGAACGCGACGGCATCGGCGTCGAGGTGGCGCTGGAATGGAACGACGGCTATCACGAAACCGTCCTGTGCTTCACCAACAACATCCCGCAGCGCGATGGCGGCACGCATCTGGCGGGTTTCCGCGGCGCACTGACCCGCTGCGTCAACAATTACGCCACCGAAAGCGGATTGCTGAAGAAGGAGAAGGTGGCGCTGACCGGCGATG
>CAYSCA010000071.1:0-9360 GCA_964429465.1 uncultured Rhodospirillaceae bacterium
TGCGTCGAGACGATCTACCGCGAGATCGGTTCCGGCCGCCTGCAGGACGGGCTGGAACGCCTGCGCCATGCCGTGCACGAGACCGGCATGCTGATGCGCGACGGCAATACCTAGGCCTCAATCCGCCGCGGGCGCGGTGAAGTTATAGGCGCGCTCGACCTTCGCCACCCGGATTTCGTAATGCGCGTACCAGTGGCTGCGGCCCTTCTCGCGCGCGGCCGTATGTTCGAGATTCAGCTTCCAGCCGCGGATCGCCTCTTCCGACTCGAAATAGGCCACGGTGATGCCGAAGCCGGCATCGTCGCGGGCATGTTCGGCGCCGAGATAGCCCGGCTGCTGGGCCACAAGCTCCGCCATCCGCCGCGCGGTTTCGGCATAGCCGTTGTCGCCGGGCGTGCGCTGGGCGGAGAAGATCACGGCGTAGTAAGGCGGCGTGGGCGTTCTGGCAAAAGCGGAAGCAGACATGACGATGGCCTGTGATTCGTTATCCCGCCGCCCGTTCTAGCATGCCCGCGGCCAGAGCGCCGCCGCCCGGCACGATCAGGGCAATGGCGCGACGGCCGATGGTCACGCGCGCCGGTAAGATGGCCGCGATATCGCCATCGGCCTGCACCGGCTCGCCTTCGGGGCCGGCAATCTCCACCTCGCTGCCGCGCACCAGTTCGATCTCGGGCAGGCGCGGCAGCAGGCCCAGCGTCAGCGCAAGGACGGCGCGTGCCGCGCCGACCCGGCCGCCGCGCCTGAACAGGCAGATCTCGAAACAGGGATCATCGAGCCGCGCATGCGGGGCGCAGACGAATCTGCCGCCGTAGAAATGCCCCTTGGCGATGACGGCCGAGGCGCAATCGTAATCCCTGCCGTCGATCGTCAGCCGGTAGCGCGGCAGTCCGTAATCCGCGAGCCGGCGCAGGCTTTCGATCCCATAGGCGGCCCGGCCCAGCCGGTGTTTCAGCCCCGGCGACAGCGCCGCCACGACATGGGCATCGAAGCCGATCCCGGCCATCATGGTGAACAGCCGGCCATTCACGCAGCCGGGCCAGATCGTCGCCACGGGCCCGCGCAGCAGGGTCTGCGCCACCGCGGCCGGATCGGGCGACAGGCCGATCTCGGCGGCCAGCACATTGGCGCTGCCGAGCGGCAGGATGCCGAGCGGGGCGGCATTCTCCGGCAGGCCGTTCGCCACCTCGCCGATGGTGCCGTCGCCGCCGGCCGCCACCACTGCGTCGTAAGCCTCGGCATGCCCGGCGCGCGCGAAGGCCTCGGCGTCGCCGCGCCCGGCAGTGAGCCGGACCTCGATGGCGCAGCCGGACTGTTCCAGCCGGTCGAGGCAGGCCTGAAGCCGCGCCCGCTTGCGCCAGCGCCCCGCGCCGGCGGCAGGGTTATGGATCACCAGCAGGCGACGGCGCTGGCCGGGCGGAGCGGAAGGCATGGGTCCGGATAGCAGATTTCCAGCCGTCCCGTCAGGCAGGGGTTCATGCCGGAAGGCCGCCCGGCCCGCGACATCACGGGGCGAAACCGCGCCGGAATCCGGGGTTGACAGGCCTTTTGCCCCGGCTATAGTGCGCCACCTTGAATTCAGGTGGTGCCGGATGGCTGGCGCTGCCATTTTTCTATGGAAATTCAATATGTTCGCAGTAATCAAGACCGGCGGGAAGCAGTATAAGGTGGCAGCGGGCGACGTGCTCGAGGTCGAACTGGTGGCCGGCGAGGCGGGCGACAAGATCGAATTCGACCAGGTGCTGGCGGTCGGCAATGGCGGCGACGTCAAGCTGGGCAAGGCCCTGGGCGCTGCCAAGGTCAAGGCCGAGGTGATCGGCCGCACCCGCGGCCCGAAGCTGATCGTCTTCAAGAAGCGCCGCCGGCAGAATTCGCGCCGCAAGAACGGCCATCGCCAGAGCTACATGGCGGTGAAGATCCTCGAAATCGCCGCCTGAGCGCGCGTACAGAGTTAAGGAGAGTATCCCATGGCACACAAGAAAGCTGGCGGCTCCTCGCGTAACGGCCGCGACTCCGAGTCCAAACGCCTCGGCGTCAAGAAATACGGCTCCGAAGCCGTGGTCGCCGGCAACATCCTGGTCCGCCAGCGCGGCACCAAGATGCATCCGGGCAAGAATGTCGGCATCGGCAAGGATCACACCCTGTTCGCGCTGATCGACGGCAAGGTGAAGTTCCACGACGGCAAGAAGAGCCGCACCTATGTGTCGGTGCTCCCGCCGGAGGCGTGATCGCACGCGCCTTTCCCGAGAGCGAAAACGAGATCAAGGGGAATGGCGCAAGCCATTCCCCTTTTTCGTTGCCTGAACCGATAGCCACATCATGAAATTCCTCGATCAAGCGAAGGTCTATATCGAAAGCGGCCAGGGCGGACCTGGCTCGGTGAGCTTTCGCCGCGAGAAGTTCATCGAGTTCGGCGGACCCGATGGCGGCAATGGCGGCAAGGGCGGCGATGTCTGGGTCGAATGCGTCGACGGGCTGAACACGCTGATCGATTACCGCTACCAGCAGCATTTCCGCGCCCAGCGCGGCGGCCATGGCGCCGGGCGGCAGCGCTCCGGCGCGAATGCGCCCGACGTGGTGCTGAAAGTGCCCAAGGGCACGCAGGTCCTGGCCGATGACAACGAGACGCTGCTCGCCGACCTCACCGAGGTGGGCCAGCGCGTGCTGTTAGCCAAAGGCGGCGATGGCGGCTTCGGCAACGAGCATTACAAGTCGTCGACCAACCGCGCGCCGCGCCGCGCCGATCCCGGCTGGCCCGGCGAGGAGAAATGGATCTGGCTGCGGCTGAAGCTGATCGCCGATGCCGGCCTGGTCGGGCTGCCCAATGCCGGCAAGTCTACCTTCCTCTCCCGCACCTCGCGCGCCAAACCGAAGATCGCCGATTATCCCTTCACGACGCTGAAGCCGCAGCTCGGCGTGGTGCAGTCCAACGAGCGCGAATTCGTGCTGGCCGATCTGCCCGGCCTGATCGAGGGCGCGGCCGAAGGCGCCGGCCTGGGCCATCGCTTCCTCGGCCATGTCGAGCGCTGCGCCGTGATCCTGCATCTGATCGACGGCACGGCCGACGACCCCGTCGCCGCCTGGAAGCTGATCCGCAAGGAGCTGAAGGCCTATGGCGCCGGTCTCGACAGGAAGCCCGAGATCATCGGCCTGAACAAGATCGACGCCATCCCGGCAGACGAGCTGAAGGCAAAGCTGACCAAGCTGAAGCGTTCGGCGAAGCGGCCGGTCTTCACGCTGTCGGGCGTGTCCGGCGAAGGCGTCAATGCCGTGGTCGATGCGCTCTACGACGTGATCGCGCGGACCCGCGCCGCGGAGAAAGGCGTGACCATCGATGAGTGACGCCATCGAAAAAGCCAGGCGCATCGTCATCAAGGTCGGTTCGTCGCTGCTGGTCGACGGCGCGAAGGGCGCGGTGCGCGCCGAATGGCTGAACGCGCTGGTCGACGATATCGCGGCCCTGCGCGCCGAGGGAAAGGACGTTCTGGTGGTCTCGTCCGGCGCCATCGCGCTGGGCCGCCGCATCCTCGGCCTGCCCAAGAAGAACCTGAAGCTGGAGGAAAGCCAGGCGGCCGCCGCCGCCGGCCAGATCCGGCTGTCCGCCGCCTGGGGCGAGGCGCTGGAGCGGCACGGGCTGAAGACCGCGCAGATCCTGCTCACCCTGGCCGACACCGAGGCGCGGCGCCAGTATCTGAATGCCCGCGAGACGGTGAACACCCTGCTGAAACTCGGCGCGGTGCCGGTGGTCAACGAGAATGACACGGTGACGACGGCGGAAATCCGCTTCGGCGACAATGACCGTCTGGCGGCCCGCGTGGCGCAGATGATCTCGGCCGACTGCCTCGTGTTGCTGTCGGATATCGACGGACTCTATTCGGCCGACCCCGGCCTCGATGCCGAGGCGAAATTCTTCCCGGTGGTGGACTCGATCACCCCGGAGATCGAGGCGATGGCCGGCATCTCGCGCTCGGGCTTCGGCCGCGGCGGCATGATCACCAAGATCATGGCGGCGAAGATCGCGGTCGGCGCCGGCTGCGCCATGGCGATCGCCAGCGGCAAGATCCCCCATCCGGTTCAGGCGATCCGCGATGGCGCACGCTGCACCTGGTTCCTGGCCCAGGGCACACCGGCAACGGCGCGCAAGCAGTGGATCGCCGGGCAGCTCAATGCATCGGGCACGCTGACCGTCGATGACGGCGCGGCCAAAGCCCTGCGCTCAGGCCGCTCGCTGCTGCCCGCCGGCGTGGTCGAAGTGGATGGCCGCTTCCAGCGCGGCGATCCGGTGCGCGTGGTGAACGGCGCCGGCGCGGAAATCGCGGTCGGCCTGTCGGCTTACGCGGACGAGGATGCGCGCCGCATCAAGGGCCACAAATCCGGCGACATCGCCGATATTCTCGGCTACCGTGGACGCGATGAAATGATCCACCGCGACGATCTGGTGCTGCGATGAATGCCCATAGCGCGATTGTCGATGCGACGGCAGCCATGGCCGGGATCGGCCGCGCGGCGAAGGCCGCGGCGGCCATTCTGAGCACGGCGACGACCGCACAGAAGAATGCCGCCCTGCTGGCCGGCGCGCAGGCGCTTAAACGCCGCGAGGCCGAGATCATGGCGGCCAATGCGAAGGACATGGCGGCCGGCCGCGAGAAAGGCCTGACGCCTGCCCTGCTCGACCGCCTGATGCTGGATGCCAAACGCATTGCCGCGATGGCGCAGGGGCTGGAGGAGATCGCCGCCCTGCCCGATCCGGTCGGCAGCGTGATGGCGGAATGGACGCGACCGAATGGCCTGAAGATCTCCCGTGTGCGCACGCCGCTCGGCGTGATCGGCGTGATCTATGAAAGCCGCCCCAATGTGACGGCCGATGCCGGCGCGCTTTGTCTGAAGGCCGGCAATGCCTGCCTGCTGCGCGGCGGTTCGGAAAGCTATCATTCCAGCCGCGCGATCCATGCCGCGCTGGTGGAAGGCCTGAAAGAGGCCGGCCTGCCGGAAGCCGCGATCCAGCTGGCGCCCACCACCGACCGCGCCTTTGTCGGCGCGATGCTCGGCGCGGCCGAATGGCTCGACGTGATCGTGCCCCGCGGCGGCAAGTCGCTGGTCGCCCGCGTGCAGGCGGAAAGCCGCGTGCCGGTCTTCGCCCATCTCGACGGCAACTGCCATGTCTATGTCGAGGCGAGCGCCGATGCAGAGATGGCCGAGGAGATCGTGCTGAACGCCAAGCTGCGGCGCACCGGCGTCTGCGGCGCCGCCGAGACTTTGCTGGTGGAGCGTGCCGCTGCAAAGACGCATCTGCCGCGTCTGGTGAAGGCTCTGCTGGAGGCCGGCTGCGAGGTGCGCGGCGATGCAGACGTGCAGCAGGTCGATGCCCGCGTGAAGGCGGCCTCGGAAGAAGACTGGGCGACCGAGTATCTCGATGCGGTCATCGCGGCGAAGGTCGTGGAGGATGTCGGCGAAGCGATCCGCCATATCTCGACCTGGGGCTCGCATCACACCGAAGCGATCCTCACCGAGGATGCCGCCCATGCTGCGCGCTTCATGAACGAGCTGGACAGCGCCATCCTGCTGCATAATGCATCGACGCAGTTCGCCGATGGCGGCGAATTCGGCATGGGGGCCGAGATCGGCATTGCGACGGGCAAGATGCATGCCCGCGGCCCGGTCGGCGTCGAGCAGCTCACCACGTTCAAGTATCTCGTTCACGGCAACGGCCAGATCCGGCCCTGATCCGAACGGCAGAGACGCGCGCGCCCCTCCATGATCCCTGCCTTCGGTTCGCGCCTGTCATTGCGGATTGGCCTGCTGGGCGGCAGCTTCAATCCCGCCCATGCCGCGCATCGCGAGATCAGCCTGACGGCCCTGCACCGGCTCAAGCTCGACCAGGTCTGGTGGCTGGTCAGCCCGCAGAATCCGCTCAAGAACCGCGACGGCATGGCGCCGCTTTCCAGGCGGCTCGCCGATGCCCGGGCCGTGGCGTCGCATCCGCGCATCAAGGTCACCGCCGTCGAAACGCGGCTCGGCACGCGCTACACCGCCGACACGCTGCAGCGCCTGCGGCTGCATTATCCCAATATGCGCTTCGTCTGGCTGATGGGCGCCGACAACCTGAACCAGATCCGCCACTGGGATCGCTGGCAGGATATCGCGGCCACGATGCCGATCTGCGTGCTCGACCGGCCGGGCCATAACCTCACCGCGCCGCAGAGCCTCGCCGCCCGCTGGCTTGGCAATTACCGGCTGCCGCCGAGCGAGGCCGCGGCCCTGGCCGACACCGCGCCGCCGGCCTTTCTCTTGCTGAAATCGAAACTCAATCCCCTGAGCGCGACGGCGATCCGGCAAAGCCGGGCCTGATCAGGCAAACAGCTTGGCGATCACGGTGGCGACACCGATCAGGCTCTCGCCGGCGACAAGCCCGGCCGCCAGGCCGAAGAGATGCCGGTCCGACCAGCCCGGCGCGACCCGCGCCAGCAGGGCGGCCAGCGCCGCACCCAGAAACAGCGACACTCCGTTCCAGGCGGGAATGACGAAGGCGAGGCCAATCGCCGGCGCGCCGGGCAGGAAACGCGCGTAACGCGGCGGCAGCAGGCGCTCGAGCAGCGCGAGCAGGATTCCCAGCGCGGCGGCAACCGCCATGGCGGGCAGGGCGCCCGGCGGCAGCGAGGCGAGTCCCGCCGTCATCACCTCGGCCACTGCCTTCCAGGTGGCCACTGCCGGCGCGGGCCAGGCTTCCGTCATCAGCATGCCGGCCGGATCGGGGATCAGCAGGAGATAGACCGCGACGCCGACCAGGCTGCCGATACCGACGCCGAAAATCTGCGCCAGCACCTGGAAGCGCAGCGTGGCATTGATCATCAGCCCGGTCTTCAGGTCCTGCATCAGGTCGGCGCATTGGCCGGCCGCGCCGCCGGTGATGTTGGCCGTCATCAGGTTGGCGGTGAGATTGCCGGGCGAGACGATGCCATAGGCGAATTGCGTGATCTGGCCCATGGCGCCGATCGGCGTGATGCCGGCCTCGCCCGTCACCCGCGCCGCCACCACGGCAAGCACATAGCTCAAGGCCACCGCCAGCAGCGCCTGCCAGAGCGCGATATCGAACAGCAGGGTGGCGCAGGCGACAACCAGCGCCGTCGCCGCCGCGAGCGCGATCAGCTGTCCGCGGGTGGAGACCCGGTCGAGCTCGGCCGGCCGGCGCCGGCGCCAGAGGCCCGCCAGGGCGAAGCCGAAGGCGGTCAGCGACGACGCCACCATCAGCGTCGCGCCCGGCCAGAGCAGCCAGGTCACCAGCGGCTCGAACCAGGCCTCGTCGGCGGCGCCGGCCTGCACCCAGCCCTGCTCCAGCACCAGGCCGGCCAGGAAGCCCCAGGCGATCACCGTGCCGATCAGGATCGAGAGTCCGGCGCGCAGGCCGATGATGGCGCCGAAGCCGAGCAGCAGCAGTGAGGGATCAAAGGCGAAACCGAGATTGGCCAGGCTCGGCGCGCCGGCGATGCCGCCCAGTTTCAGCGGCGGCGCCAGGCGCGGCAGGGTGACGATCAGGTCGTTGATCAGCTTGAGCAGGCCCGAGAAGCCGGTGGCCGCCAGCAGCACATGCAGGCGCGATGCCGCCTCGCCGCCGCGGGCATGAATCCGCGTCATGGTTTCAGCCGTCGCGATGCCGGCGGGAAAGGCGAGCTGTTCGCGGATCAGCAATTGCTGGCGCAGGCCGACCGCCACGATCACGCCGAGCGCGCTGACCGCGAAGACCCACAGCATCATCCAGTGCCAGGCGAGCGTCTTGCCGGTCAGCAGGGTCAGGGCCGGGATCGGCGCCACCAGCCCGCCGGAAATGATCGAGGCGGCGGAAGACGCGATCATCTGGTTGATGTTGTTCTCCAGCAGGCCCCAGTCGGGCATGCTCCGGAAGCGGGACGCGATCTGCCAGACGCCATAGCCGATCAGGCCGGCGGCGATCGCCATGTTGAAGGCCCAGCCGATCTTCAGGCCGGCATAGACGTTGCACGGCGTCAGTGCGGCGCCGATGGCGAGCCCGGTGAGGATGGAGCGGAGGGTCAGCTCGGGCGGGCGAAGCGGCTGGTCCGGCGAGGCCATAGACAGCATCTAGGCCCGGAGGGCGGTCGAACAACCGCTCAGTGGCGCCGCAGGTAGAGTTTGTTGATGCCGGTCAGCAGTTGGTGCAGCGGCGCATAGGCCGCGGCGAAATCCACCCAGTCCAGCCCGAGCGTCTCGGCGATGCTGCCGAGCGTGCGTCGGCCGTCCAGCAGCGCCGCGATCTCGGCTGCGCGTGGCGGCGCCGGGAAGACGAAGCGCTCGGTGTGGAAGGTCGCCGCCAGCGCGCCGCGTTTGGCAAAGGTCTCGGCCAGGGCGCGCGGCGGGATGCCGTTCAGCCAGGGCACCAGATCGGGCGCCGGCTGCGCCACGGCATCCTGCTGCCGCTCGGGTGCAACCGCATAGATCACATGGGTCTTCATCGCGCCGCTCAGGCGCTCGGCCAAAGCTGCCTGCTCCAGCGGCGGCAGCGCAGCGGCGCGGCGGCGCAGCTCCGGGTCCTTCAGATAGGTGAGCGGATCGTAGCGGCAGGATTCGATCCAGGCCGCAACGGCGAGGCCGGCGCCGGTCACCAGCGCATCCAGTTCCGGCACCGTGTAGGCGCGATCCTGGCTGTGCAGCAAGAGGTCGTAGAGCCCCGCATCGCCGGTGGTGTGATCCCCGACGAAGGGATTGCGCCGGAATTCGTTGCCCTCGGGCAGTTCGGCCAGCAATGTCTTCGCCACGGCGATGCGTTCGCCCGGCGCCTCGTCTTCCGGCGTCAGCTGCCGCAGGGCATCCTGCAGCGGATAGACGCCGGCGCGGCCATAGCGGCCATAGACCATGATCCCGATGCCGCCCTGCGGCGCGAGCTGCGCCTTCAGCGCGGCGAGACCGGCGGGAGGATCAGGCAAGTGATGCAGCACGCCGCAGCAGTCGATGTAATCGTAGGGGCCGGGCGTGAGCGACGCGACCTCGAGCAGCGAGCCGGTGATGAAGCGGATATTGGTCAGGCCGCGTACCTTGGCGCGCGCCTCGGCCACCTTGCGCGATGCGGCCGAGAGATCGAGATAGACCACCTCGTGCCTGCCACCGGAGGCGGCGAGATACTGCGCCAGCTGGATCAGGTTGTCGCCGGTGCCGCCGCCAGCGACCAGCACCCGCATGGGCCTGGAGAAATCGCGCCGGCCGCCGAAGAGGTAGTGGTTCAGCTCCGGCAGGAAGCTGGGCGAGCCGGTGATCAGCCGGCGCGCCTCGTCGGCCGGATCGCGCGCCGGATAGGGCAGCGCCTCATACTGGGCTTTGACGGAATCAGTCATGGCGGTTCTGTGCGCCGCATAC
>CAYSCA010000071.1:9460-14716 GCA_964429465.1 uncultured Rhodospirillaceae bacterium
CGCCTCATACTGGGCTTTGACGGAATCAGTCATGGCGGTTCTGTGCGCCGCATACAGCTGATCAGCGGACCTTGATCACCACCTTGCCGGTGGTCTTGCGCGACAGCAGGGCCTGCATCGCCTGCGGCACTTCGGAGAGCGCGAAGGTCGCGGAGACATGCGGCTTCAGCCTTCCCTGCTCGTAGAGCGCCAACAAGGCCGCGAAATTGGCGCGGTTCTTCTCCGGCTCGCGGGCGGCGAAGGCGCCCCAGAAGACGCCGACGATGCTGCAGCCCTTGATCAGCGCGAGATTGGCCGGCGCTTCCGGGATGCGGCCCGAGGCGAAGCCGATCACCAGCAGCCGGCCGTCCCAGTTGATGCAGCGCAAGCTCTGGTCGAAGGCATCGCCGCCGACCGCGTCATAGATCACGTCGGCGCCGTTGCCGCCGGTGAGCTCCTTGACGCGATCCTTGATGCTTTCCTTGGAGTAGTTGATCACATGCGCCGCGCCGTATTCCTTCACGATCGCGGCCTTCTCGTCGGAGCCGACGGTGCCGATCACCGTGGCGCCCAGCTCGCGGCCGAGCTCGACCGCATTCAGGCCGACGCCGCCGGCCGCGCCATGCACCAGCAGCACCTCGCCCTTTTTCATGCGGCCGCGATCGACCAGCGCGTGCCAGGTCGTGCCATAGGTGATCGGGAAGCCGGCCGCCACCTCGTAAGGCATGCTGGCCGGGATCCGGAACACGTTGGCGGCCGGGCAGTTCACCATCTCGCCGAAGGCGCCATGGCCGGTGGTCGCCATCACGCGGTCGCCCGGCTTGAGGTCGCTCACCTTCTCGCCGACCTCGACCACTTCGCCGCCGCATTCCATGCCGGGCGCAAAGGGGAAGCTCGGCTTGAACTGGTATTTGCCGGCGATCATCAGCGTATCGGGGAAGTTCAGCCCGGCGGCATGCACCTTCAGCCGCACATCGCGCGGGCCGAGCGCCGGCAGGGACAGATCTTCGAGGCTCAGGCTCTCGGGTCCGCCCCAGGCCTTGCACACCATCGCCTTCACCGCCGTCGCGCCCATCGGAGTCTCCCTGTTTTCTGTTACGCAGATAAAGCAATGGCGCTGATTCGCATCAGCGCCACGACCTCACTCCCTGACTTATTTGGGAGCCATGACCATCGTCATCTGGCGCCCTTCCATCTTGGGCGTCTGCTCCACCTTGGCCTTCTCGACGAGATCCTCGCGGACCCGGTCGAGCAGCTTCATGCCGAGTTCCTGGTGCGCCATCTCGCGGCCGCGGAAGCGGAGCGTGACCTTCACCTTGTCGCCCTCTTCCAGGAAGCGGTGCATCGCCTTCATCTTCACGTCATAGTCATGCGTGTCGATCATCGGGCGCAGCTTGATTTCCTTGATCTCGATGACCTTCTGCTTCTTGCGCGCCTCGGCCGCCTTCTTCTGCGCCTCGTACTTGTACTTGCCGTAATCGAGGATCTTGGCGACGGGCGGCTGCGCGGTGGGCGAGATTTCGCAGAGGTCGAGGCCGGCTTCTTCGGCCAGGCGCAAAGCTTCGCGGATGGTAACCACGCCGCGGTTCTCTCCGGCGGCGTCGATCAGACGGACATTGGGAACGTCGATCTCGTGATTGACCCGCGGGCCATCGGTTTTCGGCTGCGGCGGGGCATTGAACGGTGGACGGGCTATGACGCGCTCCTTACAGTAGTTTCAACAAAATCAGTGAGTTAGGCCAGCTTCTGCCGGGGTCAACCCTGGGGCATGCGGGCTTCGGCGGTCAATCTAGCAATCGCGTCGGCCAAAGCAATGGTTTCCTGCTTCTCTTCGCCCAGCCGCCGCAGGGTCAGCGTGCCCTGTTCGGCCTCCTTCTTGCCGACCACCGCGATGACCGGCACCTTGGCCAGGCTGAGTTCGCGGATCTTGTAGTTGATCTTCTCGTTGCGCAGGTCGGTATCGACGCGCAGGCCGGCCGCTTCCATCTGCCCGGCGACCTTTTGCGCATACTCGTCGCAATCCGACACGATCGGCGCCACGACGACCTGCAGCGGGCTGAGCCAGAGCGGCAGTTTCCCGGCATATTGCTCGAGCAGGATGCCGATGAAGCGCTCGAAGCTGCCCAGGATCGCCCGGTGCAGCATGACCGGCCGGTGGCGCTGGCCATCGGGGCCGATGTAAGAGGCATCCAGCCGCTCGGGCAGCACGAAATCGACCTGCAGGGTACCGCATTGCCAGTCGCGGCCGATCGTGTCGCGCAGCACGAATTCCAGCTTCGGGCCATAGAAGGCGCCCTCGCCCGGATTGAGCGTGTATTCCAGTCCGGAAGCCTCGCAGGCTTCCTTCAGCGCGGCTTCGGCCTTGTCCCAGATCTCGTCGGTGCCGGCGCGGGTGGCGGGCCGGTCGGAGAATTTCACCCGGATATCGGCAAAGCCGAGATCCCTGTAGATCGAGCGCAGCAGGTCGCAGAAAATCTTCGATTCCGAGATGATCTGGTCCTCGGTGCAGAAGATATGCGCGTCGTCCTGGGTGAAGTTGCGCACCCGCATGATGCCGTGCAGCGCGCCGCCCGGTTCGAAGCGGTGGCAGGAGCCGAACTCGGCCATGCGCAGCGGCAGGTCGCGATACGACTTGAGCCCCTGGTTGAAGATCTGCACATGGCAGGGGCAGTTCATCGGCTTCAGCGCGAAGATGCGCTCGCCGGGATTGGCGGCGAAGTCGCGGATGCCTTCCTCGTTCTCCGCGATATACATGCTCTCGCGGAACTTCTCCCAGTGGCCGGAGGCTTCCCAGAGCTTGCGGTCGACCAGCTGCGGCGTCTTCACTTCCTGATAGCGGGCGCGCTCGAGACGCTGGCGCATGTAGCGCTCCAGCGTCCGGTAGAGCGTCCAGCCGCGCGGATGCCAGAAGACCATGCCGGCCGCTTCTTCCTGCTGGTGGAAGAGGCCCATCTCCTTGCCGAGACGGCGGTGGTCGCGCTTCTCGGCTTCCTCGAGACGCTTCAGATAGGCGTCGAGCTCTTTCTGGTCGCGCCAGGCGGTGGCATAGACGCGCTGCAGCTGGCGGTTCTTCGCATCGCCGCGCCAGTAGGCGCCCGACACCTTCATGATCTTGAAGGCCGGCGGCAGCTTGCCGGTGGAAGGCAGATGCGGCCCCATGCAGAGGTCGAGCCACTGGTCGCCCTGGCGATAGATCGAGATCGCCTCGCCGCGTTTGGCGATCTCCGCCACCCATTCGGCCTTGTAGGTCTCGCCGATCGACTTGAAATATTCGACGGCCTGCTCCGGCGCCCATTCCTCGCGCCTGATCGGCAGGTCGCGCTTGACGATCTCTGCCATGCGCTGCTCGATCTTGCCGAAATCCTCCGGCGTGAACGGCTCGTCGCGCACGAAATCGTAGTAGAAGCCATCCTCGGTGGCGGGCCCGAAGGTGATCTGCGTGCCGGGATAGAGTTCCTGCACCGCCTGGGCCAGCACATGGGCGCCGTCATGCCGGATCAGTTCGAGCAGCTCGGCCTCGTTCCGGTCCTTCATGGTGACGATCTCGAGCTTCGCATCGCGCGTGATCGGGGTGCCGAGATCCTTCAGCTTGCCGTCCAGCCGGATGGCGAGCGCCGCCTTGGCCAGGCCGGCGCCGATCGAGGCCGCCACATCGGCGCCGGTGCTGCCAGCCGCGTAAGTTCGCACGCTGCCATCAGGCAGGGTGACGCGGATATCGGCGGCAGAAACAGCAGGGCTGGACATGGGTTAACGACCTCCAAGGGGGCGCAGCCTAATCGTCCGGCCTCCCCTGTCAAGGCGGGGCGAATCGGCGCGGAAACCGCTCAGGATTGCGGAAACAGCAGCTCGGTATAGACCTTGATATAGCCGTCGGTCATGCCGTCGACGGTGAAGCGGGCCTGCACATGGCGGCGCGCCCGCGCGGCGATTTCCAGCCGGCGGGCCGCACTCAGATTCAGCGCCTCGTCCAGCGCCCCGGCCAGCGCCCCGGCATCGCCCGGCGGCACCAGCCAGCCGGTCTCGCCCGGCAGCACGGTCTCGCGCGCGCCGCCATGATCGGTGGCGATCACCGGCTTGCCCATCGCCTGCGCCTCCACGGCGATGCGGCCGAAGCCTTCCGGCTCGATGCTGGCCGAGACCACCACATCGGCCAGCATATAGGCGGCCGGCATGTCCTTCGCGCCGCCGGGCAGCCGGACGCAGCTTTTGAGGTCGAGCTGGGCGATCAGCTTTTCCAGTTCGGCCTGATAGGCTTCGCGGCCCTGATGGTCGCCGACCAGCACCGCGATGAAATCCTGCCGGCCGCGTTTCCCCGCCAGCAGGCTGAGCGCGCGCAGCAGCACGCCCTGGCCCTTCCAGCGCGTCAGCCGCCCGGGCAGCAGGATCACCGGCAGGCCGTCGACCAGCCGCCATTGCTGGGCCAGCTGCGCAACGCGGTCGGGATAGACGCGGGCCGGATCGAACCACACCAGGTCGGTGCCCCGCGGAATGGTGGTGAGCAGCGAGCGCGGCACGCCGAAGCGGCGATGCGCATGCTCGGCGACGAAATCGGAAATCGCCACCACATGATCGGCCTTGGCCATCGGCCCGGCCCAGAGGCGGCGGAACCAGTTATGCGCCTTGTAGGGATTGTGGAAGGTGGTGACGAAGGGTACGAAGCAGCGCCGCGCCGCCGCCCGCGCCGACCAGGCCGGCGCGCGCGAGCGCACATGCACCAGATCGACCGGCAGGCTGCCGATCAGCTCGGCCAGCTTGCCGGTATTGCGCCACATGACGAGCGGGTTCTTGCTCGCCAGCGGCAGGGTGATGTGCTTCACCCCGGCGCGCTCCAGCTCGCGCACCATCGGACCGCCGGCCGAGGCGACATAGGCCACCCAGCCGGCCCGGACCAGGGCCTTGGCGGTATCGACCGTGCCGCGCTCCACCCCGCCGGTGACCAGCGCCGGCAGCACCTGCAGAACGGCAGGCGGGCGGCTTTCCCTGGCGCCGGCAGGGTCTTCAAAGGCGGCAGAACGCTCGCCGGACGGACTGGTCATCGTGGATATGGATTCTGCAGCATGGAGATGCGAAAGCGATTCGCGCATCATACGGCCCCGGCATAGCCCGGCCAACGGCCCGGCCGCCGCGTTTTGAGGAGTCCCCATGTCCCAACCGCAATTCCTTTCCCGCCCCGACGGCTCGCGGCTGGCCTATTGCACGACACCGGGCCGCGCGCCGGGCATCCTGTTCTGCGGCGGCTTCCGCTCCGACATGACCGGCACCAAGGCGATGGCGCTG
>CAYSCA010000072.1:0-14653 GCA_964429465.1 uncultured Rhodospirillaceae bacterium
GAAGCGGTCAAGAAGGCGAAGGACAAGAACTCGGGCTTCCGCCTGATGGGCTTCGGCCATCGCGTCTACAAGAACTACGACCCGCGCGCCAAGGTGATGCGCCAGACCTGCTACGAGGTTCTGGACGAACTGGGCGTGAAGAACGAACCGCTGCTCAAGATGGCGATGGAACTCGAGCGGATCGCGCTGGAGGACGATTACTTCGTCTCCAAGAAGCTTTATCCGAATGTCGACTTCTATTCGGGCATCATCCTGCGCGCCATGGGCTTCCCGACCGCGATGTTCACCGCGCTGTTCGCGCTGGCCCGCACGGTCGGCTGGATCGCCCAGTGGAACGAGATGATCGAGGATCCGGCCCAGAAGATCGGCCGGCCGCGCCAGCTGTTCACCGGTTCGCCGAAGCGCGACTTTATTCCCCTCGACAAGCGCGGCTGATCGTCGTCTTATTGTCAGGTTGGCGGCACGACGGGAGGCGGGCCGATGCGCAAGGGAGCGGAAAAACAGGGCGGAACTGCGCCCGTCGGCACACGGACCACCGGCTATGGCTGGCTCCGGCCGGGGTTCATGACCATGCCGGCGCCCGCCAACGACAACCGGATGGCACCGCGTTCGCTGCTTCGCCGGCCGCAATTGTGGCTTTGGCTGGCGCTGCTCACCGGAGCGACGGCCTGGATTGCCGCCCGGCTCTGACCGACAGCATACTGAACAAATGGAAAAGGCCCGGTCTTCCCGGGCCTTTTGCTTTATGTCGGCTTGCGCTCGATGAGTTCGATCTTGTAGCCGTCCGGATCTTCGATAAATGCGATTACGCTGCCACCATGCTTCATCGGGCCTGGCGGGCGCGGGATCTTCACGCCGGCGGCCTGCAACTTCTCGCATAATCCGTAGATGTCTGGCACGCCGATGGCGATATGGCCATAGCCGCTGCCGATCGTGTAGGGCTCCTTCTGCCCCCAGTTATGGGTCAGTTCGATCACGGCGTGATCCTTTTCCTCGCCATAGCCGACAAAGGCGAGCGTGAACTCGCCGCTCGGATAATCCGTCCGGCGCAGCAGCTTCATGCCGAGCCTGCTGACGTAGAAATCGAGGGACTTCTCCAGATCCAGGACGCGCAGCATCGTGTGCAGCATCCGGAAGGACGCGGCTTGTGCGTCGGGCCGCGAAATTGCCGTGGTCTCGTTCATGGGCATCTCCTCTCCTAGCCTTCGTGATATGTGTGCCCGGCCTGCAATGTCGAGCTATGCCGACGGGCGGCCGGCCGCAGCAACTGAAAGAATCGCGCGTGCCGCGCGCATGCTGGGACTCAGCGCATCATCCGCGCCGAGCTGGGCGGCAATGGCAGCGCAACCCTCGATCTGGGCCTGTCGGGCCGCGGGATCGGTCAGCAGGCGCTCCAGGACCGGGGCGATCAGATCGGCACGGCACTTCTCCTGCAGGAATTCCGGCATCACCTCGCGCCCCTGCAGAATATTGACGAGGCCGGCATAGGGCGTACGGATCAGGCGCCGGACGACCGCCGCGGTGAGCGGATTGACCTTATAGGCCAGCAGGGTCGGTGTGCCCGCCAGGCCGAGTTCGAGAGTCGCCGTGCCTGACGCCGCGAGCGCAGCATCGGCCGCAACCATTGCGGCGTAACGTTCCGAGGCCACGTCAAGGACCGTCGCGGGAAACGGCAGGCTTCCGGCTGCCGTTCGCACCATCGACGACACTGTCTCCACCGTAGGCAGAAGGAGATGGAGATCATGTCCCTGCTGCTTCAACCATGCCAGAACCTCGGTGAAGACCGGCAGCAATCTTGCCACCTCACCCTTCCGGCTGCCGGGCAGGATGGCGAGCAGTGGCCTGCCGGCGGCAATTCCATGCCGGCTCCGAAATCCTGCGCCGGCATTGGCGGCATCCCGCTCGGCCTGGCGCGCGTCGGCAAGCGTCTCCACTGCCGGATGCCCGACGAAGGTCGCCGGCAGGCCGACAGCTTCAAAATAGGGTGGCTCGAACGGGAACAGGGTGAGCAGATGATCGTACAGACGCGCCATGCGCCGGGCCCGTCCGGGTCGCCAGGCCCAGACTGTGGGAGCCACGTAATGCACAAGGGGAAAACGCCGCGCCGCCAATCGCTGCGCGACGCGACGGGAGAATCCAGGACTGTCGATTGTGACCACGACATCCGGCAAGCCGGACATCAGGAACTGCGATGTCTGGTCGATCCGCCGCAGCAGCAGGCGGAGCCGCGGCAGGACCTCGATCAGCCCCATCACCGACAGATCCGCGATCGGCACTTCGCTGCGGAGCCCTTGCTCTGCCATCTGCGCGCCGCCGATGCCAGTGAACTCCACCCGTCCTTCCGTTTCATGGCGAAGAGCGCGCATCAGGCCCGCGCCGAGCACATCGCCCGAAGGCTCCCCGGCGATCAGCGCGACCCGCAACGGTTTCGCGTCAGCGGCCATGATCAAATCCGACCAGGAACATGCCGTGCCGATCGGCGGCCAGAGACATGGCCGGAGCGTCGACCATCAATGCAGCGCCGGCTTCTACTGCGATCCCGGCAAGCCCGGCAGCAGCGGCATTGGCGATGGTGGTCATGCCGATCGTCGGCAGGTCGACCCGCCGATCCTGCTGCGGCTTTGCCGTCTTCACCAATATCCCGGCGCGCGCCCGTTCTTCCTGGGCCATGCGCGCCAGCAGGACATCCGTGCCGGCATCGTCCTCACGGCCAAGTACCTGGCCGTCGGCAACCACCACTGCCTGGCCGCGATCGGCCCGTCCCAGCTCGCGCGCTGCGGCGATGCCGATGCGGATGTCGTTCTCCTGGGCCTGACTGGGTGTCGCAGCGCCGTATTGCCGGGCCTCGGCCAGCAGGCTAGCGACCACCTGCTCGATACCGATCACCCGGAAACCATCCTGCTCGAATGCCTCGACCACCACGCGCAGAATCGCGTCGTCGCCGGTCGCCGCTGCCCGGATGATCCGCGGCAGCAGCAATGCTCCTTTGAGATCCGGTTTCAGCCGGGAGAAATCGGGCTTGCTGACCCGACCGCAAAGGCAGACCTCCTCGACATCGGCAGCCTTCAACGCTTTCAGCAGCCGGCCGACCTGGGGCAGGTCGAACCATGCGTGGTCACTCCCTGTCACCGTAGCCGGATCGCAGAAGCCGTTCAGCGCGGCGATATAGATCGGGCGATTTTCGGCACGGCAGGTATCGCGGGCGATGGCTGGGATGTCCCCGCCGCCAGCAATCAGGCCTAGCTTAGGCTGAAGCTGCACCATCCGCCTGCGGTTGGCAGATGCCCCGCTTGGAAGCATTGCGGATGAAGGTGATCACTTCCTGGACCAGGGGCGTATCGGCGTATTTCCCTGCCATTTCGTCCAGGCGCTGGGCGAAGCGCCCGTCGCGGGCGAACAACTGGTCATAGGCGGCGCGCAGCTTGTTGATATCCTCGCGCTCGAAGCCACGCCGCTTCAGGCCGACAAGATTGAGGCCGGTGAGATAAGCGCGGTTGCCGATCACCATGCCATAGGGAATGACATCCTGCTCCACGCCAGACATACCGCCGATCATTGCATGCGGCCCGATGCGGCAGAATTGATGGATTGCGGCCAGGCCGCCGACAAAGGCGAAATCGCCGACTTCGATATGGCCGGCAAGAGTCGCGTTATTGGCCATGATGACGTTGTCGCCGAGCAGGCAGTCATGCGCCACATGGGCGCCTGCCATGAACAGGCCGCCATCGCCGATCCGGGTCAGCATGCCGCCGCCCTCGGTGCCGGGATTCATGGTGACGCCTTCGCGGATCACGTTATTCTTGCCGATCTCGAGACGGGATGGCTCGCCGCGATATTTCAGATCCTGCGGCGGATGCCCGATGGAGGCAAACGGAAATATCCGCGTACCCGAACCGATTGAGGTGTTGCCTGCCACAACGACATGGCTGACGAGTGTGACGCCATCGCCCAGTTCCGCCTGCGGGCCGATGTGGCAATACGGCCCGATCCGGACCTCGGCGCCCAACCTGGCACCGTCCTCGATAATGGCGGTAGGATGAATATGCGGCATCGGCCTATTTCTTATCGAGGATCATGGCCGAAAAAATCGCTTCCGCGGCCAGCTTGCCGTCGACCATGGCCTTGCCCTCGAATTTCCAGACCGGGCCGCGCTGCTTGATCGCCGCGACATGGATATGCATCTGGTCGCCTGGCACCACCGGCTTGCGGAAGCGCGCCTCGTCTATGGTCATGAAGTAGACCAGCTTGCCTTCCGACTCCTTGCCGAGCGTATAGACCACGACCACCGCCGCAGTCTGGGCCATGCTCTCCACGATCATCACGCCGGGCATCACCGGCTGGCTGGGAAAATGGCCGGTGAATTGGGGTTCATTGATGGTGACGTTCTTGATCCCGACGGCGCTCTTGCCGGCCTGGAGATCGACCACGCGGTCGATCAGCAGCATCGGATAGCGATGCGGGATCATTTCCATGATGCGAAGGATGTCGATCGATCCGACGCTCACTCCCGCCTGGCTCTCACTCATTGTCCGCGCCCTTCTTCTGCGCCAGCCGCCGCAAGGTGGCGACCTGGCGAAAATATTCCTTCACCTTGGTCGCGGGAATGCCGAAGTAACTCGCTCCCGCCGGAATGTCGGTCATCACGCCTGACTTGGCGCCGATCCGCGCTCCTGTCCCGATCTTCAGGTGGCCGGCAATGCCGCTCTGGGCCGCCAGCACAACGTAATCGCCCAGCCGGGTCGAACCCGCGATGCCCGCCTGGGCCACAATGATGCAGCCCCGACCGAGGGTGACGTTGTGCCCGATTTGCACCAAATTATCAATCCAACAGCCCGGACCGATCACGGTGTCCGGACCCGCGCCCCGGTCGATGGTGGAGTTGGCGCCGATCTCGCAATCGTCGCCGACCAGCACGCGGCCAAGCTGCGGAACCTTTACATGGCCCGTCGGATCGGGAGCGAAGCCAAAGCCATCCTGGCCAATCCGCACCCCCGGATGCAGCGTAACCCGGTTCCCGATCTGGCAATGACTGAGCGTCACCGAGGCAGCAATCCGACAATCTTCGCCCACAGCGACGCCGCGGCCGATCATCGTTCCGGCGCCAACGGAGCTTCGGGCGCCGATCTCCGCTCCGGCCTCGATCACCACAAAAGGCCCGATGCTGACGTCCTTGCCCAGCCTGGCCCCGCTGTCGATCACGGCGGTTGGATGGACGCCCCCAGCAGCCTTGGGCAGAGGGTAGAAGAGCTGTGCCGCGCGCGCGTAACTGAGATACGGGTTCCCCGAAAGCAGCAGCGCCACCGAAGCCGGCGCCAGCCCGGCATGCTTTTCGTGCAGGATGCAGGCACCGGCCCGAGTTGCGGCAAAGGCCTCGGCGTATTTCGGATTATCGAGAAAAGCCAGCTGCTCGGGCCCGGCCTGGTCCAGCGGCGCGACATCGGTTACGACGCGCGCGGCCTGCGCCGGATCGGACAGCTTTGCGCCAATCCGCGCGGCCAAATCTCCCAGGCTGAATGGGCCGGCCCGCTCGAAATAGCGCGGATCAGCCATGCCTCACTTCCCGGCGGGCAACGCAACCTTGACGGTCGGCAGGCGCTGGTCGATGCGCTTCAGGACGTCAGGCGTGATATCGATACTGTCGCCGATGAAGAGCTGGACCTGGGCGCGGTCGAGGACCATGTTGAAGCCACGCTCGCGGGAAAGATCCTTCAGTATCTCGATAACCTGAAGCGTCACCTGCTCACGTACGCCGTTGAGCATCTTTTCCAGCGACTGCGACCGCTCCTGGATGCGCTTCTGCAATTCGATGACTTTGGACTGGAACGCCTGACGCCGCTGCTCGAACACTTCCGGCGTCACCACCGAGCGCTGGCGGGCGAGTTCCTGCTCCTCGGCGCGCAGCTTCTCCTCTTCCTTGGCGATTTCGGACTGGAAATTGAAGCGGTATTGCTCGAGCTGCTGGCGGGCGCTCTTCAATGCCGCCGCTTCGCGATTCACCCGCTGGCCGTCGATGACCGCAATCACCGCCGGCGGGGTCTTGACCCCTGATTGCGCTTCCGCGATCGGCGGCAGCAGCGCGATCATCGCGGCGGCCAGAAAGAACACGGTCTTCATCATTCTGAACATCTACTTCAAACCTTGCTAAAAGCGTGAACCGAAGTTGATCCGGACGAGTTCCTCCTCGTCATAATCCTCTTTGACGACCGGCACGCCGAAATCGACCCGAATGAGGCCAAGCGGAGATTTCCATTGCAGGCCGGTGCCGATGGATGCCCGCAGGCTGGCTTCGTCCGCGACTTCCGGCCCCGAGTCACTGGTGTCGAAAAGGGTCCCGACCTCGGTGAACAGACGTCCCTTGATGCCGAATTCGTTCGGCAGGCCGATCGGGAAGCTCAGATCGGCTTCCGCCTTGTAGTATTTCTCGCCGCCCAGCGCGTCGCCGGTGGTGCGGTCGCGCGGGCCAATACCGCCGGTATCGAACCCGCGGAATGTATCGCCGCCGATGAAGAACCGGTTGGGCAACCGGACATCATCCTGGAGTGCGTTGATCATGCCTGCTTCCGCACCCAGGCTGAGCACCACTTCATCGGCCAGAGAGAAGTATTTGTAGCCGGTGATCATGTTCTTGAAGTACCGCTCGGTACCGCCAAGCCCCGCCACTTCCTGGGACAGCCGCAGCACGTATCCGGTGGTCGGCTCGATCTTGTCGTCACGCCGGTCATAGGTCAGCGCATGGCCGATCGCCGAGGTCAGGTAGTCGCCTTCCTGTGCCTTGATGAAGCGTGATGCCGAGAAATCGACATTGTCGATCTCGTCCTGACGGATCCGGTAATACACCTGCTGCGACAGGTTTTCGGTTATCGGATAGCTGAAGCGCGGCGAGGCCAGGCTGGTCGTCTGGTCAAGGCTGCTGCGGTCTTCGTAGTCGGTCCGGCGCCGCGACAGATCGAAGCCTGCCGCCAGTTCCCGGTCGAGGAAATACGGTTCGGTGAAGTTCAGGTCGAATTGCTGCCGGCGGGTCGACAGGCTGAAGCCCAGGCGCAGGTCCTGGCCGCGGCCAAGCAGGTTGCGCTCACGGATCGAGATGTCGCCCAGCACGCTTTCCGTCGTCGAATACCCGACGCCGATCGACAATTCGCCAGTCGACTTCTCGGTGACCTCAGCGGTCAGCACCACCTTGTCCGGGGCGCTGCCGCGGGTTTCGTTGATTTCGACCTTGTCGAAGAAATTCAGGCCACGCAGCCGGGTCCGCGTCCGGCGCAGCTTGGCCGCGTTGAACGCATCGCCCTCAGCCAGTCTGAATTCCCGCCGCACGACCTTGTCGAGCGTGCGGACGTTGCCGACGATATCGATGCGCTCGACGAATACCCGCGGGCTCTCGCCGATCGTGTAGGTGATGTCGATGACCCGTTTCTCGCGATTCCGGGTGACGTTCGGCCGGACATCAACGAAGGCATAGCCCAGCCGCCCGAGTTCGGCGGTGATCGCCTGTACCGTGGCTTCGACCTGATCGGCGTTGTAGATATCGTCGGTTTTGGTGGTGACCAGCGACTTGAGCTGCGCGCCATCCACCCCTTTGATCTCGCTGACCACATCCATCGCGCCGAAGCGATAGCGATCGCCTTCCTCGATGGTAAAGGTAATGATGAATTTCTCGCGATCGGGCATCAATTCCGCCACCGCGTTGATGACGCGGAAATCGGCGAACCCCTTGCTGAGATAGAATTTGCGCAGCTTCTCGCGGTCGAAGGTGACACGATCCGGATCGTAGCTGTCATCGGAGCTGAGGAACCGGTACCAGGCAGACTCCTTGGTCTGGATCTCCTCCCGCAGCCTTGAATCGCTGAAGCGCTGATTGCCGATAAACAGGATGCGGCTGACCCCGGTGACCGGCCCTTCGGTGATCTCGAAAACCAGGTCGACGCGGTTCTGCGGCAGCTGGATCACCTTTGGCTCGATCGTGGCCGCGAACCGGCCCGAGCGGCGGTAGATCTGCTGGATGCGCTGGGTGTCTGCCTGCACCTTGGCGCGGGTATACACCTGACGCGCCTTGAGCTGCAGCTCGTTGCGGATCTGGTCGGCCTGGATGCGCCGGTTGCCTTCCAGCAGGATGCGGTTGACCACCGGATTCTCGGTGACCCGCACGATCAGCGTATTGCCCTGCAGGCGCAGGTTGACATCGGAGAACAGGCCCGTGGCAAAGAGCGCCTTGAGCGACTGATCCGCTTCGGCGCTGCTGTATGTCGCGCCGGGTTGCAGGGTGAGGTAATTCTGGATGGTCGAAACTTCGATGCGCTGATTGCCTTCGATGACGATATCCCGGATCGTCTGACCGGTTTGCGCCGACGCAGGCATCGTGGCGAACAGGCCGAGCAAACAGGCGATGGCAATCGCGTGGCGCAGAACGCGCGACCCTCCTCGGCGCAACATGTCGGACACTACCCCTTCACTCCCACGACCGCCCCTCACTTAGCCCGAATCACGAAAAAAGCCCAGTGAGGAAATTGAAAACCGGCAGCCGATTCAAGTCGTTCCAGGTGGCGAAGAGGAAAAGCGACAGGACCAGGGCAAAGCCGATGCGAAACCCGTATTCCTGCGCCCGTTCGCCCAGGGGCCGGCCGCGCAGGGCCTCAACGGCGTAGAACAACAGATGGCCGCCATCGAGCATCGGAACCGGGAAAAGGTTAATCAGGCCGATCGCGACCGACAGGGTGGCCATCAGCGAGACCAGGCCGAGCCAGCTGGCCTTGGCGACATCGCCCGACATCTTGGCGATACCGAGAGGGCCGCTGAGCTGGTCGCCCGATTCCCGGCCGGCAACGATGCGGCCCAGATAAGTGAAGGTGTTGGCCACCACCTGCCAGGTCTCGCGGACGGCCTGGACCACGGCGGTCGCCGGATCATGCTGCACGAATTCCACGCCGGCCGTGCGGATGCCGATCTGGCCGATACGCTGGGTCCCGCCCAGCCCGTCCGCGACATCCACGCGCTGCGGGACGACGGTGATATGGAGTTCCCGGTCATCGCGCAGAATCCGGAAGTCGATCGGCGTCTCGGCCCGCAGGCCGACATAGGCCCGCAATTCCTCGAAGCGCTGTATGCCCGTGCCATCGGCGTCCAGGATGCGGTCGCCCGGCTGCAGGCCCGCAGCCTCGGCCGCTCCCCCCTCCACCACGCTGCCGACGACCGGCGGCGTGAACGGCTGTCCGACCAGGCTGAACAGGGCGGCATAGATCAGGATCGCGAAGATGAAATTGGCCACCGGCCCGGCGGCGACGATCGCAGACCGGGCAGGAAGCCCCTTGTAATGGAAGGAAACCTTGCGTTCGGCATCGCTCATCGCGGCGACCGCGGCATTGTCCGCGCCGGAGGCCGCATCGGCATCGCCGAAGAATTTCACATAGCCGCCGAGCGGGATCGCGCTGATCTTCCAGCGCGTGTTGTTGCGGTCATTCCAGCCGAACAGCTCACGGCCGAAGCCGATCGAGAAGACCTCCACCCGCACGCCGCAGCGCCGCGCCACCCAGTAGTGTCCCAATTCATGTACGAAGACGATGATCGTGAGGACAATGACAAACGGGATGATGTAAGCGGCAAGATTGGTGATGAAATCCATGGCACTTCGGCGGCCGGCATCAGGCCAGGCCCCGTCCTCTCGTTTGCACCCGCACGACGTTGCCGTTGCCTGTCGGATCGATCAGATGCGCCGCGTGGCGCCTTGCCTCGCCATCCGCGGCGCGAACCGCATCGAGATCGTTCAGCGGCCCCGATGCCAGACGAGCCAAGGTCTGCTCGACGATCCGCGTGATATCGAGGAACCCGATCCGGCCCTTCAGGAAGGCGTCGACGGCCATCTCGTTGGCCGCGTTCAGGATAGTAGGAGCCGCGCCCCCTGTTTGCAAGGCTTGCCGGGCCAGGTTGAGTGCCGGAAATCGAGCAAAATCAGGGACTTCAAAGGTGAGTTTGGCAATGGCGGCCAGATCCAGCCGGGCCGCCGGCGTGGGCATGCGCTGCGGCCAGGCAAGCGCCACGCCGATCGGCGTACGCATGTCGGGCGTGCCGAGTTGCGCCAGTACCGAGCCGTCGACATAGCTCACCAGGCTGTGGATCACGGACTGAGGATGGATCAGCACCTCAAGCCGTTGTTCGGGAACGGGAAACAGGAAGCTCGCCTCGATCAGTTCGAGGCCCTTGTTCATCAGCGTGGCGGAATCCACCGAAATCTTCGCGCCCATGCTCCAGACCGGATGGGCAATGGCCTGGGCCGGCGTCACCTCCCGCATTTCCCCCAGGCTCAGTGTGCGGAACGGGCCGCCGGACGCCGTCAGGATTACCCGGTCGACGCTTTCGGGAGCGTCGAAATTGAACACCTGAAAGATGGCATTGTGTTCGGAATCGACCGGCAGGATGGTCGCGCCATGCAATGCGGCCTGCCGCATCACCAGGGCGCCGGCGCAGACCAGGGTTTCCTTGTTGGCCAGGGCGATGGTGGCGCCGCGCCGCACTGCCGCCAACGTCGGTTCCAGTCCGGCCGCGCCGACAATCGCGGCCATGACCAGCTCCGCCGGCCGGGCAGCCGCTTCCGCTATGGCCTTTGCGCCGGCCGCCGCCTCGATGCCGCTGCCGGCCAGAAGGGTGCGGAGCTCCGGCAGCAACTGCTCGTCGCCGATGACGGCCAGGCGAGCCTTGAGCGAGCGTGCCTGCTCGGCCAGCAGCGCGACGTTGCGCTGGGCGGTAAGGGCTTCAACGACGAAGCGGTCAGGCGCGCGCAGCAGCAGGTCGAAGGTCGAGCAACCGACCGAGCCGGTCGAGCCCAGGATCGTTATCCGCCGCAATTCGGGACCGCGAGACGTCATGGCCATAACGTATCCCGCCACAGCAGCAGGGCCAACGTGGCCACCGGCGCGACGAACAGCAACCCGTCGACCCGATCGAGCACGCCGCCATGGCCCGGGATGAGATGGCTGCTGTCCTTCACGCCGCAGCGCCGCTTGATCGCCGATTCAGTGAAGTCCCCTGCCTGCGCAATGATCGCCAGCACCGCAGCGGATATGCCCAGCCAGAATACCGGCAGCGGCGGGGCCAGGCTGGCCACCAGGCCGCCAGCAAGACCGGCCGCCGCCATGCCGCCGAATAACCCTGCCCAGGTCTTATTCGGGCTGATGCGCGGAATGAGCTTGGGTCCGCCGATGGTGCGACCGGCGAAATAGGCGCCGATATCGGTGGCCCAGACGACCACAAGCAGCCAGAACACGATCAGCAGCCCGTCGGCTCCGTCGCGCAACCACAGAAGTGCCAGGCAGGGCAGCGCGATGTAGACAAAGCCCGCAGCATGCCAGACAAACCGCCGCCATTGCAGCAGCGCTATGACCGGAGCCATGATGACGATGAGGCCGAAGCCGGCCGCCGGGTTGCTGCTCAGGCAAAGATAAAGGCCGGCAACGAAAACAAGGCTGCCGCTGACCACGACATTCATGGCCAGATCACCCGGCAGCCTGCCCCATTCCCACAACATCGCGATGCCCGCCAATGCGATCAGTGCGGCGAAAAACCACCCGCCCAGCCAGGTCGCGGCCACAGCAACCGGCAGCATCACCGCGGCGGACAGGATGCGGAGCTTGAGGCCGCTGCTCTTTACGGGAACCTGACCTTCATTCACCGCTGCCGCCATAGCGCCGGTCGCGGCGCTGGAATTCCCCGACGGCGGCCGCCAGGTCGTCGGGCGCGAAATCGGGCCACAGCTTGTCGACGAAAATCAGTTCGCTATAGGCCGATTGCCAGAGCAGGAAATTCGACAGCCGCTGTTCGCCGCTGGTGCGGATGATCAGGTCGGGGTCGGGAATGCCCACCGTCTGGAGATGGCTGGCGATCAGCCCGGCGTCGATATCCTCGGCTTTCACCTGACCGGCGGCAACCTCGGCAGCAATCCGGCGGCAGGCCATGACGATTTCATCCTGGCCGCCATAGCTGAGCGCGATGACCACGGTCAGCTTCCCGTTGTCGCGGGTCCGGTTTTCCGCGTCGGTGATCAGTTCGACGATGTCGGGCGCCAGCCGCGTGCGATCGCCGATGACGCGCACCCGCACGCCGTTGCGGGCCAGATCGTCGAGTTCGCGACGGATATAGATCCGCAGCAGGTCCATCAGCCCGGCGACTTCGGTTTGCGGCCGCTTCCAGTTCTCCGACGAGAATGCGTAGAGCGTCAGATACTCGATGCCAAAACGGCCGCAGGCGCGCACGACTTCCCGCACCGCGTCCACGCCCTGGCGATGCCCCAGGTTGCGCGGCAGCCCCCTCGCCTTCGCCCAGCGCCCGTTGCCATCCATGATGATGGCGACATGGCGCGGCGGAGCCGGCGACAGCGCTGGCGATGCGATCGGCTGCGACATCAAACCTGCAGGATCTCCTTGGTCTTCTGCGCCAGCATCTCATCGATCTTCTTGGTCGACTCATCCGTCAGGCGCTGAATTTCGTCGTGCCACATCTTGGCGTCGTCCTCGCCGAGATCGCCGTCTTTCTCGAGCTTCTTCAGCCCGTCCATGCCGTCGCGACGGACGCCGCGCACGGCCACCTTGGCCTGTTCGGCATACTGGCCGGCAACCTTGGTCAGTTCCTTGCGGCGCTGCTCGTTCAGCTCGGGGATCGGAATGCGGATCAGGGTGCCGTCCGCCTGCGGGTTCAGGCCCAGTCCGCTGGCCGCGATCGCCTTCTCGACCGCCTTCACGTTCGACTTGTCCCAGACCTGGATGCTGATCATGCGCGGTTCCGGCACGCTGACCGTGCCGACCTGGTTGATCGGCATCGAGCTGCCGTAGACATCGACGCGGACGGGATCCAGCATGCTGGCAGAGGCCCGGCCGGTGCGCAGGCCGGCATATTCGTGCTTCAGCACCTCGACGGCCTTGTTCATCCGGCGCTCGATATCGTCAATATCCGGTTCGGCCACGTGCCATCTCCCGTTTCAGTCTTTACGCCCGGGGACGCAGCCCTCAGGCCCCCTCAATCACCGTGCAGCGCCCCTCGCCGGCCAGCACTTTGGCGAAGCCGCCCGGTTCGTGCAAGGAAAACACCAGGATCGGAATCTTGTTTTCGCGCGCCAGGCTGACGGCAGAGGCATCCATCACCTTCAGGTCGCGCTGCAGGACATCCATATAGCTCAGCCGGTCATACCGGACAGCCTGCGGGTTCTTCTTGGGATCGTCGCTGTAGACGCCGTCCACCTGGGTGCCCTTCAGCAACGCATCGCACCCCATTTCGGCAGCCCGCAGGGCGGCTGCCGTATCGGTGGTGAAGAACGGGTTGCCGGTCCCGGCCGCGAAGATCACCACCCGGCCTTTCTCGAGATGGCGGATGGCGCGCCGGCGGATATAGGGTTCGCAGACGGTGTCCATGCGGATCGCCGACATCACCCGCGTCGGTACGCCATGGCTTTCCAGTGCATGCTGCACGGCCAGGGCATTGATGACCGTCGCCAGCATCCCCATGTAGTCGGCCGAGGCGCGCTGCATGCCGCGGGTCGCGCCGGCGACGCCGCGGAAAATGTTGCCGCCGCCGATCACCAGGCTGACCTGCCCGCCCAGCTCATGCACCGCCTTCACCTCGGCCGTAATGCGGTCGACGGTCTCGAAATCGATGCCGTAAGGGGTCGGTCCCATCAGGGCCTCGCCCGAGCATTTCAGCAGGACGCGACGGTATTTGACGGCCATGAATAACCTCGGCGGGCTGGTGCGCCGGCCGGACCGGCGGCGCAGGCGAGTCTCTGGCGGACCTTATAGCATGGGCGACCGACAGGAAGGCAGGGCCGCCGGAAAAAAGGGGGGCCTGGCCCCCCTTTTGTTACCGGCTTGTCAGCCGGCCATCTTGGCGACTTCGGCTGCGAAGTCGTCGGCCTTCTTTTCGATCCCCTCGCCGAGCTGGAAGCGGACGAAACCGACCACCTCGATGGGCGCGCCTGCGTCCTTCGCGGCCTTCTCAACGGCCTTGGCCACTTGGGTCTCGCCGTCGATCACGAAGGTCTGCTCCAGCAGCACGACCTCCTGATAGAATTTGCGGATACGACCTTCGACCATCTTGGCGACGATCTCGGCCGGCTTGCCCGAACCGGCGGCCTGCTCGGTCAGCACCGTGCGCTCGCGCTCCACGAGGTTCTGGTCGAGATCCTTCGTGCTCAGCGACTGCGGGTTGGCAGCGGCAATGTGCATGGCGAGCTGCTTGCCGATCTGCTCCACCACCTCGCGCTTGCCGGTCGACTTCAGGCCGACAAGGACGCCGAGCTTGCCGATGCCCTCGCCCAGCGCGCTGTGCACGTAGGACACGACGACGCCGCCATCGACGGTCATCGTCTTGGCGCGGCGCAGAGTCATGTTCTCGCCGATGGTGGCGATTGCCTGTGTCACCTCGTCCTTGACGTTCCGCCCGGTGCCGGGGAATGCCGCGGCTTCGATCTTGGCAGGATCGTCGCCCGCCGTCAGCGCCACTGCCGCAATGCCGCCGGCCAGCGCCTGGAACTGCGGGTTGCGGGCGACGAAGTCGGTCTCCGCATTCACTTCCACGATGGCGCCCGTATTGTCCTTGATCGCGACCGCGATCAGGCCTTCAGCGGCGACGCGCCCGGCCTTCTTGGCGGCAGCCGACAGGCCCTTCTTGCGCAGCC
>CAYSCA010000073.1:0-14639 GCA_964429465.1 uncultured Rhodospirillaceae bacterium
CTAGCTGCGCTCGGCCATCGCGCCCACGGCGGGTCGGCGGTTGAGCAGCCAGATCGCGGCGCCGAACACCGCGGTGCTGCCGAAGGCGATGCCGAAGGACAGCGGATCGCCGGCGGGAAACAGCGAATTGACCGCCGAGCCGAAGCCGCCGCCGGCCGTCTGCAGGAAACCCGACAGCGCCGCGCCGGCCCCCAGCGTCGCCGGATTGACGCCGACCGCCGCCACTACCGAATTCGGCAGCACCAGCCCCATGCCGACCGCCCAGAGCAGGCGGGCGCCGATGATGATCGCGACGCTGGGCTCGAGCAGCTTGACGCAGAGCGCCAGGCCGGCGGCGCCGACCACCATGCAGAGCACGCCGGCATCGATCAGCCGCGCCATGCCAAAGCGGCCGACCAGCCAGGAGGAGAGCAGCGCGCCGACGAAGAAGCCGGCCGCGCCCAGCGCCGTCAGCAGCCCGAACAGCACCGGATTGAGCCCGAAGGTCTCGATCAGCACCGCCGGCGCCCCGGCGTTGAAACCGTGCAGCCCGGCGAAGATTCCCAGGTTGAGCAGGCCGAAGGTCAGGAAGGCGCGGCTGCTCAGCAGGTAGGCATAGGCGCGGGTGATGCCGCGCAGCAGCGGCCCGGCATCGGCCAGCGGCCGGTGCGTCTCCGGCAGGCGGTACATCAGGATCAGCAGCACCGCCGCGGTGATGCCGCCGCTGATCCAGAAATTCCAGCGCCAGTCGAGATAGTGTTCGATCAGCCCGCCGAGCACCGGCGCGATGATCGGCGCCAGGGCCAGCGCCGCGCTGATCGTCGCGGTCGCCCGGGCGGCCTGGGCCCGGTCATAGGCATCGTTAACGATGGCCCGGCCGGTGGCCATGGCGCTGGCCGCGCCGAGGCCCTGGACGGTGCGGGCCCAGAGCAGGGCCGGAACGCCGTCGGCCAGCGCACAGGCCACCGAGCCGAGCACCATGATCGCCAGCCCGCCGAACAGCAGGGGACGGCGGCCGTAACGGTCGCTCAGCGGGCCGTAGACCAGCTGTCCCGCCGCGAAGGCGGCGAAATAGACCGTCAGGGTCAGCGGCAGGGCGTCGGTCGGCACGCCGAACTCATTCCCCATCGCCGGCAGCGACGGCAGATACATGGTCGCCGCCAGTATGCCATTGGCAAACAGGATGGTCAGGAGGAGGACCAGGCCTACCGGAGGTGGGACTTTTTGTGTCGATACGAGGGGCACGGTATCCAGCGGTAGAATGACCCGGTCACATACCGCCATTTAGGTATCATGGATCGGTTGGCTTGGCTTCACCCGCAGTATATATATGATCGTAAAAGTATTTCCATGATTCTAGTGGTTCGCCGGGGCGGCGGACCCGCCGGGGGGTGCCGACTATCATGTCGGAAAAAATCGACTTCAGCCATGTCCGCTTCCTCGTCGTGGACACCAACAAGCTGATGTGCCAGCTGATCAAGGACATCCTGATGATGCTGGGCGTCACCCAGGTGATCACCGCCCGCGACAGCGAAAAGGCCATCGCCACCCTGCGGTCGGGCGGCGTCGATGTCGTGATCACCGAATGGAACCTGAAGCCGCGCTCCGGCCTGGAGCTGCTGGACTGGCTGCGCACCGACGGCATGTCGCCGGACCGCATGATGCCGGTGATCATGCTGACCGCCAATTCGGAAGCCGACTATGTCATCGAGTCGCGCGACAAGGGCGTCACCGAATTCCTCGCCAAGCCGTTCACCGCGGATGGCATGTACCGCCGCCTGGTTTCGGTGATCGCGCGGCCGCGCGACTTCGTCAGCGTCAAGGGCTATTTCGGCCCCGACCGCCGGCGCCAGCAGCTGCCCTTCGAAGGGGTCGACCGGCGCCAGCAGAAGCCGGAATGACGGAAATCGGATAGGCCATGCGCCGGACCATCATTCCCAATCGCGGCGACCTCAAGCGCAAGGCGGTCAATTTCAAGACCGGGATGAGCCTCAAGCTGGACGACGAGCTGCGCGCCAAGATGGAGGCGCTGGTCCAGAATTCCTCGGCCCAGTTCATCGACCAGACGGTCGAAACGCTGAAGGCGCTGCGCGACAGCCTGAGCCGCGCCGCCGCCGATCCCTCCTCGCGCGCCGAGGTGCTGGAGCATATCCGCGAGGAGGCGTTCCAGATCAAGGGCATGGGCGGCGTGTTCGGCTATCCCCTGCTGACCGAGTTCGCCAAGTCGCTGCACGATTTCCTCAAGGAGCTCAGCGATCTCGACGAGCTGCAGCAGGAAATCGTCAGCATCCATATCGACACGCTCTACGTGGTCGTGTCGCACAAGATCGCCGGTTCGGGCGGGCCGCTGGAGGCGCAGCTGCGGGCCTCGCTGAAGGCCGCGATCGACAAGGCCAAGCCCGGCGCCAAGGTCGGCTGAACCGCCAAGGGCAGCGGTTTGCTAGACTCCGCGACCCTGCCGCCCTATAACCCCCGCATGATCCCGGCAGGCCCGCTCCCCTTCGTGAAGATGCACGGACTCGGCAACGATTTCGTCGTGCTGGACGCGCGCGCGCATCCGGTGCCGCTGGACAACGCCGCGATCCGCCTGCTCGGCGATCGCCGCCGCGGCATCGGCTTCGACCAGATGATCACGATCGAGCGCTCCGACAAGGCCGATGCCTTCATGCGCATCCACAATTCGGATGGCGGCGAGGTGGAATCCTGCGGCAACGCGGCGCGCTGCATCGCCGCCCTGCTGATGCGCGAGACCGGCCGCGCTGCCGTCAGTATCGACACGGTCGGCGGCTGGCTGCAGGCGTCGTCTGGTTCCAGCGATCGCGTGACCGTCGATATGGGCGAACCCCGGCTGGATTGGCAGGCGATCCCGCTCGCAAGGGAGATGGACACGGTTGCCCTCGACTACCGTCATGGCGGCTTCGAGCGGCCGGGCGCGGTGAATGTCGGCAACCCGCATGTGGTGTTCTTCGTGGGCGACGCCGAGGCCGTGGCGCTGGCCGAGATCGGCCCGCAGATCGAGCATGACCCGCTTTTCCCGCAGCGCATCAATGTCGAGTTCGCGCAGGTGATCGATCGCCGGCGCATCCGCATGCGGGTCTGGGAGCGCGGCGCCGGCATCACGCGCGCCTGCGGCACCGGCGCCTGCGCCACGCTGGTGGCGGCGGCGCGCCGTGGCCTCGCCGAGCGCAAGGCGGAGATCCTGCTCGATGGCGGACCGCTCGTCATCGAATGGACCGACGACAACCGCATCACCATGACCGGCCCCGCCACCGAAGCCTTCCGCGGCGAGATTCCGGCGAGCTTCTGGGCCGCGCTGCAGCCCGCCTGACCGGACCGGGCGCCATGACCGTCGTCGATTTCGGCTGCCGGCTGAATGCCTATGAAGGCGAGGCCATCCGCACCGCGCTGGCAGACGCCGGCCGCGACGATATCGTGGTGGTCAATACCTGCGCGGTGACGGCGGAAGCCGAGAAGCAGGCGCGGCAGGCGATCCGCCGCCTGCGCCGCGAGCGGCCGGATGCGCGGATCGTCGTCACCGGCTGCGCCGCCCAGGTCAATGCCGCCGGCTTCGCGGCGATGGCCGAAGTCGATCACGTCGTCGGCAACCATGAGAAACTCGACAGGGCGGTCTGGCAGAAGCTCGACGGCAGCGCGCCGCGCATCAAGGTCGGCGAGATCCAGACGAGCACCCCCCCTGCCCTGCCCGCCGTGACGCATTTCCCCGGCCGGCCGCGGGCCTATCTGGAAATCCAGCAGGGCTGCGACCATCGCTGCACCTTCTGCATCATTCCCTATGGCCGCGGCCCCAGCCGTTCGCTGCCGCTCGGCCATGTCGTCGATGCGGCGCGCAGGCTCGCCGCGCAGGGCTATCGCGAATTCGTCCTCACCGGCGTGGACATCACCTCCTACGGCCAGGACCTGCCGGGCCGGCCGAGCCTCGGCCAGGCGGCAAGGCGGCTGCTGGCGCTGGTGCCGCAGATCGAGCGGCTGCGGTTTTCCTCGCTTGATCCGGCCGAGATGGACGAGGACCTGTTCAGGCTCTACGCCGACGAGCCGCGCGTCATGCCGCATGCGCATCTCAGCCTGCAATCCGGCGACGACCTGATCCTCAAGCGCATGAAGCGGCGCCACAGCCGGCAGCAGGTGCTGGATATCGCCGGACGCCTGCGCGAATTGCGGCCGGGCCTCGCGCTCGGCGCCGACATGATCGCCGGTTTTCCCACCGAGAGCGATGCCGCCTGCGCCAACAGCGCCGACCTGATCGATGAAGCCGGCCTCGCCTGGCTGCATGTCTTCCCCTATTCGCCGCGCGAAGGCACGCCGGCCGCGCGCATGCCGCAATTGCCGGTCGCGGTTCGCCGCCAGCGCGCGGCCCTGCTGCGCCGCCGCGCAGCAGTGGCGCTGGATCGATTCCTGGAGACGCGGGTTGGTGCCGAGGCCAGCATCCTGGTCGAACAGGACGGCGTCGGGCGCGATGAGACCTATGCGCCTGTCGTATTGCCGGCCGGCCATGGCAAGGGATCGGTTCTGCAGGCCCGGATCGCCGCCGCGCGAGACGGCAAATTGTGGCTGGAGGCGGCGTGAGCGACGAGGGCAGCGAGAAGAAACCCGGCTGGTTCGGCCGGCTGAAGGCCGGCCTGTCGCGCTCGGCCAACCAGCTCGGCGGATCGATCACCGCCCTGTTCACCAAGCGCCGGCTGGACCAGGCCGCGCTGGACGAGCTGGAAGAGACGCTGATCCAGGCCGATCTCGGCGTGACCACCTCTGCCGGCATCATCCAGGCGATCGCCAGGGATCGCTTCGACAAGGAAGTCTCGCCCGAGGAAATCAAGGGAGCTCTGGCGGATGCGGTGGCCGGTCTGCTGCGTCCGGTGGAGCAGCCGCTGGTGCTCGAAGGCGCCAGGCCGCAGGTGATTCTGGTCGTCGGCGTCAACGGCGTCGGCAAGACCACCACCATCGGCAAGATCGCCTCGCACCTGCGCGATCAGGGGCGCAAGGTGATGCTGGCGGCAGGCGACACGTTCCGCGCCGCCGCCGTCGAGCAGCTCAAGATCTGGGGCGAGCGCACCGGCGCCGCGGTGGTGGCGCGCGAGACCGGCGCGGATTCCGCAGGCCTGGCCTTCGATGCGCTGACCCAGGCCAGCGCGAACGGCACCGACGTGCTGCTGATCGATACCGCCGGCCGGCTGCAGAACAAGGCCGACCTGATGGGCGAGCTGGCCAAGACCATCCGCGTCCTCAAGAAGCAGGCGCCGGATGCGCCGCATCATGTGCTGCTGGTGCTGGATGCCACCACCGGCCAGAACGCGCTGAACCAGGTGTCCGTGTTCAGGGAGATCTGCGCGGTCAGCGGCCTGGTGGTCACCAAGCTGGACGGCACGGCGCGCGGCGGCGTGCTGGTCGCCATCGCCGACAAATTCGGCCTGCCGGTGCATTTCGTCGGCGTCGGCGAGCAGGCCGCCGATCTGCAGCCCTTCTCCGCCACCGCCTTCGCCCGTGCGCTGGCCGGCCTCGACCAGAAGCCTCAGTAATTCCCCGCCTCGCCCGGCGGGTTGGAGAAAGGCGGGAACGATGCCTGGCCCAGCACGCTGCGGTAATGACCCAAAGCCCAGTGCACCGAGGGGAAAGCCAGCTCGCCCCAGGGAATGTCCTGCCACTCGGTGAGCTGCACCTCGAGCGATTCCGGCCCGGCGGCGAATTGCGGCTCGGCCAGCGTCGCGCGGTAGATCAGCTGCACCTGGCTGATGCGCGGGATGTTGTAGACCGCCAGCAGCTGGTCGATGGCGATCGCGGCGCAGGCCTCTTCCTGCGCCTCGCGGCAGGCGCCGGCCTCGGTGGTTTCATGCTCCTCCAGATAGCCGGCCGGAATCGTCCAGAAACCGCGCCGCGGCTCGATGGCGCGCCGGCAGAGCAGGATGCGGCCGGCATGGCTGACCACCGCGCCCACCACGATCTTCGGATTGATGTAGTTGATCCAGCCGCAGGTGTCGCAGACCAGCCTTTCCCGGCTGTCATCCTCGGGTATGCGTTTGGAAAACGGGAAGTTTCCTGGGTTCTGCATGCCGGTTTTCCGGGGCAAAGTCTTTGCAATCGCAACAGCCTAACGTGCCAGATTGTCGTCAGGCAAACGATTACAGGCCTAGACGAATCCCCCCCGAATGGCGTTTTATCAGTGGACTGAGAAGCGGAAGCATATCCGCCCAGGACAGGAAGGCTTGATTTAAAAACATAAGGATTAGGGAGGCTCCATGTCGGGGGACAAGACCACCCATGCCATGACGGCTGACGCCCTGGTGGGCTTCAGCCTGCATGAGGCGCCGGGCCATCTGCTGCGGCGCTGCCAGCAACTCGCGGTCGATCTATATACGGTTGAAGTCGGCTCCAACGGCCTGACTCCGCGGCAGTTCGCGCTGCTGCTGGCGATCTACCAGAAGGCCGGCATCAGCCAGGTCGATCTGGTGCGCCAGACCGGGATCGACCGTTCCACCGTGGCCGAGATGGTCGCGCGCCTGATCAAGCGCGGCCTGCTGGTGCGCCAGCGCACCGAGAACGACCGCCGCACCAATGCGCTGGCCGTCACGCCAGAAGGCGAGCGGCAGCTGCGCCTGGCCCAGCCCGGCGTGATGCGGGCGCAGGACCGGCTGATGGAGCCGATCCCGACCGGCCGCCGCGAGGAGTTCGTGGCGCTGCTGCGGCAGATGATCGAAAGCCTCGAACAGCGCGCCTGACGCCGCTCAGTCGCGGTCGCGGCGGCCGAGATTGTCGGCCAGCCGCATCTGCAGGGCGGCGATATCGACCTGCTGCACCGAGCCGGCGCCGGCCAGATCGAGCGCCTGCGCCGCCGCGGCACCCATGGCGATGCAGGGTCCCATCACGCGCACCGAGCTGAGCGCCGCCGCATCGCCGTCGACGCAGCGGCCGGCGGCGACCAGATTGTCGGCCGCGCGCGGCACCATGCTGGCGAAGGGCAGATAGTGCATGTGGTCGTCGCCGAATTCCTCCCAATGGACGTCTACGGCGCGATCATGCAGTTCGACCGGCCATGAGCAGCGCAGCACCGCATCGGCCGGCCGGATGCCCCGCCGCACCTCGTCGATGGTCAGGCTGTGGCGGGCGACGATCCAGCGCGTCTGGCGGATGCCGAGCAGGCCGTATTGCCGCACCCGCGCCGCGCCGAACACCTCGGGATACTCGCCGCGCAGGAAGGCCACCACGCGGTCGGCCTGGGCGCGCCCCTCGGCCTGGGCGCGGGCATAGCCGACCGGATCGAGCGGCGTCTCCACATGGGTCATGTTGACGGTGGCCTGCCCCTTGCCCGGAAAGGCGAAGACGAAGCCGTCGCGCCGGACCAGGCCATAGGCGCCGCCCTTCTCCACCAGACGCTGCTGCATGGCCCAGCGGTCCAGCTGCAAAGCCGCCGCCTCGTCGAATCCCTCGAGGATGAACATCAGCGTGCCCATGATCGGCGTGGTCGGCTCCTGGCAGTCGAATCCTGCCGCATAGGCCAGTGCCGCGTCACCCGAGGCATCGACAAAGCCGGTGCCCCGCAGGTCGACCTGCCCGAAGCGGGTCGCCAGCAGCAGGCCGGCGATCCGCGCACCATCGCGGCGGACCTCGAGCAGGTTGGCGCCGAGCAGCACGTCGATCTTCGCGTCGGTGACGGCCTGCTCGATCCAGCGCACCAGCGCCTGTTCCCGATAGAGCGGGATGAAGGTGTTGCGGCCGCGGCGGATATGGAAGGCGTCTTCGCGTCTGAGATGCGCGAACATCTCATCGACGATGCCGTAGACGACGCGGTAGGGTTCCGGCCCGTTCGAATAGAAGCCGCAGAAGGTGCCGAGCAGTGAGCCGGTGGATTGCCCGCCGAGCTGCATCCCGGCATCGACCAGCGCCACCTTGCGGCCGAGCCTGGCCGCCTCCAGCGCCGCCGAGATGCCGCTGATGCCGGCGCCGAGCACGACGATATCGGCCTCCAGGCGGCGCGGCGCCGCGGCCTCGCGGCGGACGATGCGGGTTGCCGGCACCGGATGATCGCTCATTGCAGCCTCGTCGGTTCAGCGCCAGCGCAGCAGGGTCTTCTCGATCCGGCTGAGCAGCCAGCTGATCGCCAGGCCCAGCAGCGACAGCAGCACCACGCCGGCGACCAGCTGGTCGGTCTGCATCAGGTTGCCCGCCGCCAGCACGAAGGCGCCGATGCCGAACTGCGCGCCGATCATCTCGGCGGCGACCACGAGGATGAGCGCGATCGAAGACGAAATGCGGAAGCCGGCGAGAATGCCGGGCATGGCGCCAGGCAGGATCACCTTGGTGACGATCATCCGCGTGCCGAGGCCGAAGCTCTGCGCCATGCGGATCAGGTTGCGCGGCACGTTGTCGACCGCCGAATAGGTGCTGACCACGGTCGGGAAGAAGACGCCGAGGGCAATGGTGGCGACCTTCGATGGCTCGCCGATGCCGAACCACAGGATGAACAGCGGCAGCAGCGCGATCTTCGGGATTGGGAACAGGGCGGCGACCACCGGCAGTCCGACCGAGCGCGCTAGCACGAATACGCCCATCCCGAAGCCGACGCATAGCCCGGCCGCCGAGCCGAGCAGCCAGCCGAAGATGATCCGCTGCAGCGAGGCGCCGACATGGATGAACAGCTTGCCGCCGGCCAGCAGCGCATACAGCGCCTGCACCACCTCATGCGGCGCCGGCATGAACAGAGCCGGCAGCAGGCCGGTCACCGATGCCGCTTCCCAGGCGGCGACGATCAGCGCGAAGGCCAGCCATGGCGCCCAGCGCTGGCTGCCGGTGACGAAGCCGCCGCCGCGGAAGGCGACGGAATTCTGCCCCGGTGCATCCCGCTTCGCGTCAGGCATCCTGCATCTCCCGGTCGGCGACTTTCGCCTCCGCCTTGATCAGGGTCCACAATTCGTCATGCAGGGTCTGCAGCGTGGCGACATGTTCGGGCCGCTGCCGCTCGGCAACCGGCACGGCGATCTCGACGATCTGCTTGATCCGGCCGGGCCGGCGCGACAGCACCACCACCTTGTCCGCCAGCCGCACGGCTTCCGACAGGTTATGGGTGACATACAGCGTGGTCGTCCGCTCCCGCCCCCAGATGGCGACCAGATCCTCCATCAGCAGCTCGCGCGTCTGGGCGTCGAGCGCCGAGAGCGGCTCGTCCATCAGCATGACAGCGGGCTTGACGGCGATCGCGCGCGCGATGCCAACGCGCTGGCGCATGCCGCCGGAAAGCTGCTTGGGCAGGGCGTCGGCGAAGTCGGCCAGGCCGCAGAGCCGCAGCACGTCCCTGATGCGGGCTTCGCGTTCGGCGCGGCTCAGATTGTGGTGCTCCAGGGCCAGCGCGACATTGCCGGCGACGCTGCGCCAGGGCAGCAGGGCGAAATCCTGGAACACGAAGGTGAGCGGATTGAGGCAGCCGGCCGGCGGCGCGCCGATGGTGCTGATCCGGCCCGCCTGCTGCGGCAGCAGGCCGCCGACCAGATTGAGCAGGGTCGACTTGCCGCAACCCGACGGCCCGATCAGCGCCGCGGTCTCGCCCGGCGCCACCGTGAAGCTGATGCTGTCGAGGACCGGCAGATCGCCATAGGCGAAGCCGACCCCCTCCAGCACCACTTGCATCGCTTACGCTTTCGCCGCGCTTACTGCTTCGGCACGTCGAAATGGCCCTTGACGAAGCTGAGGTCGAGGAAGTCCCTGGCGTTGACGGTCTTGTCGACCAGGCCCTGCTCCTTGTACCAGGCCACCTGGTCGTAGATGTTCTTCACCATCAGGCGGCCCTGCGGGTCCATGTAATTGGCGCCGATCTTGACGATATCCAGCGTCGGCGTCGGCTTCACCCATTTTTCCAGCGCCGGCAGGGCGGCCTGCGCCTTTTCGCCGACCATGCGGTTGCCTTCGCTGTCCTTGGCGAGGAAGGCGTCGGCATAATCCTTCAGGCCCTTCTGATAGGCCTTGACGAAGCGCGCCACCATCGGGCGCTTCTCCTTCACGTTCTTCGTCGAGGTGAACAGCGCGCCGAGCTGCCACGGCGTATGCTCATGCACCCAGCCGATGATCTTGCCCGACCCGTCCTTCTCCAGCTTCAGCGCGTTGTTCGCCGGCAGAATCGTCGCATCGACCTGACCACCGGCCAGGGCGGCCATCATGTTGGGCACCGACTGCACCGGCTTCATCGTCACCTGGTCGAGCTTGAAGCCGTATTTGTCGGCCAGCATGCCGAGGTTGTAGTGGAAGCTGGAGCCGACCGTGGTGATCGCCACGCTCTTGCCGGCGAAATCCTTCGGCGAGCGGAAGCCGGCGTCATAGGCCTTCTTCGAGGCGATATAGGCGACGAAGTTGTAGCCCGGCTCCTCGCGGCTCTGGGCGGCGATCACCTTCAGCGCGCCCTTGCCGGCGAGATTGAAGAAACCGCCGGTGAAGGCCGTGATGCCGAAATCGGCGTCGCCCGAGGCAACCGCCACGGCGACCGCCTGGGCCGCATTGAAGATCTTGATATCGAGATCGATGCCCTCGGCATCGAAATAGCCGCGTTCCTTGGCGATGAAGATCGGCGAGCTGGAAATGAACGGCAAGGCGGCAATCGAAGCCTTGTCCTTGGCCTGGGCCAAAGCAGCCGGCACCGGCAAGGCAAAGGCCGCGGCGGCGGCAAGGCTGAGCAGGAACGGACGGCGCTTCAACATGGCGTTTCCCCGGATGGTTCGTATAAGGATTTCTAGAGCGCGATACGCTAAGTGCCGCGCATAATCACGTCAACACGAACCGCGGCGAGAATCAAACCACGATATTGACGTGGCGCCCGAGATAGCCGCCGCGCGACGGGATCGGCGGCTGGTTGACCGGCGTCGCCGAAGGGGCGAAGGCCGGGCGTTCGGCGGCTGCGGCGGTGCGGATCGCAGTGGCCGGCGCCGCCAGCTGGGCGGCAAAGCTGCTCGGCGTCGCACCGACATTGCCGACATTACCGGCAGTGTTGCCTTGCAGCGCGGCGGCCGGCCGGGCCGGCGCCGCCGGGCGGCCGCCCTGCAACTGCGACAGAGCTGCCAGAAGATTGTTACTCGGTGCGATAGCCATGCTGCCCCAACCCCAGGGCCGGAACCGGCCCGTGAACCTGGGCCGATTAGGCGCAGGAGACTCTTAAACCGGGGTTAACGGAGCGGTCAGCGCGACAGGCTGGCGATGCGGTCGGAGAGCTCACGGGCCTCGGGCGAGCCCGGCGGCAGCAAATCGAGCAGCCGGTTCCAGTGCTTCGCCGCCGCCTGCCGATCGCCCGCTTCATAGGCGCCGCGGCCGACGAACCAGAGCGCCTGGGCGTGATCGGGCGCGCGTTCCAGCACGGCGCGGAAAGCCGCCACGGCCTCCTCCGGCAGGCGCTCGCTGCTCTTCACGGTCGGTCCGGCCAGGTTGAAGGCGAGCGCCACCCGCGGTTCGATCCGTTCCGGCTGCAGGGCGATCGCCTTCTGCAGGGCTTCGCGCGCCGCCGCCGTTTCGCCCAGGACCTCGCGCGCCCGCGCCAGCCGCAGCCAGCCCTCGGCATCCTCGGGATTCTCCTGCAGCCGCGCGGCCAGTCGCTCGACCATGCCGCGAATCATCGCGGCGCGGTCCTCCTCCGACATCTGTCCGGCGGCATCCATCTGCTCCCGGCTCGGGCCGGGAGCCATCGCGGCCTGCGGCTCGGGCACCGCCTGGGCCAGCGGAATGCCGAGACGGGGAGCCAGTTCGCGCAGGCGGTCCTGCACCAGTCCGAGCCACGGCGCGTCGGCCGGCGCCGCGGCCGCCAGGGCATGCCAGTCGTCATAGGCGCCGCGGGTATCGCCCTCCTGCAGGCGCGTCAGGCCCAGATAGTAGCGCGCGCTGGCGTTATCGGGATCGCGCTCCAGCGCCGCGCGGAAATCCTGCTGCGCGGCAACGGTGACCGAACCGTCAGCGGCCAGGGTCAGCGCCTCGCCGCGCAGGGCATAGGCGTCGGCTTCCGCGGGCTGCAGCGCGATGACGCGGCCGAAGGCCTCGGCCGCCTCGGCCGGACGGTCGGTCAGCAGCAGCGACCGCCCGAGCAGGAACCAGCCATCGGCGCGCTCGGGCTCCGCCTCGAGCCGCTGCCGCAGCCGGGCGATCATCTGCTCGGCCTCCTGGCGCTGCTGGGCCGCCTGCTCGGCCTCGGCCTGCATCGCGGCCATGTCGATGCCGGCGATATCGGGCCGGCCGAGGAAGAGATACAGGCCGCCGGCGCCGAGCGGCACCAGCATCAGGATCACGGCGGTCGCGACCTGGATGCCGCGTCCCGCCTTGCCGGGGGCGGCACCCTCGCCGCCGCGGTCGGCCCGCAGCAGACGGCGCTGCACTTCCAGCCTGGCGGCTTCCGCCTCGGCCGGATCGAGCGCGCCGCGTGTCAGTTCCTGGTCGATCTCGGTCAGCTGCGTGCGATAGACCGCCAGATCATGCGCCTTGCGGCCGGACATCTGCTGCTGCTCGCGCAGCAGCGGCCAGAGCAGGAAGGCGAGCGCGACCAGGGCAAGGGCCGTGAAGCCGAGCCACAGCATCAGCGGCTCTCCTCGCGCTCGGCCAGCAGCTGCTGCAGGCGAATCTGCTCTTCGGCGCTGAGCGCCGGGGCTGTTGCCGATCTTGCGGCGTTGCGGCGGAAAACGACAGCGAGGACGATGCCGCCGACAATAAGGAGCAGCAGCGGCCCCAGCCAGAGCAGGAGATTCTGCAGATTGAAGCGCGGCTTCAGCAGCACCCACTCGCCATAGCGCGCCACCAGATAGTTGAGCACCGCGTCGTCGCTGTCGCCGGCGGCCACCCGCTCGCGCACGATGCGGCGCAGGTCGCGGGCAAGCGGCGCGTTGGAATCCTCGATCGACTGGTTCTGGCAAACCAGGCAGCGCAGCTCGCGCGACAGGTCGCGGGCGCGCTGCTCCTGCGCCGGATCGGGCAGGGTCTGCTCCAGATGCTGCGCCGCTGCGGGCAACGCGAACAGCAGGATCGCCAGCAGCAGCGCCGCTTTTCTCAGCATTTCACGTCGCTCGCCCTGCCGGCCTTCAGGTCGCGCAGCAGGGGCCTGATCTTATGGTCGAGATCCCATTCGGTCAGCGGCCCGACATGCTTGCAGCGGATGCGGCCCTCACCGTCGACGACGAAAGTCTCCGGCACGCCATAGACGCCCCAGTCGATGCTGACCCTGCCATTGCGGTCGGCGCCGGTGCGGGTGAAGGGATCCCCCAGCTGGTCAAGCCACTTCGCGACATCGGCGGGCTCGTCCTTATAGTTCAGCCCGTGGATCGGCGCGAGCCTGTCGCGCTGCAGGGCCGTCAGCAGGGGATGCTCGACGCGGCAGGGCACGCACCAGGAGGCGAAGACATTCACCACGCTGGGCTGCCCCGTCTTCAGGTCGGCCGACGACAGTCCGGGATCGCGGCCCTGTCCGCTGCGCCCCTCGATAGGCGGCAGGCTGAATTCCGGCACCGGCTTGCCGATCAGGGCGGACGGAATCTCGCGCGGATTGAGCGTGAGGCCGACCGCCAGCGCGATGCCGATCAGCACGAAGACGAGAAGCGGAACGAGATAGCCGATGCGCATGGCGTCACTCGGCGGCGGCGGCGGCAACACGCCGGCGCGCCGGCGCGCCGACGCGGTGGCGCCGGTCGCTCAGGGACAGCAGGCCGCCCAGCATCATCACCAGGGCGCCGAGCCAGATCCAGGAGACCAGCGGCTTCCAGTAAAGCCGCACCGCCCAGCCGCGCGATGCGTCGCCCTCGCCCACCACGGCATAGAGATCGGCCAGCAGCGAGGGCCGGATCGCGGCTTCGGTGGTTTCCATCGGCGGCTGTTGGTAGCGGCGCTGCGACGGTGTCATCTCGCGGATCACCCGGCCGCCCTGCAGCACCTCGAAGCGGCCCTGCCGCGCGGTGTAATTGGGACCCTTCACGGGCGCGGTGCCAAGAAAGCGGAACTGCACCGGGCCGACGGTGGCGACGTCGCCGGGCTGCATCACCTGCTGCACTTCCACCTGCCAGGTGCTCGACACCGTGATGCCGAGCACCAGCATGGCGACGCCGAGATGCGCCACGGTCATGCCCCAGGCGGCGCGCGGCAGGCCGCGGGCGCGGCGCAGGCTTTCCGCCGCAGGCGCCGCGAACAGCTTGATGCGCAGGCTCCATTCGCAGAGCGCGCCAATGCCGAGCCACGCCGCCAGCGCAACGCCGAGCAGGGCGAGCAGGCTGCGCCCGTTCAGCAGCCAGAGCCCGATGGCAAGCGCGACGAGAACGGCGACGATGGCCGGCAGCAGGTGACGGACAGCCGCCCCGAGATCGCCGCGCTTCCATGACAGCAGCGGGCCGATGGCGAGTGCCGCGAGCAGCGGGGTCATCAGCGGAATGAACACGGTGTTGAAATATTGCGGCCCGACCGACACCTTCTCGCCGGTCAGCGCATCCAGCGCCAGCGGATAGAGCGTGCCGAGCAGCACCGCCGCGGCAGCCACTGCCAGCAGCAGATTGTTCAGCACCAGCGCGCCCTCGCGGCTGAGCGGCGCGAACACGCCGACGCCCTGCAGGGCCGGAGCGCGCAGGGCATAGAGCGTCAGGCTGCCGCCGACCGTCAGACCCAGGAAGCCGAGAATGAACACGCCGCGGGTCGGGTCGGTGGCGAAGGCATGC
>CAYSCA010000074.1:0-14625 GCA_964429465.1 uncultured Rhodospirillaceae bacterium
GGCCGACATGGTGATGGCCGCAGGCATTGATGCAGCCGGAGATCTTGATCTTCAGTTCGCCGATATCCTGCGCGCGCTCCCAGTTGCGGAAGCGCAGCGCGATCTGCTGTGCCAGCGGGATCGAGCGCGCATTGGCCAGCGCGCAGTAATCCAGGCCCGGGCAGGCAATGATGTCCGAGGCCAGGCCGACATTCGGCGTCGCCAGCTCATAGGCCTTCAGCGCGCGCCACACCGCCGGCAGGTCGGCTTGGCGAACATGCGGCAGGACGAGATTCTGCTCATGCGTGACGCGGATTTCGCCGAAGGAATAGCGGTCGGCGATATCGGCGACGGCCTGCATCTGCTCGGCCGAGGCATCGCCCGGCGGCTCGCCTTCCTTCTTCAGCGAGAGGGTGACGATGGCATAGCCCGGCTGTTTGTGCTTCGCCGTGTTGCGCCGCGCCCAGAGGCCGAAATCGAAATCGGTGCGGAAGGCCTGGGCATATTCCGGCGCGGTGCCGGCCGGCAGCGTCTCGAAGGGCGGCGGCGCGAAATGGGCGGCGATCTGCGCGACGGTTTCCTCGGGCAGCTCCAGCGCGCCGTCCCTGATCGCGGCGAACTCGGCCTCGACCTTCTCGCGCATCGTCGCGATGCCGATCTCGTGGACCAGGATCTTGATGCGCGCCTTGAACATGTTGTCGCGCCGGCCGAACTGGTTGTAGACGCGCAGGATCGCTTCCAGGTAGCTCAGCAGGTGCCGCTTGGGCAGGAAGTCGCGGATCGTCTTGCCGATGAAGGGCGTGCGGCCCAGCCCGCCGCCGACGATCACCTCGAAGCCGGTCTCGCCGGCATCGTTTTTGTGCATGCGCAGGCCGATATCGTGCACGCGCACCGCCGCGCGGTCGTTCGGCGAGCCGGTCACCGCGATCTTGAACTTGCGCGGCAGGAAGCTGAATTCCGGATGGAAGGTCGACCATTGCCGGATGATCTCGCACCACACCCGCGGATCCTCGATCTCGTCATGGGCGGCGCCGGCGAACTGGTCGGTGGTGGTGTTGCGGATGCAGTTGCCGCTGGTCTGGATGGAATGCATCTGGACGCGGGCCAGGTCGGCCAGCGCGTCCGGCGCCTGCTCCAGCCTGATCCAGTTGAGCTGCAGGTTCTGCCGGGTGGTGAAATGGCCCAGGCCGCGGTCGTATTTGCAGGCGACCTGCGCCAGGCCGCGCAGCTGCCGCGACGACAGCGTGCCGTAGGGGATGGCGATGCGCAGCATATAGGCGTGCAGCTGCAGATACAGGCCGTTCTGCAGGCGCAGCGGCTTGAACTCGTCCTCGCCCAGCTCGCCCGAGAGGCGGCGCGCCACCTGGTCGCGGAACTGCGCGACGCGCTCTTCCACGATGCGCTGGTCCAGTTCGTCATAATGGTACATGGCGGCCTCTCCTGCTCAGGCGGCTGCGGTCGTGGGGCCGCGCGCGCGGATGCGCTCGCGGAACTGGATGGGCCGGGGCGGCGTGACGGTGATGTCGACCGGGATCAGATACGGCGCGACCACGATATTCATCTTCGCCTGGGCCTGGGCGACGGCCAGCAGGGCGGCGCCGGCCTCGGCATTGGGCGCGACGGAAGCCTCGCCGATCTCGCGGCTCCAGCCCGCCACCCGGGTGAGATAGACGACGTCGCCGCTGGCCAGGTGATTGGCGGTGACGACCTGCGGCTGGTTGGCGAGCTTCGGGGCCTTGGCCATGCCGTCCTCCTCAGGCGCGCCGGCGCTGCGGCGCGGCCGCGGCCGGTCCCGGCGGTGCCGCCGGCAGGCCCGGCACGCGCAGCACGGCGATGCCGCGCGCCGCGAAATAGGCGGCGTCATGATCATGATCGGGATTGCCGGCTTTCAGGCGCACGACGCGGCGGCCCAGCGCGGCATGCGCCGCCATCAGCGCATTGGCCTCGGCCTCGCTGACAGCGTGGCGATCCTGGCCCCCGCCGACCGGAATCCGCCCGGCATCGCGCCGTGCATGGTCGAGGATCTCCGGCGCGATCTGCGCGTCATGGAGGATCATGTCGGCATCGCGCAGCGCCTGCAGGGCGGCCAGGGTGAGCAGCCCGGGATCGCCCGGTCCGGCGCCGACGATCTGCACGATGCCCTCGGCTACTGCCTGCGCGCCGTTCAGTTCGGCCAGCAGCGCGCTGCGCGCGCCGGCGCGGTCGCCGGCCAGCGCCTTCGCCGCCACCGCGCCGTCGAACACGCGCTGCCAGAAATGCCGGCGCGCCTGGCTGTCGGTGATGATGCGCGCGACGCTGGCGCGGAACTCGCCGGCCAGCGCCGCGAGATCGCCCAGCCGCGCCGGCAGCAGGGCTTCGATCTGCGCCCGGATGCGGCCCAGCAGCAGCGGCGCCGTGCCGTTGGAGGCGATGCCGATGGTGATGTCGCCGCGCTCGACGATGGCCGGCACCAGGAAATCGGAGAGATCGGCGCGGTCGACGATATTCACCGGCACGCCGCGCGCCTGGGCTGCCGCGGCGACCGCTTGATCCAGGGTACCGCCGGCCGCGCCGATCACCAGGCGCATCCCGTCGAGCGAGGCGGGGGAGAAGGGGCCAGCCCGATGCGCGATGCGGCCCTGCTCGACGAGGCCGGCGATTTCGGAATTGAGTTCGACGGCGAGCACCGTGACGGCGGCATCCGCCTTCAGCAGCAGCCGGATCTTGCGCGCGGCGTTTTCCCCGCCGCCGACCACCAGCACCGGCCGGTTCCGCAGCATCAGGAAAGTCGGGAAACTCTGCATGGCCGCGCTCCGCACCCGTTGTGTGGTACGAACTATTTAACGGAGAAAAATGAGAGTCAACAAGTAAACACAAAAAATGAGTAATAATTAAATTATAAACACGAAATATATGTGTAATAGGCGGCTCCGGCGTAGCGGCTCCGGCGTAATCGGGCGGGCCTCACGCGCAAGGGAAAGTCCGGCTATTACCTCCAGGGTAATTGTTAAGCCCCTGATTCTTACGAAGATTGCCTCCGGGACAAGCAATGGAGGTTCCCATGACCAGCGACCAATCTCTCCGCCGCCTGCTGCGCTTCGATGCAGCTCTCTGCCTTGCCTGCGGCCTGCCCGGCCTGGCGGCCTCGGGCTGGCTGGCCGGTTTCCTGCTGCCAGGGCAGGGCGGCATCTTCGGCATCGCGATGCCGACGGTGATGCTGGAACTCGGGATCGCCTTGACCGCCTATGCCATCCTGCTCGGCCTTTTGTCCTTCCGCGCCGCGGTGCCGCGCGGCTTCGTCGCGCTCACCGCCATCGGCGATGGCGCCTGGGTATTGGGCACGCTGGCGCTGCTGCTGGCCTTCGGGCCGGCTTTCAGTGTCGCGGGCAGCATTGCCCTGCTCATCGTCGCCACCGATACCGGGCTGCTCGGCATCTGCAAGGCGCGGGCGCTGCGCGGCGCGCGGCCGGCACTCGCGACGGACGGCGTCGCCTGAGAGGATCGCGGCGATGCTGGATTCGCGCCGCCCGCTCGGCAACGATGACGCTATGGGGAGGTCCGCCATGACCAGCATCGCCGTTCCGCCTGCCGGCGCGCCATCCGCCGCGGCGCGCGAAAGTTTCGGCACCCTGATGCGGCAATGGCGCCGCCGCCGGGGCTTGAGTCAGCTCGAACTGGCGGAGACCGGCGGCGTCTCGCAGCGCCATGTCAGCTTCCTCGAATCCGGACGCGCCCGGCCCAGCCGGCAGATGGCGCTGCATCTGGGGGAACTGCTCGACATGCCTCTGCGCGAACGCAACCGCCTGCTGCATGCGGCCGGCTACGCCGGCGCCTATCGCGAAAGTCGGCTGGACGAGCCGCGGCTGAAAGCGGCAAGGCACGCGCTCGATCTGCTGCTGAAGCAGCAGGAGCCGTTTCCCGCCGTCGTGGTCGATGCCGGCTGGACGCTGCAGCTCGCCAACCAGGCGACCATGCGCATGCTCGGCTTCCTGCTCGGCCCGCGCTTCGATCCGGCCAGGCCGGCGAATTTCATGAAGCTGCCGCTGCATCCGGAAGGCGCGCGGCCCTTTATCGTCAACTGGGCCGCGGTGGCATCCGCGCTGTTGCACCGGCTGCAGCGCGAGGCAATGGATTCCGCCGCCGCGGCCTCGGTGCTGGCCGAGGTGCGGCGCTATCCCGATGTCGATGAGCTCTGGCGCAAGGTCGACTGGGACAGCGAGCCGGAGCCGCTGATCACCTTCACCATGGCGAAGGACGGACTGACGCTGAACCTCGTCACCATGATCGCCACCTTCGGCACGCCGCAGGATGTCACCCTGCAGGACCTGCGGATCGAAAGCTTCCTGCCCGCCGATGCGGCGACCGAGCGGTTGCTGCGCGATCTGGCCGGGTAAGAATGCCGTCCGGATCTGCTCCGGACCCGCAGGCCGGACTGGCTGGTGGTACAAAATCAGCTATCCTGAGGCGACTTGCCTCGGGGGGAATCATGCGCCGCGCTCAAGCGATAGCCGCAGCACTGCTCGCTGTTCTGGTCAGTGGCTGTGTGACCACCACAACAACCGTCACTAAATCGGTGGACCGGCCTTTAGAGGTAGTGGGACTCAACGTCCTCTACGTGAATGCCGCACTCACTGTGAGTCAGGGCGACAACAAGGGATCGACCAGACCGACCGTCACAGCCGATGTGAATCAGCTAGAAGGCGCCGTTACAAGAGAGCTGCCGCCCAAACTTACGGAAAAAGGTATTCCCAGTTCCATCGCCACCCATCAGACCTTTGGGGGCGGCGCTCCGATCAAGATAACGGAATACTTCCCGTTAACATCAGCTACCAATCATCTGTTGATTCTTACGCCGGTGGCGGCAAGCGAATCCTGTAAGGTCCAAAGGTTTGATAACGTCAGATATGACTGTCTCACCAGCCTGACTGTCTCCGCGCGCATCGTCCCGCCTGGCGCATCGGTCAGCGTCTGGGAAAGCCGGCTTCAGGAGCCACGGGTGAAAATGTGCGGCAACTGCGCATCACGCTTCGACGGCTTCGTTCACGACATCGCCAATGCGGTGTTGCAGGTCGTGGAGAAGAAGCCAGCGGAACTCTCGGCCATGCCGGCAGACCAGGCGAAGCCGGACGAGTTCATCTTCGTCGGCCCTCGCAAATGAGACCGGCTGCTGGGTCGGTGGGCGAGATGGCGGGACCTCGCGGTGACCGGATGCGCGGCCTGGCTGGTCGGCCGCTTGACGTCAGCATAAGTTCCCTTTATGTTCCTATTCCGTTGGCCGACGTTAGCCGCCGCTAGCGCTGTTAAGCCAAAACGGTGCGAAACGGGACAGAACGGTGCCAAATGGGGGGGATTGGGGGTCGAAACGGACAGGATCGGTCCCGCACTGATTGCAGTGGAAGAATTTGACCGCCGGCCGCGCTGCTGTATTCTGTATACAAACAGCGGAGCAGTCACATGCAACGTCTGGCTTTCCATCCCGATCTGGCGCAGCAGGCCTATGACGCGATCCTCGATGCGATCTGCGGCGGCCAGCTCGCGCCCGGCAGCCGCATCATCCAGGAAGACCTCGCCGCCCGGCTCTCCGTCTCGCGCCAGCCGGTGATCCAGGCCCTGCTGCTGCTGCGCAAGCAGGGCTTCCTGCGCGAAGCCGGCCGCCGCGGCCTGGTCGTCGCGCCGCTCGATCCGGCCGAGGTGCGGCGCGTCTATGCCGTGCGCGGCGTGCTCGACGGGCTGGCCGCGCGCTGTGCCGCCGAAAGCAACGCGGCGCGCGCCGCCGCCGAGGGCCCGGCGCTGATCGAAGCCGGCCGCCACGCCGCTTCCGGTCACGACATGACGGCGATGATCGCCGCCGATATGGCCTTCCACCGCTTCCTCTACGACCTCTCCGGCAATCCGCTGATCGAGGAATCCGCCGGCCTGCACTGGCAGCATATCCGCCGCGCCATGGGCGGCGTGCTCGGCCGCGGCGATCGCCCGGCGCGGGTCTGGGACGAGCATGCCGCGATCCTCGCCGCCGTCGCCGCCGGCGATGGCGCGCGGGCCGAGGCGCTGTCGCGCGCCCATGCCGAGCAGGCCGCCGCCGAGCTGAGCCTTCAGCTCGAGGCGATCCGGAACGACAAGGATATGAACGGAGGAAACCGCAATGAAACTGAGCCAGCAGCAGATCGACGAGTTTCATGACCGGGGCTATCTGATCATCCCGGATTGTTTTTCCGCCGAGGAGGTCGAGCTGCTCCGCCGCGAGGGCGAAGCCGTCTACCAGCTCCAGCGTCAGGAAATCTGGCGCGAGAAATCCGGCGCCCCGCGCACCGCCTTCGCCGCCCATACCTATAACGAGGCCTTCCGCCGCCTCGGCCGGCATCCGCGCCTGATCGAGCCGGTCGAGCAGGTCTTCGGCGAAAAGCTCTACATGCATCAGTACAAGGTGAACGCCAAGGCCGCCTTCGAGGGCGAAGTCTGGCAATGGCACCAGGATTACGGCACCTGGGCGCGCGACGACGGCATGCCCGAGCCGCGCGCGATGAACATCTCGGTCTTCCTCGATGAGGTGATGCCGATCAACGGCCCCTTGATGTTCATCCCGAAAAGTCATCGCCATGGCGTGCTGGAGGCGGGCCACGATCTCGAGACCACCTCCTATCCGCTCTGGACGCTCGACAAGGCGACGGTTTCGAAGCTGGTCGAGCAGGGCGGCATCGTCGCGCCGACCGGCAAGCCGGGCACGGTGCTGATGTTCCACGGCAACCTCGTGCATGGCTCGGCCGGCAACATCACGCCCTATCCGCGCAAGATCGTCTACCTGACGCTCTGCGCCGTCTCCAACCACATCCGCAAGCCGACCCGGCCGGAATGGATCGCGCATCAGGATTTCACCCCGATCGAGGCGCTGTCCGACGACTGCCTGCTCGAGCTGGCGCGGACCAGCCGCGAGGCGGCGCAATGAACCTCTTCGCACTGCTGCAGAAACGCGCCGCCGCCGGCAAGCCCGTCCGCGTCGGGCTGATCGGCGCCGGCAAGTTCGGCACCATGTTCCTCGCCCAGGCGCGGCGCCTGAACGGCCTGCACCTGCTCGGCGTCGCGGATCTGTCGCCGGCGCGCGCCAAAGCCTCGCTCGGCCGTGCCGGCTGGACTCCCGAGCAGATCGGCGCGTCGGATTTCGGCGCAGCCCTGAAAGCCGGCACGACGCATGTCACCGATGACGCCACCGCGCTGATCCGGGCGGACGGGCTGGAGGTGGTGATCGATGCCACCGGTTCGCCCTCGGCCGGCATCCGGCATGCCCTGCTCGCCTGCGAGCATCGCCGGCATATCGTGATGGTGAATGTGGAGGCCGATGCTCTGGCCGGGCCTTTGCTGGCGAGGAAGGCGGCGGAAGCCGGCATCGTCTATTCGCTCGCCTATGGCGACCAGCCGGCGCTGATCGCCGAGATGGTGGACTGGGCGCGGGCGGCCGGCTTCGACGTCATCGCCGCCGGCAAGGGCACCAAATACCTGCCGGTCTATCATGCCGCCACGCCGCAGACGGTGTGGAAATATTACGGCTTCACCGACGAGCAGGTGGCCAACGGCGACTTCAATGCGCAGATGTTCAACTCTTTCCTCGACGGCACCAAGTCGGGCATCGAGATGGCGGCGGTCGCCAATGCCTGCGGCCTCAGCCCGGCGCCCGACGGACTCGCCTTTCCGCCCTGCGGCGTCGACGACCTGCCGATGGTGATGCGGCCCTACGGCGATGGCGGGCAGCTCAACCACAAGGGCCAGGTCGAGGTGATCTCGTCGCTGGAACGCGATGGCCGGCCGGTCTTCCGCGACCTGCGCTGGGGCGTCTATGTCGCCTTCGCGGCGCCGAACGATTACGTGAAACGCTGCTTCGCCGAATACGGCCTGAAGACCGACGACAGCGGCCGCTACAGCGCGATGTACAAGCCCTATCACCTGATCGGCCTGGAGCTTTCGATCTCGGTGCTGTCGGCGGCGCTGCGGCAGGAGCCGACCGGCTGTGCGGACGGCTTCCGCGGCGACGTGGTGGCAACGGCGAAGCGCAATCTCGCCGCCGGCGAGCGGCTGGACGGCGAGGGCGGCTACACCGTCTGGGGCAAGCTGATGCCGGCGGCCGAATCGCTGCGGGTCGGCGGCCTGCCGATCGGGCTGGCGCATAACGTCACGCTGAAGCGTCCGGTGCTGGCCGGCCAGCCGCTGCGCTGGGACGATGTCGCCTACGACGCCAATGACGGCGCCGTCCGCTTCCGCCGCGAGATGGAGCGCGTCTTCGCCGGCGCGGAGGCGCGCGCGGCCGAGTGATCAGCCGAGCCTTGCCGCCGCTTCGCGCGTGGCGGCAAGGCGCCGCTCCAGCATCGGTGCCATGGCCGGGCGCAGCCGTTCCAGCACCTCGGCACCCGCGCCTGCGGGCGAGCCGGCATTGAAAGGCGGCGCGGGGTCATACTCGATGCCGAGCTGGACCGCCTTCGCCACCGCCTCACCGCTGATCTCGGCGACCAGCTTCAGCGCGAAATCGATGCCCGCAGTGACGCCGCCGCCGGTGACGCGGTTGCGGTCGATCGCCCAGCGCTCCTTCACCGGAATGGCGCCCAGCAGGGCAAGCTGCTCATGCGAGGCCCAGTGCGTGGTGGCGCGATAGCCTTGCAACAGGCCCGCCGCGCCCAGCACCAGCGCGCCGGTGCAGACCGAGGTGACCCATTTCGCCTGCGCGGCCTGGCGGCGCAGGAAATCCAGCGTCTCGCCATCGTCCATGAGGTCGATCTGGCCCGGTCCGCCGGGCACGCAGATCACGTCGAGCTGCGGGCAATCGGCGAAGCTCATGGTCGGCAGCATGGTCAGCCCGCGATCGCAGGTCACCGGCTCGCGCGTCTTCCACACCAGATGCACCTTCGCCCCGGGCATGCGGGCGAAGACCTCGTAAGGCCCGGTGAGGTCGAGCTGGGTCAGGTTGGGGAAAAGCAGCAGGCCGATCTGCGTCATGGTCATTCTCCTCAGGCGGATTTGCGGGTGCCGAAGCGGCGGCGATAATCGGCCGGCGCGACGCGGAAGGATTGATGGAAGCGGCGGCGCAGGGTCTCGGCCGAGCCCAGCCCGCATTGCCGCGCGATCTGCGACAGCGGCTGGCGCGTCTGCTCGAGCGCGGCACGCGCCGCCTCCAGGCGGATGCGGGCGACATACTGCGCCGGCGTCGTGCCATAGGCTTCGGCAAAGCGGCGGGCGAAGGTGCGCGGACTCATACCCACGGCATCGGCCAGCCGCTCGACCGTCCAGTCCTGCTTCAGCCGCTGGCGGATCAGGCTGCCGAGCTCGGACAGCTTCCCGTCGGCGACGCCCTGGGCCGAGAGCAGGGTGGAGAATTGCGACTGCCCGCCGGCGCGCCGCGCATAGACCACCAGCGACTTGGCGACATCCAGCGCCAGCGCGCTGCCGTGATCGGCCTCGATCAGCGCCAGGCTGAGATCGATTCCCGCGGTGACGCCGGCCGAGGTCCACAGATTGCCGTCGCGGATATAGATCGCATCCGGCGTGAACCGCACATTCGGAAACCGCTCCGCCAGCCAGGCGCAGCTGCGCCAGTGGCCGGTAGCGCGCCGGCCATCCAGCAGGCCGGCGCCGGCCAGCGGGAAATTGCCCGAGCAGACCGAGCCGATCCGGCGCAGCCTGGCGGCGGCGCGGCGCAGCAGGCTGTGCAGCCGCGCATCGTTGATGGCGGCGCGGGCGCCGGGCCCGCCGGCAACCAGCAGGGTATCGGCGCGCGCGATCAGGCCGGCATCCAGTTTCTCCGTCGTCACGGCAATGCCGTTCGACATGCGGATCGGCCCGCCCGTCAGGCTGGTCAGATGCACGCGATACAGATCGCCGGGTGAATCGTCCGACGGCGCGGCGCTGAGCAGATCGGCGGTGTGAAATGCCTCCAGCGGTCCGGCCGCATCGAGCAGCAGGCCATCGGGAAAGGTCAGGATGACGATGTGACGGGCTTTGGCGCGGGCCATGACCGGATCATGGCATGAAAGCGCGATGGCAGGAATGTCAAATACCCCACGCTTACTGCCATCTGCGGCGCCGGCATCCATCCGCCCGCGCAAGGTTTTTCGGCGCTTGGCGGAACATCGCCGCGGCGGCGTGGTTGGCAATGTCTCGCCGGATCACAGGCAGGCGCCAGATGCCGCGCAATGTCGTCAGGACCGAGGCCTGCAGGCAGGATTTTCGCAGATCAGGAGGCGTATCATGATGAAGACGTCCAGCCTATTCACCTTCGGTGCGCTGATGCTGGCGATCCCGGCGGCGGCGCTGGCCCAGACCGGTTCGGGCTCCGGGCAGGGCAGCATGGGCGGCGCGGGGCAGACCGGCGCCAGCGGCACGGTTCCGGGCAGCAATACCGCAGGGATGCCGGGTTCTGGCAGCGCGACGATGGGCGGCAGCACCCGTATGGGCCAGGCCCAGGCGCAGGAGCTGATCGGCGCCGACGTCAAGAATGCGGAGAATGAAACCATCGGCGAGATCGAGTCCGTGCATCTCGATCAAAGCGGCATGGTCAGCAATGTCATCGTCAGTATCGGCGGCTTCCTCGGCCTGGGCTCGCGCGACGTGGCGCTGTCCTGGAACGACCTTCAGGTTGCGGATGGCGGGCAGAGCGTCACCACGACGATGACGAAGGAAGAACTCAAGGCCCTGCCGGAATACCAGTACAGCGATTCCTCGCAGCGCGGCAAAGTCTTCAGCGGCGCGAATGCCAGCGGCGGCAGCCCGGCGCAGGGCGGCGCACGCAGCGGCATGCAGCAGCAGTGACGGGACGGCGCGATCGATCGCGCCGTTTCCTTTTCGCGACATTCGGCAGCCCGGCAGGGAACCGAATCCGGCCCCGCAGGTTCAACGACCCCGTCTCGCAAACGGTGTTTCAACGCAGTGCGCTGCACTGCCAGGTCAGGAGACAGACAGCATGATGCAGATGACCAAGATGACGACCGGCCTGCTGGCCTTTGGCGGCCTGCTGGTTGCTGCGCCTTTCGCCCAGGCGGCCTGCGATTACTCTGCCAGCGCCTCCAGGGGCAGCGAATATCAGCTTGCCCAGGCGGGCGGCGGCTCCGGCGGCGGTGCCGGCGGAACCAGCGGCACGACGGGCGGCTCGGCCGGCACGGGCGCCGGCCCCGCCGGGACGACGGGCGCAACCGGCAGCGGTGCGGCCGGCACAACGACCGGAAGCGGCACCGGCGCCGGCGCAACAGGCAGCGGAACGACAGGGGCCGGGACCGGAGCCGGCGCGACAGGAGCGGGCGCGGGAACCGGCGCCGGCCCGGGTGTCGGCGGCGCGGGTGCAGCCGGCACCGGCGATGCCACCGGCACCGGAAATCCAGGCGGTCCGAACAATCCGTCCATGACCCCAGGCGGCGGTACGCCGGACAATCCCCGCCCGCCGGGCGGCACGACGCAGTAGATCAGGCTTCCGCCCGGCGCGGAACGAGGCGGCGCATCAGCTTGCGCCGCCTCTTTTCACTGCGCCGCCTCTTTTCACTGCGGCGCCTCTTTTGATTGTGGCCGGGCCGGACCGGTTTTCCAGCGCGGCCGGGCGGTCATCACCAGATCGCCAGCCTGGTCGCGCAGCTCGACATAGCCCTGCACATCCTGCGGCGCCGACCAGTCCAGCGCCGCGACGCGGCACTCGGCGGTGATCGCGCCACGCGCCTTCCGGACGAATTCGGTATCCAGTCCGGTGACGATCCAGCGCCCCTGGCGCGGCTGCAGGCTCATCATCGCAAGATTGGCGGTCATCTCGGCAAGATTGATCAGCGCGACGGCATGGATCGAGCGCAGATGGTTGCGCACCCGGCGCCGGTCGAACATGCGCACGCGGGCCAGGCCGGGTTCGAGCGCCAGCACATTGGGGCGCACGGTGGCGGCATAGGGCACGGTGAAACCGACCAGGCGATTGAACAGGCGCCGGCCCAGCGGCAGGGCGGTGATGCGGCGCCACTGGCGCAGGGTGGGGTTGTAGCCGTCATGCTGCGGCTGGGGCGTCATTTCGGTCTCCGGGGATAGGTCGAGGGAATCGCCAGGCTGGCCCAGACCAGATCGGCGATCCGCCGCGCCGCCGTCTCGGGCTTCAGGCTGGTCTGGCTGTCCAGCCAGAGCCGCAGCCAGGTCTGCACTGGGCCGATAACCAGGCTGAGCAGCAGTTCCGGCGGCAGGCTGCGGATGCTGCCGGCCGCGACCGCCGGTTTCAGCCGGTTCAGCAACGGCCGCAGGAAATCGGCGGTCCCCTGCTGCAGCCGGACGTCGCCGCGCGCCACTGCCGGATCGCGGCGATACTCGGCCAGGAAGCGCGCCGCGGCCGGATTGGCCACCGCCCAGCCGATATGCGCCTGCACGAAGCCCGCGAGCAGGGCGCGCGCCCCGTCGCGGCTGCCGAGCTCTGTCGCGATGGCGGCACGATAGCGGCCCAGCAGGTCGTCATACAGCGCCGCGACCAGGCCGTCGCGGCTGCCGAAATGGTGATACAGGCTGCCGATCGACACGCCGGCGCGGTCGCGCACCTGCTCGACCGTCGTCGCTGCCACGCCCTGCGCCTCGAACAGCGCAAGCGCCGCCGCCAGCGCCCGTGCGCGGCTGCCGCGGTCGGAACCGGAGCCTGCGGCATCGGTGTTGCGCTGGATTGCCTTGGCCATCCCGGCTTTATAGCCCAGTTGGAATAAAATTCTAGAATAATATTCCAGCCACCGGAATTCCTCCCGGCGCTGTTGGCAGACGCCGCCGGGCGCGGCAGACTTCGGCCAGACCCATTCCGGGGAGAGATCCATGTCCAACGACTTCTGCCGCCGCCTCGGCATCGACTATCCGATCCTGCTCGCGCCGATGGCCGGCGAAACCGCGAAGCCAGCGCTCGGCATTGCCGTCTCCGCCGCCGGCGGCCTGGGCTCGCTGGGTGTCAGCTACATGACGCCCGCCGCAATCCGCGACGCCATCCGCGCCATCCGCAGCGGCACCGACCGGCCGTTCAACATCAACCTGTTCACGCCGACCCGGTGGGACGCGGCGCCGGAGAAGATCGCCGCCTATCGCGATGCCCTGGCCGCCGCCCATGCCGATCTCGGCATCGCCCCGCCCGACCTGCCGAACCGCTACGAGGAATCCTTCGACGAGCAGTTCGCCGCAATTCTGGAGGAAGCGCCGCCGGTCTTCAGTTTCACCTTCGGCATGCCGAGCCCGGAGCAGATCGCGGCATTGCGCCAGCGTGAAATCCTGATCGTCGGCACGGCGACCACGGTGGCCGAGGCAAAAGCCCTCGAAGACCTGGGTGTCGATGCCATCATCGCGCAGGGCGCCGAGGCCGGCGGCCATCGCGGCAGCTTCCTCGCGCCGACCGAGCAGTCGCTGATCGGCACCATGGCGCTGGTGCCGCAGATCGTTTCCACGGTGAAACTGCCGGTGATCGCCGCCGGCGGCATCGGCGATGGCCGCGGGGTGGCCGCCGCGCTCTGCCTCGGTGCGCAGGCGGTGGCTTTGGGCACCGCTTTCCTGCTGGCCGAGGAGACCGCGCTCAATCCGGCCTGGCGGGCCGCCCTGCAGAGCGACGCGGTGCACGATACCGCGCTGACGCGGGCCTTTTCCGGCCGCCATGCCCGCGGCATCCGCAACCGCTTTCTCGACCAGCTCGCCGGCGCGGAGGCAGCGATACCGGATTACCCCGTTGCCAATGCGATGAGCCGCAGCATGCGTGCCGCGGCTGCGAAGGCGGGGCGGCCGGAATATCTCTCGCTCTGGGCGGGACAGGCGGCGTCGCTGGCCCGCCCCGAACCGGCCGCGGCCATCCTGCGGCGTATCGTCGCTGAAACCCGCCAGGCCCTGATGGTGACGCTCTGAGGGCCGCCTCCGGCCCTTGTCATCGCCCGGTGGGTCTTTAGAGTCGCTGCTTCAGCATCATACTGGCCGGGCAATCGCCCGTTTTGGGGAGTGAAACATGGCAAAAGAGCTTCAGCATTTCATTGGCGGCAAGAAGGTGGCAGGCAAGTCCGGCCGCTTCCTCGACGTCTACAACCCGTCGACCGGCGAAATCGGTTCGCGGGCGCCGCTCGCCAGCCGGGCGGAAGTCGAAGCTGCCATCGCCGATTCCCAGCGCGCCTTTGCCGAATGGGGGGCGATGTCGCCGATGGCCCGCGCCCGCGTGATGTTCAAGTTCAAGGAACTCTGCGAGAAGAATGCCGACGAGATCGCCACGCTGATCGCCAACGAGCACGGCAAGGTATTCTCCGATGCGAAGGGCTCGCTGCAGCGCGGCCTGGAAGTGGTGGAATTCGCCTGCGGCATTCCGCATCTGCTCAAGGGCGAGTATTCCGACAGCGTTTCGCGCGGCATCGATGTCTACTCGATGCGCCAGCCGCTCGGCGTGGTCGCCGGCATCACGCCGTTCAACTTCCCGGCCATGGTGCCGATGTGGATGTTCCCGATGGCGCTCGCCTGCGGCAACACCTTTGTGCTGAAGCCGTCGGAGCGCGACCCGTCGGCCGGGTTCCGCATCGCCGAACTCCTGCTTGAAGCCGGCCTGCCGCCCGGCGTGTTCAACGTCGTCAACGGCGACAAGGAGGCGGTCGACGCGATCCTGCGCCACCCGGAGGTCGACGCCGTCAGCTTTGTCGGCTCGACGGCGATCGCCGAATACATCTACACCAATGC
>CAYSCA010000075.1:0-14424 GCA_964429465.1 uncultured Rhodospirillaceae bacterium
GCTCGGCCAAATGCTCGAATGAGGAAGCCTATCTGTTCCAGAAGCTGGTGCGCATGGGCTTTGGCACCAACAATGTGGATCATTGTACCCGGCTCTGCCATGCCTCCTCGGTGGCGGCGTTGATGGAGGGCATGGGATCGGCCGCGGTGACCGCGCCGTTTGCCGCCGCCATGGATGCCGAGGTGATCATCGTGATCGGCGCCAATCCGGCGGTGAATCATCCGGTGGCGGCGACCTTCATCAAGAATGCCGTGCGGCAGAACGGCGCCAAGCTGATCGTGATGGATCCGCGCGGCCAGGCGCTGACCAAATTCGCCACCCATCACCTGCGCTTCAAGCCGGGCGCCGACGTGGCGATGCTGAATGCCATGCTCAACGTGATCATCACGGAAGAGCTGACCAACCCGGCGTATATCCAGCGCTTCGTCGACGGTTTCCCCGATCTGGAGCAGGCCGTGCAGGAGGCGACGCCGGAAGCCATGGCGCCGCTCTGCGGCATCGAGGCCGACGTGCTGCGCAAGGTGGCGCGCATGTATGCCACCGCAAAAGCCTCGATCATCTTCTGGGGCATGGGCGTGTCGCAGCATGTGCATGGCACCGACAATGCGCGCTGCCTGCTGGCGCTGGGGCTGGTCACCGGCCAGCTCGGCCGCCCGGGCGCCGGGCTGCATCCCCTGCGCGGGCAGAACAACGTCCAGGGCGCCTCCGATGCCGGGCTGATTCCGATGGTGCTGCCCGATTACCAGTCGGTCGAGAATGCCGCCCGGCGCGCCGCCTTCGAGGCGGTCTGGGGACCGGGCGCGGTCAGCGCCACGATCGCGCCCAAGCGCGGGCTGACCGTGGTCGAGATCATGCATGCGGTCCTGAACGACGAGATCCGCGCCATGTATATCATGGGCGAGAATCCGGCGATGTCCGATCCTGACGCGGCCCATGCGCGCGAGGCGCTGGCCCGGCTCGAACATCTGGTGGTGCAGGATATCTTCCTGACCGAGACGGCCTTCCATGCCGATGTGATTCTGCCGGCCTCGGCCTTCGCCGAGAAGGATGGCACTTTCACCAATACCGACCGGCGCGTGCAGATCGGCCGCGCGGCGCTGAAGCCGCCGGGCCAGGCGCGCCAGGACTGGGAGCTGGTGCAGGAAATCGCGCAGCGCGTCGGCCTGAAATGGGATTACAAGCATCCCAGCGAGGTCTATGCCGAGATGGCGAGCGTCATGCCGTCGCTGGCCGGCATCACCTGGCCGCGGCTGGAGAACGAGAATGCCGTCACCTATCCGGGTGGCAACGAGATCATCTTCGGCGACGGATTCCCCACCCCGACCGGGCGGGCGAAGATCGTGCCGACCAAGGTGACGCCGCCGGCCGAGCTGCCCGACGACGAATATCCGATGGTGCTGTCCACCGGCCGCCTGCTGGAGCATTGGCATACCGGCGCGATGACACGCCGCGCCAGCCAGCTGGATGCGCTGGAGCCGGAGGCTACCGCGCAGCTGCATCCGCGCGACGCGCGCCGCCTCGGCGTCACCGCCGGCCAGCAGATCCGCGTCTCCACCCGGCGCGGCGCGATCCAGCTCAAGGCCCGCATCGACCGCGACGTCGCCGAGGGCATGGTCTTCATCCCCTTCGCCTTCTTCGAGGCGGCGGCCAACCTGCTGACCAATCCGCAGCTCGATCCCTTCGGCAAGATTCCGGAATTCAAGTTCTGCGCCGCGCGGGTCGAGCCGGCGCAGGAGGCGGTTGCCGCCGAATAGCCGCGCGGCCCGTTATCGCGCGGGCGGTCGGGGGCGGGATATGCGGCGTCAGCCGCGTGCCGGCTTGAGGATCAGGCCCAGGGCAGTGCTGACCAGCGCCAGGGCGGCGAATTCGGGCCAGCCCGGCTGCTCGCCCAGCATCAGCATCGAAGAGAAGACGCCGACGACCGGGATCATCAGCGTGGACAGGCCGCTGATGGTCGCCGGCAGGATGCGCACCAGCATGTTCCAGGCCCAGTAGCAGAAGACGAAGCAGATCGTGGCATTGTAGATGGCTGCCGCCCAGGCGCCGGCGGAATAGGGATGCCAGCGGTCGCTCTCCAGCAGGGGCGCCAGCACGAAGATCGGCAGGCCGCCGATCAGCATCTGCCAGCCGACGAAGGGCACGGCGTTCATCGGCACCGCCCAGGCCTTGATCATCAGGGTGCCAATCGCCCAGCTCATCGCGGCGCCGAGCACCAGCAGCACGCCGAGCGGCGCGGCCGCCATGGCCTGCCACTCGCCGCCGAGCAGCGCCAGCAGGCCGGTGAGCCCGACGCACAGGCCGGCCAGCTTCCAGCCGGTCAGCCGCTCATGCAGGAAAACCGCGCCGAGCGGCACCAGCCAGAGCGGCATGGTGAAGGCCAGGATGGTGGTGCGCCCGGCCGGCAGCATGGACAGGCCGTAGAGCACGAAGACATTCCAGGCGGTGATGTTGAACAGGCTGATCCAGACCAGCTTGTTGCCGTAGCCGCGCGGAATGCCGAGCGGCATGCGTTTCATGAAGGCGATGGCGAACAGGCCCAGCGCGCCGCCGCCGAGGCACATGGTGCGGAAGGTGAAGACCGGGATTTCGTTCAGCGCGATCTTCATGATCGGCCAGTTGATGCCCCAGAACAGCGTCAGCAGGGCAAGCAGGCCCAGCGTGGCGGCGGAAATGGTCTGGGCGGCGGGTCCGGGTTTGACGGCCGCGACGTGGTCGGTCATGGGGATGGCGGTTCCGTTTGTATGCGGACAGTCTACCGCCTCCCGGCGGGCGGCGAAACCGCTACAGCAGATCCAGCACCTTCTCCGGCGGACGCCCGACCACGGCGCGGCCGCGATGGACGAAGACCGGCCGCTCCAGCGCGGCGGGATGGGCGGCGATGCCATCGATCAGCGTGGCATCGTCCATCTCCGGATCGAGCCCGGCCTCGGCCGCCTCTTTGGCGCGCAGCAGGTCGCGCGGCTTCAGCTTGAGCAGGCTGAGCAGGCGCTTCAGTTCGCCGGCATCCGGCGGGGTCTTCAGATACTCGACGATGCGCGGCTCGATGCCGCGTTCCTGCAGCAGCGCCAGTGCCTGGCGCGACTTGCTGCAGCGCGGGTTGTGGTAGAGCAGGGTCTCGTCGTCGTGCATGGCCGCCTCGAAATTGCCCAGGAAGATTGCTTGAACAGCGACTTAGCACTCCCGGCGTGGAGTTGCAATTTGATGGCCATGGGCTAAATAGTGAAGCAGCATGACGGCGCATTGGACGCTCGACGACATTCCCTGGGACCGCTTCGACCCCGCCAGGGTCGATCCGGAACTGCTGCGTGCCGTAAAGGCGGCGGCGCTGGTCGAACATAACGCGGGCGACTATGTCGCCTATCTCTGCAATGTCTTTGCCGACGATCCGGCCTTCTGCGCCGCCGCCCGCCACTGGGGCGAAGAGGAAGAACAGCATGGCCGGGCGCTGGCGCGCTGGGCGCAGCTGGCCGATCCTGCATTCGACCCGGCGCTGGCGCTGCGCCGTTTCACCGAAGGCTTTCGCCTGCCGCTGGCGGCGACGGATTCGGTGCGCGGCAGCCGCAATGGCGAACTGGTTGCCCGCTGCGTGGTGGAATGCGGGACGTCGAGTTTCTATTCCGCCATTCGCGACGCCACCGACGAACCGGTGCTGAAGATCGTGGCCGGCAAGATCGCCGCCGACGAATTCCGTCATTTCAAGTTGTTTTACGACCATCTGCAGCGCTACCAGCGGCAGGCGCCGCTGGGGCGGTTGCGCCGCATCGCGATAGCGCTGGGCCGGATGCACGAGGCAAGCGATGACGAGCTCGCCATGGCCTACTGGTGCGGCAATGGCTGCCAGGGCGCCTACGACCGCCGGCGTCAGAGCGCGGCTTACGAATGGCGCGCCAGCCGGGTCTATCGCTTCGGCCATATCCAGCGCGGCCTGGGCATGGCGCTGAAGGCCTGCGATCTCGATCCGCAGGGCCGCTTCAGCCGCTGGTTCGCCGCGCTGATCTGGCGCCTGCTGCAATGGCGCCGCCGGCGCCTACCCGCCCTGGCGGCGTGACCAGCCGGGGAGCTTGATCATTTCTTGCGATTATCCGGCTTGTTCCGGCGCCGGTTCGGCTTAGGCTATGGATATGGGGCAGGAGACGTCATCCTTGGGACGCTACAGCCCGGTCGCGGAATCGGATCTCGATCCGCGGCTGAAGGGATTGCTCCGGTACTGGAACGAGAAGCGGGCCGGCCGGTCCTATCCCTCGCGCTCCGACATCGATCCGCTCGAACTCAAACAGGTGCTCGGCAATATCCTGCTGATCGACGTCGTGCCGTCGGACCGGAACAGCGAGGGCCGGCGTTTCCGCTATCGCCTGTTCGGCACCGAATTCGTCTTCTATCACGGCACCGACCTGACCGGTCACTGGCTCGATGAAATCCCGAATACCGGTTTCCGCGATTCGCTGATCGCGATGTACAACAAGGTCGTCACCGAGGGCGGCATCCGCATGGTCTCCTACGATTACATGCTGGACAGCCGACGCCACCGTTTCCAGGCCGTGATCCTGCCGCTGTCGAGCGACGGAACCGAGATCGACATCATCCTGAGCTGCGGCCTGCCGGTCGCCATCTTCTAGGCAAACTGCGCGGCTGCTGCTACGTGCGCACCCGGTCCGCGAATTCGGCAACGATCTGCTCGTAGATCGGCCGCTTGAACGGCACGATCATGTCGGGGAGCTGGCGGAACGGAATCCAGCGCCAGCGATTGAACTCCGGATGCGCGGTGGCGATGTTGATGTCGCTGTCTTCGCCCTTGAAGCGCGCCAGATACCATTTCTGGCGCTGGCCGCGATATCTGCCCTTCCACACCTTGTCGCGCAGCTCGGGCGGCAGGTCATAGGTCAGCCAGCCGCGGCTTTCGGCGATCACCTCGGCAAGCGCGGCGGGCACGCCGATCTCCTCTTCCATCTCGCGCAGCGCAGCCGGCAGCGGCGCCTCGCCCGGATCGATGCCGCCCTGCGGCATCTGCCAGGCCTCCGCCGTCTGGTCGATGCGCTGGCCGACGAAGACCAGGTCGTCGCGGTTCAGCAGCGCGATCCCGACGCCGTCGCGATAGGGGCGCGTCTCCGCGCCTTGCGGATTGCTCATGCGTCACTCTCTCCGGAAGAAAACTTATTCCGGCGTCTGCCGGTTGGCGATGGCCGAGACCGGCGCCAGCGCCAGGCCCTTGGCATCCAGGCCCGCCGTCCAGGCAAGCAGCCGGTCGAGTGTTACGGGATAAGGCAGCGCCGTGCCGATCGCGACGCCGTTCAGCTTGGCCATGCGCTCCAGTTCCTCCAGCCGGGCATCCACCAGCTGCGCCGTCGGCTGGGCATCGATCTGCCGGTTGGAGAAGGCGTAGACGCCGCCCGCCTCGCGCACGATCCGCGCGGCGACGCTGCGCGGTGCGGTGCGCGCATCGAAGAACATCAGGCCGCGCGCCTTCATCACGCCCGCGATGCTGCGCATGTGATCCGGCGACGAGGTGTATTTTCCGCCCATCAGGTTGGCGAAGCCGATATAGCCGGGCGCCCGCGCCAGCGCCCAGTCCAGCCGGCGCGCATTCTCCTGATCGTTCAGCGAGGTCAGCAGGGTATAGGGCCCCGGATCGCTGGCCGGATAATCGAACGGTTCCATCGGCAGGCCGAGCAGAACCTCGTGCCCCTTGCCGCGCGCGCGCTCGACCTGCGCCGTCAGATCGGTCGCATAAGGATTGAAGGCGAAGCTGATCGCGGGCGGCAGGCGGTCGGCCGCGAGTGCCGTCAGCGGGGCATTCAGGCCCATATCCTGCAGCACGATGGCAAGCCGCGGCCGCGTCGGCGGCTCGTCGAAGGGCCGGGCATAGGCGCTCCAGGGCTGCCGTCCGTCGGCGCCGATCTTCGGCACCAGGCCGCGCGGGGTCGGTTCGCTCAAGGCCGGATCGGGCGCCACCAGCAGGCCGCTGGGCAGCCGGCCGACCTCCGCCATCGCCGCGGCGCGGTCGGCTTTCTGGTCGGGCGCCAGCCGCGCATCCGGCGGCAGCACCATGCGGGCCACGCCGATCACCACTTCCGAACCTGGCAGGGCGGTCAGCGACTGCCCCGTGGTGACCAGCCAGCCGCCGGCACCGGCGAGGACCAGCAGCACCAGGGTCCAGGCGGTGAGCAGCAGACGGCGGTTCACGGTGCTGAAATCGCCGCGCAGGAAGGGCGGCCACAGGATCAGGCCGATGATGCGGAAGATCCGCTGCAATTTGTGCTTGAAGCCTTCGCGGCGCGGCGGCTGCGGCGGCGCCGGATCCTCGCCGCCGGTGATGGTCTGCAGCAGATCGGCGTCCTCGGCGACCAGCGGATCGGCATGGGATAGCTCGGCGGGCGCGGCTCTGCGGCGGCGGAAGGGCCCGAGCAGACGACCGAGCAGGCCGGGCTTGCGGCTGCCCGAATCCGGGATCGCCCGGTCATTCGGATCGGCATGCAGGTCGGTATGATCGGCCATCAGGGTCTCAACAGGCAGAGCTCAGGAGACGCAGCATAGCCGGCCGATCTTAACGTTCGCTTGACGCGCGCCGGGTCACCCGGCCCGGAAAGGGCGGTTTACCGGAATTATTTGCGGGCTGACGGCTTCGGCGGCGCGCGCAGCACCTCGAGCGCCGCCTGCAGCACATGATCGGGCCCGTCCTCGCCCGGCTTTGCCACGGCGGCCGGCGGCGGCACGGCTTCCTGCTGGTCCTGCTGCGGCTTGGCTTCCTCGGTGTCGCGGGTGTCGCTGAGCTCACGCCGCGCCTTCAGCGCTGCGGCGATCTGCCGGTCGCGCTCGTTCCAGGCTTCGACATCCGGCGTGATGCCGATCTTGTCGATCGAGCGGCCCGAGGGCGTGAAATAGCCGGCGGTGGTCAGCTTCATGCCGCCGAACTCGCCGAGCGGGATCATCGTCTGCACCAGCCCCTTGCCGAAGGTGGTATTGCCGACGAGCACGGCGCGATGGTGATCCTGCAGGGCGCCGGCGACGATTTCCGAAGCGGAAGCCGAACCGCCATTGATCAGAACCGCGATCGGCTTGGCATCGGCAACATCGCCGCGCTTGGCATTGAAGCGCTGGCCCTCATCGGCCGTGGCGCGCAGCGAGCGCGTCGAGACGATCTCGCCCTGGTTCAGGAAGGCGTCGGAGACCGAGATGGCCTGGTCGAGCAGGCCGCCCGGATTGTCGCGCAGATCGACGATGTAGCCCTTCAGCTCGGGGCCGATCTCGGCCTTCAGCTTGTCGATGGCGGCAACCAGGTCCTGCGTGGTGTGCTCGTTGAAGGAGGAAATGCGCAGATAGCCGAATTCGCCTTCGCGGCGCGAGCGCACGACGCGGGTCTTGATCACCGCGCGGGTGATCTTCACGTCGAAGGACTTGGCGGCGCCCTCGGCGCCGCGGCGGACCGTCAGCACGATATTGGTGTTCGGCGCGCCGCGCATCTTCTCGATCGATTCCTGCAGCGACTTGCCCATCACCGGCTCGCCGTCGAGATGGGTGATCAGATCGCCCGGCAGCACGCCGGCCTTCTGCGCCGGCGTGTCGTCGATCGGCGACACCACCTTGATCAGGCCGTTTTCCTGGGTGACCTCGATGCCGAGCCCGCCGAATTCGCCGCGCGTCTGCACGCGGGCTTCCTGGAAGTTGCGCGGCGGCAGATAGATGGAATAGGGATCGAGGGAGGACAGCATGCCGTTGATGGCATGCTCCATCAGCTCCTCGTCCTTGGTTTCCTTGTAATAGTCGTTGCGGACGCGCTCGAAAATCTCGCCGAACAGGTTGAGCTGGCGGTAGGTCTCGTTGGCTTGCAGGGTGCCGACCTTGCTGGGGGCGGCGAACAGGGCCACTGAGCCCATCAACGCGAAGGCACAGACACCGCCGAGGAAGAAATTGCGCATCAGCCGCTTACCTTTCTGTCGCCTGAGGCCAGCCAGGGCAGGGGATTCACCGGTTCGCCCTTGCGCCTCAGTTCAAGATATAGGACGGGTTTCTCGTCTGTGGTAGCCGGGCCGCTCGTCGTCTGGCCCCCGCCCATCAATCCGACTGGCTCGCCGGCGAGAACCCACTGGCCGACCCTTCGGTCGATCCGTCCAAATCCCGCCAATAAGCTATGATAGCCACCGCCATGCGCGATGATCAATAGCTGCCCGTAGCCGCGGAACGGTCCCGCAAACATCACTTTGCCGTCAGCCGGCGCCACCACCTGGCCACCGGCGCGCGTCTCGATGCGGATGCCGCGCAGCGGCGCGCCATTCTCGTCGGTCTGGCCATAGCGGCCGATCAGCCGGCCCCGGGCCGGCAGGGCCGCGCTGCCCTCCAGAGCCGCATAGGCCTCGGGCGGTTCCCGCTCTGGCGTTTTCGGCGGAACGGCGCGGTTGCGCATCTCGGCCGCCCGTCTTTCCTGGTCCCGGCGCTCCTGCTCCAGCAGACGGTTGACCAGTGCCCGCAGGTCCTTGGCCTGCGCCGCGAGCTGCGTCGCGCGCTCACGTTCGTTTTCGCGGTCTTCCCGGGTTTGCGCGGCCGCCGCATTGGTTTCGGCCTGCAGCAGCTCCAGCTCGCGCCGCTCGCGGTCGAGCTGGGCGATCGCCGCGCCCAGCTTTTCCTGTTCGGCCGCCACGCCGGCCCGCAGGCGGGCCAGCCGGGTCAGCTCATCCTTCAGTTTCGCCGCGCGCTGCTCGATTTCCGGCACCAGCGCCGCCATCAGCTGACTGGCGCGGACCATGTCGAGCGCCGAGCCGGGCGCCAGCACCATGGCTTCCGGCGGCTGGCGGCTGAGATGCGCGAGATTGGCGAGGGTCTGGCCCAGTTCGGTTCGCCGCGCCTCCAGCGAGGCCTGCGCCGTCTGCTCCTCGGCCAGCAGTTTTGCCAGTTTCTCCTCGCTGCGGGAGACGAGGTCTTCCTGGGCCTGCAGCTTGCGGGCGGCGGCGACCAGCTTCTTCTGCAGGTCGCGCTGCTGCTGCGCCAGCCGGGCGGCGGACTGGCTCAATTCGCGCTGGCGCTCGCGGCTTTCCTTGAGCTGCTTCTGCACATCCTCCAGCTGCTGCTGCGGCGCCGCGGTATTCTGGGCAAGGGCGCCTTCGGCGGCCAGCGCCGCGCAGAGCAGCAGAGGAAGGCCCAGACTACGCAAGGCGGCGGGCAGCCGGGCGCGCGGCGTTGCCGGGACGGGCGAGACAGTGGCCAGTCATCTCGGCCGGCTGCGCGAGGCCGAGGAAATGCAGCAGGGTCGGCGCGATGTCGCAGAGCCGGCCATCCGCGACGGTGTAGCCCTCGGTGCGCGGACCGGCCAGCAGCAGCGGCACCGGATTGGTGGTGTGCTGGGTATGCGCCTGGCCTGTCTCCTGATCCAGCATCTGCTCCAGATTGCCGTGATCGGCGGTGATCAGCAGCGCGCCGTCCATCGCCGTCACCGCCTGCTCCAGCCGGCCCAGACAGGCATCGATGGCCTCCGCCGCCCGGATCGCCGCCGGCAGCGACCCGGTATGGCCTACCATGTCGGGATTGGCATAGTTGACGATGATCAGGTCGTACTGGCCCGCGGCGATCGCCGCGGTGAGCTTGTCGGTGACCTCGGGTGCCGCCATCTCGGGCTGCAGATCGTAGGTCTTCACCTTCGGCGATGGCACCAGGATGCGATCCTCGCCATCGAATGGCTGTTCCTCGCCGCCATTCATGAAGAAGGTGACATGGGCGTATTTCTCGGTCTCGGCGATGCGCAGCTGCGTCTTGCCGGCCTTGGCCAGCACCTCGCCCAGGGTGAGCGGATACTGCACCGGCGCATAGGCCGTCTCGAGGAAGGCATTCAGCGCGGCGGAATATTCCGTCAGGCCGACGGCGCCGGCGAACTTCACGGTGCGGGCGCGGACGAAGCCGTCGAAATGCGGATCGAGCAGGGCGGTGAGGATCTCCCGGGCGCGGTCGGCGCGGAAATTGGCCATCAGCACGCCGTCGCCATCCTTCATGCCGGCATAGCCGGCGATCGCGGTCGGCGTGATGAATTCGTCGTTCTCGTCGGCAGCATAGGCCTGCTCGATGGCGGCTTCGGCGCTGGCTGCGCTTTTGCCCCTGGCATCGACCATGACGTCATAGGCCTGCGTCACGCGCTCCCAGCGCTTGTCGCGGTCCATTGCGAAGAAGCGGCCGCTGACCGTGGCGAAATCCACGCCGGCGGCGCCGGCGACCTGCTTGCGGAAATCGCCGACGAAGCCGAGCGCGCTTCTCGGCGGCGTGTCGCGGCCATCGGCAAACATATGGATGTGAACCTTCATGCCGGCGCCGGCGAAGATCTTCGCCAGCGCCGCCATGTGATCCTGGTGCGAATGCACGCCGCCATCCGACAGCAGGCCGAGCAGATGCAGCGCGCCGCCGCTCTGCTTCAGCGTCGCAATCAATCCGGTGATCGCGGCGTTGTCCTTCAGGCTGCCGTCGGCGACGGCATTGTCGATGCGGCCGAGATCGGGCACGGCGATGCGGCCGGCGCCGATATTCATGTGGCCGACCTCCGAGTTGCCCATCTGCCCGTCGGGCAGACCGACATCGCGCCCGGACGTGCCGATCTTCGCAAAGGGCCGCGTCTCCAGCAGGCGGCGATAATTGGGCAGTCGGGCCTGGGCCAGCGCATTGTTGGCCGGATCGTCGCGCAGGCCCCAGCCATCCAGGATGCAGAGGACAACGGGAGAGCGTTTCTGGGTCTTGTCGGTCATGGCGCGGTCAGGAGGGACAATCGGATGGGTGCTACATACAGCAATGGAAAGACGCCGTCACGCCGGCCTTTCCGATGTCACTGATCGATTCCGTTAATTCCGCTCCCTAATCGCGGTGATAGGGATGGCCGGTCTGCAGGCTCCAGGCGCGATAAAGCTGCTCCAGCAGCATCACCCTTGCCAGCAAATGCGGCCAAGTCATGGCGGAGAGCGACAGGGTCAGGCGGGCCCTGTCCAGGATCGTCCGGTCCAGCCCGTCGGCGCCGCCGATCACGAAGGCGATCTCCTGCTCGCCATGATCGCGCCAGTTGCCCAGCAGCTCGGCAAAGGCCCGGCTGGACAGGCTCTTGCCGCGCTCGTCCAGCGCGACGATGACGGCGTTTTTCGGCAGGGCGGCCAGCAGCAGGGCGGCTTCGCGGGCCTTGCGTTCGGCGCTGGTTCCGCCGGCCTTGCGGTCTTCCACCTCGCGGATGGCGACGGGCCAGGGCAGGCGTTCGCAATAGGCTGCGATCAGGCTCTGGGCCGCGTCATGCTTGGCGCGGCCGGAGCGGCCGACGCAGGCAATGGTGATCTTCATCCGGTCAGTCTAGACGGCCCGGGCCGGGCCGTCAGTCTTCCGGTCAGGCGGCGGCCGGCTCCGGCATCGCCGCGCCCCACATCTTTTCCAGATTGTAGAAGCCGCGGATCTCGGGCCGGAAGATATGCACCACGATATCGCCGGTATCGATCAGCACCCAGTCGCCGGCAGTCTTGCCCTCGGCGCGGACCTTCCTGCCGGTTTCCCTGGCGATGCGTTCGACCAGATGCTCGGCAATGGCGCCGACCTGGCGCGACGAACGGCCGGAGGCGATCACCAGGAAGTCGGCGACCGAGGATTTGCCGGTAAGGTCGATGGACACGATGTCCTCGGCCTTGTCGTCATCCAGCGATTTCACGATGAGCTTGTGCAGCTTCTGCACGCTGGCGGGAATTCCGCTCTTTTTTGCGCCCGCCTGGGAAGCCGGGGCGGTCTTCTTGGGGCTTTTGCTCCTGGCTGCCGGTTTGGCGGCCTTGCTCACGCCCGTGGTGGTCTTCTTCGATGCAGCCTTGGGCTTGGGCCCGGCGGCCGCGGCAGCGCGTTTGCGCGTCGTGGTGTTTGCGATGGCTCGTCCTCCTGCATCAGTCGCAGATCCGGCCCGGCAGACCGGCTGCCGAATCATGGCCAGTGTAACGCGGATCGGCCTTATTCACAATTACAGCGATGTGAAAACGCCGTTCCAGAAGGGCGCGGGGGCTACAGCAGCCACAGCCAGGTCACAAGGGCGAAGACCGGCAGCAGCACCGGAACCGACCAGGCCATGAAACCGAAGAAGCTGGGCATGCGGATGCCCGATTGCTCGGCGATGGCCTTGACCATGAAATTCGGCGCATTGCCGATATAGGTCAGCGCGCCCATGTAGACGGCGCCCATCGAGATGGCCAGCAGGGTGCCGGCCAGCGGGCCCATCAGGGCCTGCGCGTCGCCGCCGGCCATGTTGAAGAAGACCAGGTAGGTCGGCGCATTGTCGAGGAAGCCCGAAAGCAGTCCCGTCAGCCAGAAATACATCTCGTCGCGCGGCGCGCCCTGCGCGTCGGTCGCCAGTGCGATGATGTCGCGCAGCGCGCCGTCGCTGCCGGCGCGCAGGATGGCAATCACCGGCACGATGGTGATGAAGATGCCGGCGAACAGCTTGGCCACTTCCGCCATCGGTTCCCAGTTGAACCCGTTGCTCTCCCGCGTCGCCCTGGCGGTGATCAGCAGGGACAGGCCGGCTAGCGCCAGCAGGATGGCATCGCGCGCCAGGTTCTGCGGCAGCAGCTCGATGCCCCAGAGGTCGATGCTGAAGCCCGGCTGCCACGAGCCGGACAGCAGGACTGCGCCGACGACGCCCGCAAGCAGAAGGATGTTCTGTCCGCCATCCAGCCGCAGCGAGGTGTCGGGCGTCGGATCGCGCGTCACGCCTTCCCTGATATAGAGGTGGCGGTCGATGACGTAGAACAGCGCCAGCAGGATGGCGCTGACCGTCAGTGTGGGCGCGAACATCGCCTCCATCGTCCAGAAGAATGACACGCCCTTGAGGAAGCCGAGGAAGAGCGGCGGGTCGCCGAGCGGCGTCAGCGCTCCGCCGATATTGGCGACCAGGAAGATGAAGAAGACCACGACATGCGTATTGTGCCGGCGGTTGTCGTTGGCGCGGATCAGCGGCCGGACCAGCAGCATCGCCGCGCCCGTCGTGCCCATCCAGCTGGCCAGCAGCGTGCCCAGCGCCAGCAGCCCGGTATTCAGGCCGGGGCTGCCATGGAGATTGCCGACGATGCGCACGCCGCCGGCAATGGTGAACAGCGAGAGCAGCAGGATGGTGAAGGGCAGGTATTCGTGCAAAGCCACTTCCAGCACGACATGGGCTGCGCCGCCCGCGCCGCCATGCAGCGCGAAGGGGACCAGGAAGGCCAGCGCCCAGAAAGCGGCGATCTTGCCGTAATGGTGATGCCACAGGCCCGGCGCGATCAGCGGCAGCAGCGCGATCGAGAGCAGGATGCCGGCGAAGGGAATCCCCCAGAGCAAAGTCAGGCTGCTGCCCTCGATGGCGGCGGCCTCGGCCGGCATGGCGGCAAGCAGAACGGAAGCGCCTGCGCCACCGGCGCGCAGCATCGAAAGCCCCATCTCGGAATCCCCTTACCTTGGTTTCCGGACGATATGGGGATCGCCGGCCGCCCCGACAACCTCAGGCCAGGAAGAAGAGCAGCGTCACCAGCGCGAAGCAGGGCAGCAGGATGCCGCAGCTCCAGGCCATGTAGCCGAAGAAGCTCGGCATCTTCACTTTCATCTCCTCGGCGATCGCCTTGACCATGAAGTTCGGAGCATTGCCGATATACGAGTTGGCGCCCATGAACACCGCGCCGGCGGAAATCGCCAGCAGCGTGGTGGCCAGCGGGCCCATCAGGGTGGCGGCATCGCCGCTCGCCATGTTGAAGAAGACCAGGTAGGTCGGCGCATTGTCGAGGAAGCTGGAAAGGCCGCCGGCCAGCCAGAAATACATCGCGTTGTTGGGCGAGCCGTCGGGGTTGGAAGCGAGGCTGACCAGCGGCCCGAGCGCGCCGTCCGCGCCGGCGCGCAGGATCGCGATGGCCGGAATGATGGTGACGAAGATGCCGGCGAACAGCTTGGCCACTTCGACGATCGGGCCCCAGCTGAAGCCGTTGCCGACGCGGGTCTCGGTCGCCGTCAGCAGCAGCGAGGCGAAGGCGATGATCAGCAGCAGGACGTCGCGGGCCAGGTTCTGCAGCTCGACGCCGACGCCGAACACGCTCAGCGTTATGCCCGGATTCCAGGTGCCGGACAGCAGCACCGCCAGGATGACCGCGCCGAGCAGGATCAGGTTGACGCCGCCTTCGACGCCGATCGGGCTGTCGGGCGTCGGGTCGGCCGGCGTGATGCCCTCCTTGCGGTAGAGGTAGCTGTCCACCGCATAGAAGATGCCCAGCAGGATGACGGCCACGAGCAGGGTCGGCAGGAACATGGCCTTCGTGGTCCAGAAGAAGTCGACGCCCTTGAGGAAGCCGAGGAACAGCGGCGGATCGCCGAGCGGCGTCAGCGAGCCGCCGATATTCGACACCAGGAAGATGAAGAAGACGATCACATGCGCGTTGACCCGACGGTTGTCGTTCGCCCGGATCATCGGCCGGATCA
>CAYSCA010000076.1:0-14390 GCA_964429465.1 uncultured Rhodospirillaceae bacterium
AGCAGCACGGCATCGAAGGCTTCCGCCGCCTGACAGGTCTCGATATCGGCACAGACCACGGACGCCATCTGGCGCAGGCGGTCGAGATTCTGCTGCAGCCGTTTCAGCCGCGGCGCCGAGCGGTCGACAGCGGTGATGGCGGCGCCGAGCGCGCCGAGCTGCGCCGTCTTGCCGCCGGGCGCGGCGCAGAGATCGGCGACGATCTGGCCCTTCACATCGCCCAGCATGCGCACCGGCAGGGTGGCTGCAGCATCCTGGATCCACCAGCCGCCGACATCGAAGCCGGGCAGGCTTTCCACCGCGCCGGTCTCGTGGCGCCGCAGCGATCCGGTCGGCAGCACCTCGGCGCCCAGATTGGCGGCCCAGTCATGGATGTTGCTGGCGACCGAGATATCCAGCGGCGCTTCGCGCGTATGCGCATCGGCAATCGCGCGCGCGGTCGCTTCGCCGTAAGCGGCAACCCAGCTGCGCCACAGCCAGTCCGGCGTATTCAGCTTCTGGGCGTCCTGCTGCGCGACGCGGCCGGCGCCTTCCGCCGCCACCTTGCGCAGCACGGCATTCACCAGGCCACGCATCTTCTCCGGCACGATCTCGACGCTGCTATGCACGGCCGCATGCGCCGGCGCGTCGAGGAACAGCAATTCGGCGGTGCCGAGCCGCAGGGCATGGCCGGGCAGGCCATGCGGCCATTGCGTCAGGAAGCCCTGCAGCAGGGCATCGATCTGGCCGCGCCGGCGCAAAGCGGTCGCCACCAGGCGGCGGGCGAAGGCGCGGTCGCGATCGGGCAGGTCGCGGAACCCGGTCTGGGGATCGGCCATCGCCTCGTCCAGCGCGCGCTTGCGGTCGAGCACGGCGGCCAGCAGCCCGGCGGCGGCCAGGCGCGCATCCTGCTTGGGCGGAATCGAATCCGGAGGGGCGGACATCGGCCCTTTCTAGCTCTGCCCGCCCCGGCCGTCGAGGCCGGCAGGCCATGACCAAATTGAGCCAGCCGGCACGGGCCGCGCGGCATTTGTGGCGAAACCACGGCATGCCCTTGGCTTGGCGGCAGGGGCGGAACCTGTTAAATCCTGCCCATGCCGCAGCAGCCGACCCGAATCGCTCCCTCCATCCTCTCGGCCGATTTCGCCCGCCTGGGCGAAGAGGTCGCGGCGATCGACCGCGCCGGCGCCGATTACATCCATATCGACGTGATGGACGGCCATTTCGTGCCGAACCTGACGATCGGGCCGGGCGTCGTGGCCGCCCTGCGCCGGCATACAGGCAAGCCCTTCGACGTGCATCTGATGATCGCGCCGGTGGATGCCTTCGTGCCGCAATTCGCCGAGGCCGGCGCCGATATCATCACGGTGCATCCGGAGGCCGGGCCTCACGTGCACCGCACGCTGCAGCTGATCCGCAGCCTGGGCAAGAAGCCCGGCTTGTCGCTCAATCCCGGCACGCCCGTCGAGGTCGCGCTCAGCGTGCTGGACATGGTCGACCTGGTGCTGGTGATGAGCGTCAATCCCGGCTTCGGCGGGCAGAAGTTCATCCCGAGCCAGCTCGACAAGATCCGCATCCTGCGCAAGGCGATCGATGCCAGCGGCCGGCGCATCGATCTCGAGGTCGATGGCGGCATCAATGCCGAGACCGCGAAGCTGGCGGTCGCCGCCGGCGCCGATGTGCTGGTTGCCGGCACCGCGACCTTCCAGGGCGGCGCCGCGGCTTACGCCGACAATATCGCGCGGGTCCGCGCCGCACCCGTGCCCGCATCCGCGTGACGCACGGCGTGTCCGCGCCGTTGCAGGATTCCTTCGGACTGAGGCTGGCGCGGCGGATCGGCGCCGCGCTCTATCGCACGCCGCTCTATGCCTGGACGCTGCCGCGCGCTGCCCCGCTGGAATTGCCAGTGCTGCCCGAAGACGCCTGGCCCGGCTCGGCCGTCAATGCCGACCGGCTGTTCCAGGGCCGCTTCGTCTTTGCCGGGGTGGAGGTCGTCTCGCCGCATGCGCCGCCCTGGACGATGAGGGCGGACGAGCTGAAGCTCGATGTCGCGAGCTTCGAGGCCTGGGCGGCCCAGCTGCATGGCTTCGGCTGGCTACGCGATTTCTCGGCGCAGGCGGGCGACATGGCGCGCCGCATGGCGCGCTCGCTGCTCGCCTCCTGGCTGGAGCAGCATGACCGCATCCAGGGCCTGCCCTGGCGGGCCGACGTGGCGGGGCGCCGGCTGGCGCACTGGCTCAGCCATGCGCATTTCCTGCTGCAGGGCGCCGATGAGCGTTTCGCCCATGACTTCCTGCTCGCGATCGCCCGCCATGCCGCGCATCTCCATCGCGCCGCGCGCTTTGCCGCGCCGGGACAGCCGCGGATCGACGCGCTGCTCGGGCTGGCCTATGCGGCGGAATGCCTGCCGCGCGATGGCCTCAGGCCGGGCCAGCGGCCGTTCCCCGATGCGGTGGCGCGGCTGAACGCTGCCGTCGAGCCGCTGGTGCTGGCCGATGGCGGCCATGCCGCGCGCAGCCCGTCGCGCGTCTTCCTGCTGCTGCGCGACCTGGTGCCGCTCTGGCTGTTCCTGCGCGTGGTCGATCCCGAACGCGCCGCCCTGCTGCAGCCCCATCTCGACCGCATGGCGCCGATGCTGCGCTTCTTCCGTCACGGCGATGGCGGGCTGGCGCTGTTCCATGGCGGCGAGGAGGAGATTCCGGCGCAGCTCGAGCAGGTGCTCGATCTCTCGGAAGCCAAGGGCAAGCCGCTCAGCTCGGCGCATCTCAGCAGTTTCGAGCGCGCCGCCGTCCGGCGCGCGCTGCTGCTGGTCGATGCCGGCGCGCCGCCGCCCGCTTTCGCCGGTTCGCGGCCGCATCACGGCCTGCTCGCCTTCGAATTCAGCCATGGCAAGGATCGCCTGATCGTCAATTGCGGCGCGGCGCGGCGGCCGGGCGGCGGCTGGGCCGCCGCGCTCAGCGGCATCGCCGCGCATGCCACCGTCGCGCTGGGCAATGCCGAGCCGTCAGCGGCGGCCAGCGTGAGCGCCACCCGCAACGACCAGGATGGCGCCATATGGTTCGAGCTCGAGCATGACGGCTGGGCCTCGGCTTTCGCCGGCCGGTTGCATCGCCGGCGGCTGTATCTCGCCGCCAGCGGCGAGGATCTGCGCGGCGAGGATACGATCACCGCGCCGGGCGATGCGGCGGGGCGCCCGCCGGTGGAAGCGGTGCTGCGGCTGCATCTGCATCCCGGCACCCATGCCTCGGCGCTCGGCAGCGGCGATACCGTGATCCTCAAGACCGGCAACGGCCAGGGCTGGCGCTTTCGCGGCGCCGGCGGTGTTGTGCGGCTGGAGGATAGCGTCTATTTCGGCATTGCGGGCGAGCCGCGCCGGACCCAGCAGATCGTGATGGCCGGCTCTGCCGGCACGGAACCGCTTACATTCAAATGGGCGCTCAGCAAGATCGGATGAGTCGGTAGATGACAGGTGGCGCAAAACTGGTGCGAATCGACGGGCTGCAGGCGCAGCCCTGGAAGAACGGCGGCGGCACCACGGCGGAGATCGCCTGCGATCCGCCCGGCGCCGGCTGGAAAGATTTCAACTGGCGCATCAGCCGCGCCAGCATCGACAAGGATGGCGCCTTCTCGGTCTTTCCCGGCATGACGCGTTGGATCCTGCTTCTGGAGGGCAACGGCTTCACGCTGTCCTTCGCCGACCGCGCCAAGCTTTACATGACCGAGCGCTTCAAGCTGGAAAGCTTCCCCGGCGACGGCATCACCCATTGCCAGCTCAGCGCCGGGCCGTGCAGCGTGCTGAACGTGATCGCCCGGCTGGATGCGCCGGTGCGGGTCAACGTGGTGCGCAGCATGGCGTCGCTGCCCTCGCTCGGCCATGCGCTGGTGACGCATGCCGGCACCAGCATCCGCCTCGACGAACGCCAGGTGCTGAACGTAGCCTTCGGCCTGGGCTGAACGCCCGCGGATCAGCTCCGCTGCACCTGCGCGATCAGCGGCTTGAGCGGCTTGGCCGGCCGCGGGCCGATCTGGGCGATGACCTCGGCGGCGCAGAGCGCGCCGAGCTGGCCGGCCGCATGCAGGTCGAAGCCATGGGTGAGGCCGTAGAGGAAGCCGGCGGCATAGAGGTCGCCGGCGCCGGTGGTGTCGATGACATTGACGTCCGGCACCGCGTCGACGATGTGCACTTCCTCGCCCGCCAGGATCACCGAACCTTTCTCGGAGCGGGTCAGCGCCGCCACCTCGACATGGTGGCGCACATGCTGGAGCGCCGCATCGAAATCGGCGACCTCATACAGCGCCTTGATCTCCGCCTCGTTGGCAAACAGGATGTCGATGTGATGCTCGACCAGATGGCGGAACTCCGCCCGGTGGCGGTCGACGCAGAAGCTGTCCGACAGCGTCATCGCCACCTTGCGGCCGGCATCATGCGCCAGCCGCATCGCCTTGCGCATCGCCTCCTTCGCCTTGGGCTGGTCCCACAGATAGCCTTCCAGATAGACGATCTCGGCGCGCGACACGGCAGCGGGATCGATATCGTCCGGCGTGAGGTCGATCGAGGCGCCGAGATAGGTGTTCATGGTGCGCTGGGCGTCCGGCGTCACCATGATCAGGCAGCGGGCCGTCGACGGGCCCTCGCTGGCCGGCGCCAGGTCGTAATGGACGCCGAGGCCGCGGATATCGCGGATGAAGGTCTCGCCCAGCGGATCGTTGCGCACGCGGCCGATGAACTGCACCTTGCCGCCCAGCGAGGCGAGGCCGGCGGCGGTATTGGCGGCCGAGCCGCCCGAGGATTCCACCGTCTGCCCCATCGTGCCGTAAAGCTGCTCGGCCCGGCCGCCGTCGATCAGCGTCATGCCGCCCTTGGGCATGCCATGGGCGTCGAGGAAGTCGTTGTCGACGCGGGCCAGGACGTCGACGATGGCGTTGCCGATGGCGAGCACGTGGATCGGGCTGGCGGACATGCGGAATCTTTCCCCCGGACGGTGATTGCCGTTACTCTCTAGCGGAGCGGCCCCCCAAAGGCAAATGAGCCGCGCCAACGCAGGAAGGCCAAGATGAACGAACTGATCCGGATGACCGCCCGCCAGGCGGTGGCGGCGCTGGCGAAACGCCAGGTTTCGCCGGCTGAACTGATCGATGCCGCCGCCGAGCGGATCGCGGCGGTCGAACCGCAGGTCAACGCGCTGCCCACGCTCTGCCTCGACCGCGCCCGGACCATGGCCGCCAGGCTGGTGCCGCCCGACCCGGCGCCGCCGGGATATCTTTACGGCCTGCCGGTGGCGATCAAGGATCTCGTCGAGGTCCAGGGCGTGCGCACCACCTGGGGCAGCCGCGCCTTCGAGAAGCATGTCGCGCAGCGCTCGGATTATTCGGTCGAGCGGCTGGAGAGCAACGGCGCGCTGATCGTCGCCAAGGCCAACACGCCGGAATTCGGCGCCGGCGCCCAGACCTTCAACGAGGTGTTCGGCACCACCACCAATCCCTGGAACACCGCGCTCACGCCGGCCGGCTCCTCGGGCGGCTCGGCGGTGGCGGTCGCCACCGGCGAGGTCTGGCTGGCCGACGGCTCCGATCTCGGCGGCTCCCTGCGCACGCCGGCCAGCTTCACCGGCATCGTCGGCCTGCGGCCGTCGCCCGGCCGCGTCGCCTTCGGACCACGCACCCTGCCTTTTGACACGCTCTCGGTGATGGGGCCGATGGGGCGCAATGTCGGCGATTGCGCGCTGATGCTGGATGCGCAGACCGGCTTCGAGCCGCGCGACCCGCTCAGCCTGCCGCGGCCGGACGTCTCTTTCGTCTCCGCCGTCGACCGCGCGCTGACCGCCGGCCGCCTGCCGTCGCGCTTCGCCGGCGGCTGCCGCATCGGCTGGAGCCCCGATCTCGGCCTGGCGCCGGTCGATCCGGAGGTGGCGTCGATCTGCGAGGCGGCCGTGCAGCGGGTGCAGAAGCTGGGCGCCCGGCTGAGCGACGAGGCGCCGGATTTCAGCGGCGCCGAGAATTGCTTCCAGGTGCTGCGCGCGGCCAATTTCGCCGCTTCGGTCTGGCCGCGCATCGAAGGCAAGACCGAACTGGTGAAGCCGGAGGTGATCTGGAATGCCGAAAAGGGCCTGAAGCTCGGCAGCCCGGAGATCGCCGAGGCACGCCGTGTGCAGGGCGCGATCACCAACCGGTTGCTGAGTTATTTCGAACGTCACGATTTTCTCACACTGCCCGCAGCCGTGGCGCCGCCCTTCGATCACCGCATCCGCTATCTGGAGGAGATCGGCGGCCGCAAGTTCGACACCTATATCTCCTGGCTGGTGATCACCTTCGCCGTCACGCTGACCGGCTGCCCGGCGATTTCGATCCCGGCCGGCTTCACGCGATCCGGCCTGCCGGTCGGATTGCAGGTGGTGGCGCGACCGCGCGGCGAGGCGGAATTGCTGGCTTTCTGCGCTCTTCTCGAAGCCGATCTCGGGCTGGCCGCACGCCTGCCGGTCGATCCTGTCGCCGGTCCGCAGCCATGATCGTCCCCGCGCTGCGGCTCGCGCTCGCCCAGTTGCCGGACCCGATCTTCCGCCGGGTGCTGTGGCGCTCGCTGCTGATCAGCGTGGCGATCTTCGCGGCTCTGGCCGTCATGCTGTGGTTCGGCGTCGCGTTGCTGCCCGAAACCGAGAAGACCTGGCTCGACTGGCTGATCGGCTTCGCCTCAGGCCTGGGCTTTTTTGTCGGAATGCTGCTGCTTTTCCCGGCCGTGATGACGGCAGCCATCGGACTCTTTCTCGACGATATCGCCGATGCGGTCGAGCAGCGGCATTATCCCGATCAGCCGCGCGGCAAATCATTGCCGTTCTGGCCCGCTCTTGGCGGCTCTCTGCGTTTTCTGGCCGTGGTGATCGGCGTCAACCTGCTGCTGCTGCCGGTCTATGCGGTGCTGATCTTCTTTCCGCCCTTCATGTACGCGCTGTCGCTGCTGGTGAACGGCTTCCTGGTGAGCCGAGAATATTTCGAAGTTGTCGCTTGGCGTTATCTGCCACGTCGTGATGCTGATGCATTGCGGCGTCGCCATCGGGGCGATTTGTGGCTCTGCGGTGTGATTATTGTTCTTCTATTAACCATTCCGCTGATAAACTTCATCGTCCCGATTGTAGCGACCGCTTTCATGGTCCATGTCTACAAGCGGTTGCGGGCTACGGGTTGACCGGAGGGGTTTCACGGGGGATCGAAATTCAAGAGGAGTACCGACTGATGTTTGGTCGTAAGAAGTCAGGTTCCGACAATGCCGCGCCGCTGCCGCCGGCTCCGTCCAAGACGGGCGCGCAGCAGGATCTCGGTATCAAAACGCCGGCCAAAGCCGACGACGATATTCCGCCGATGCCCGCCCATTTGCGCGCCGTCAGCAAGCCCGTCCTTCCCGCCACGAATTCCAGCGTCAACACCGGAGCCGTCATGTCCGATACCCCGACCCCCACCTTCCGCCCCGAAATCGCCAAGCGGCCGGCGGCCGAGCTGCCCAAGGCCGCCACCCAGGGCACCGCGACCGCGACCGCCAGCGGCAATCGCAGCGAAGGCACGCCCGAAGCCAAGGTGCTGATGATCGGCCGCGAGATCAGCCTGTCGGGCCAGATCACCGCCTGTGACCGCGTCATCGTCGAAGGCAAGGTGGAAGCCCAGCTCACCGACAGCCGTTTTGTCGAGGTCAGCGAGACCGGCCAGTTCAAGGGTTCGGCCGAAGTGGAAGAGGCCGAGATCCGCGGCCGCTTCGAAGGCCGGCTCAGCGTGCGCGGCCGCCTGCTGATCCGCGGCAGCGGCAAGGTCTCGGGCGAGATCGCCTATGGCCAGGTCGAGATCGAATGCGGTGGCGAGATTTCCGGCACGGTGCAGACCGTCGCGGCCGGTTCGCGCCCGGCATCTTCCTCGTCGTCCTCGTCGGCCGCCGCCGAATAAGCGGTTCCCGTGCCGTGGTACAAGCTGCGGCGCGGAGCTGATGCTCCGCGCCTCCTCTTCATTATTGCCGGATTGCTGACGCTGGCGGCCTGCGGCCCTTCGGCGCCGCAGATCGTCGATACCAGCGTCGTCGAGGAACCGCTCGATCTCGTGCTGCGGCCGGTGTTCAACCGGCCTGAATCCGGTCCCCGCCGTCCGGTCAGCGCCGATGTCGTGCTGAAGACCGAAGCCGAGGCACGCGCGCTGCTGGGCCAGCCCGCCACCCTGCGGCGCGAGCCGCCCGGCGAGGTCTGGCAATATCTCGCCGAAAGCCCGCGCTGCACTTTGCTGCTGTTCCTGTATCCCGACGAGAAGCCGGCGGCCGGCGAGGCGCCGGGCCGGCTGCGCGTCACCCATGCCCAGGTCCTGAGCCGGGCGCGCGGCCAGACGGTGGACGATTCCGAATGTCTCGGCGCGCTGCTGAAGACGCCGGTGCCCAGCGTCGAATCCGGGCCCAGCGTGGACTCCGCGCCTAGCGGCGAAACCGCGCCGGCCTCGTAACTCTGAAACCCAAACCATGTGTCATGGCCGGGCGAAACCCGGCCATGACAATCACCCTGAAATCTGTTCCGAGAATTCCGCGTAGCGCACGGCCTTGCCGCAGCGTTGCAGCAGCGCGCGATCTTCGGTGACCAGCAGGTCGCAGCAGGCTTCGGCCACCCGCGCCAGAATCTCGTCGCGGCTCAGATAGGTGATGTCGCCGGCGATCACCGCCGCGGGATCGACGCGCTCGCCGCCGATCCTGCGGAACAGGGCAAGCAGGCGGCGGCGCCGCGCAGCATTGCGGATCTGCCCGATCTCGTCTTCCTGCACCGGCGTGACGATGACGGACAGCATTCCGGCATCGATCATCGCTGCGATGCGTTCCGCATCGCCTGCCGCAGCGATCGCATCATAGACGTTGGTGTCGAACAGCACGCGCCGCTTCCGGCCGGCGATCCCGCTCATGCGCCGCGCCGCCACTGCGCCGGCGTGACGCCGGTCCAGCTCTTGAAGGCGCGATGGAAGTTAGCGACATCGGCGAAGCCAAGCCGCGCTGCGATGGCGGCCATGCTGCGCTGCGGGTCGCGCAGCAGATCCTTTGCCATCGCGCAGCGCAGGGCGGCGATCTCGGCCTGGAAGCTGGTCTGCCGCTCGGCGAGGCGGCGCTGCAGGGTGCGCGGCGCGAGGCCGAGGCTTGCCGCGGCGGAATCGACATTGGCCGTCGCGCCGGCCGCCAGCAGGCCGCGCAGGCAGTCGGCCAGGCGCAGCAGGAATGCGTCACCCGGCGCGCCGGCATCGAGGCGCGCCAGCGTGTGATGGGCATAATCGGCCAGCATGCTTTTCAGGCCGGGGCTGGCCTGCCGCACCGGCAGGGCGAGGACCTCGGCGGCGAGCAGCAGGGAATCGTCATCGGCATCGAAGACGAGCGGCGCGGCAAAGATGCGGCGATGCTCGGCCAGGCTGTCGGGCGCCGCATGGTGGAACCGCACCTGCAGCGGCGCGACCGCCCGGCCGCAGAGCCAGCGCGTGAAGGTCAGCGTGGCGGCCAGCACGGCTTCCACCCGCTGCCGCCGGCAGGGCCAGTCCGGATCGAAGGGCAGATAGAGCAGGCGCAGGTCGTCGCCTTCCGGCCGCGCGACAAAGCGGCCGCCGCCGCCCACCAGCGGCGCAAAGCGGTCGGCCTGGACGGCGGCCTCGCGCAGGCTGTCGCAGCTCATCAGCAGATGGCCCAGCGCATCGAAGGAACCCGGCCGCACCTGCTCGCCGACATGCAGGCCGAGATGGCTGTCGCCGGTCAGCCGCTGGGCCGCCAGCCAGATCGCCGAGACGGCATCATGCGGCAGCCGCCCGGCGGAATCCGCCAGGACGCCCGCCGGCAGTCCCGCCGCGGCCAGCACCCGGTCGGGCGCCGCCGGCCGCGCCGCGCTGTCGCGCACCGCATCCAGCAGGGTGCGCACATAACCGGCCGCGACGCTGCGCGGCACCGGTTCCGCACTGGCCTCGCTGCGCTGCATGCCTTCCTTCCGTCGCTGGGCCCGCGCCGCACTGGCGCGGCGTGACAAGCCGATGGCGCGTCGGGCCATCGCTCCCCGGCCCGGCCTGGGCCAGAATGCCGCAGGACGAGGGGAGGGTAAACATGGCGGATGCATCCATCGACGCGGTGCTGATCCAGATCGATGCCACCGGGCAGGCGATCCTGGGCGCGGTGCTGGCCCTGATCATGTTCGGCGTGGCGCTGGACCTGCGCCTGGGCGATTTCGCCGCCGTGCTGCGCAAGCCGCTGGCGCCGCTCACCGGCCTGGTGGCGCAGACCCTGCTGCTGCCGGCGCTCACCTGGGCGATGACCATGCTGCTGCAGCCGCAGCCCAGTGTGGCGCTCGGCATGATCATCGTCGGCGCCTGTCCGGGCGGCAATCTCTCCAACCTCATCACCCATATGGGCCGCGGCAATACCGCGCTGTCGGTCTGCATGACGGCCTTGTCCAGCGTGGTGGCGATCGTGGCGACGCCGCTCAACATCCTGCTCTGGGCCTCGCTCAATCCGGCCACCGCCGCCCTGCTGCGCCAGGTGAATATCGAGGCCGGCCCGTTCCTGACGCAGACCATGCTGATCCTCGGCGTGCCGATGGCGCTGGGCATGGCGCTGGCGCATTGGGCGCCGAAGGTCGCCGCGCGCCTGCGCCGGCCGTTCCAGATCATGTCTTTCCTGTTCCTCATCCTGTTCATCATTGCGACGACGGCGGCCAACGGGCGCTATCTGCTGACCTTCCTGGGGCAGGTGCTGCCGCTGGTGGTGCTGCATAATGCCGTCGCCCTGCTGCTCGGCTGGCTGGCGGCGAAGCTGACGCGCATGAACGCGCCCGACAGCCGTGCCGTCACCATCGAGATCGGCATGCAGAATTCCGGGCTCGGTCTGGCGCTGATCCTCAACCAGTTCGATGCCTTGGGCGGGGCGGCGCTGATCGCCGCCGGCTGGGGCATCTGGCATATCGTCTCGGGCTGGGCGCTGGCCAGCCTGTGGAAACGCGGCGATGCCCGCCGCCTGCGCGAGCAGCCGCTGTGAGCTCCTTCGGCGTGCTGGTCACCGGCGCGGCCGGGTTCATCGGCCGCAGCCTGATCGCTGAACTGGCGGCGGATGCCGATCTGCGCCCGCTGGTCGCGCTCGATCTGCGCGCGGTGCCGGAATCCGAACGCCTGCCCGGCGTGACCTATATCGCCGGCGACATCCGCGACCCGGGAATCGCCGGGCATTTCCGGCAGCACCGGCCGCAATGCGTGGTGCATCTCGCCTCCGTGGTCGCCGCCGGCGGCGACGAGCGGCGCGATTACGAGATCGACGTGATGGGGACGGAGAATATCCTGAAAGCCTGCGCCGAGGCCGGCGTGCGCCATCTGGTGCTGACCTCCAGCGGCGCGGCCTATGGCTATCATGCCGACAACCCGGTGCCCCTGCGCGAGAGCGATCCTTTGCGCGGCAACGAGGATTTCGCCTATGCGCGCCACAAGCGGCTGGTCGAGGAAATGCTGGCGCAATGGCGCCAAAGCCATCCCGACCTGCGCCAGACGGTGTTCCGGCCCTGCACGGTGCTCGGTCCCGGCACGGCGAACCAGATCACCGCGATGTTCGAGCGGCCGCTGATCCTCGGGCTGACCGGCACGGCGACGCCGTTTTCCCTGATCGCCGACAGCGACGTGGTGGCGGCGCTGGCGGCAGCCGTGCGCGTCGGCGGGCCGGACGGCGTGTTCAACCTTGCCGGCGACGGCACGCTCAGCCTGGCGCAGATCGCGGCCAGGCTGGGCAAGCCCTATCTGGCGATTCCGCCCCGGCTGCTGAAGGCGGCGCTGTGGCTGCTCAACCGGCTCGGCCTCACGAAACTGGGGCCGCAGCATGTGAAATTCATCCAGTATCGCCCGGTGCTGGACAATGCGCGGCTCAAGAGCGGCTTCGGCTATATTCCGAAGCTCGATGCCGAAGCGGTCTTCGCGCGCTACCGGAAGGGGCGGCTGTCATGACCTGGCTGGTGATCGGTGCCGGTCCGGCCGGGCTGGCGGCATTGAAAAGCTTCAGGGAAGCGGGCCTGCCCGTCGAGGGCGTGGAGCGCCATGCCGATATCGGCGGGCAATGGCTCTACGGCGCGGAGGCCAGCGCGGTCTATGCCTCGACGCATCTGATCTCGTCGAAACGCACGACAGCCTTCGCCGATTATCCGATGCCCGAGGACTGGCCGGCCTATCCGCATCATGCCCAGGTGCTGGACTACCTGCGCGGCTATGCGCGGCATTTCGGGCTTTATCCGCTGATCCGCTTCGGCCTCGCGGTGCAGCGGCTGACGCGACAGGGCGCGGGCTGGCGCGCGAGCTTCAGCGACGGCAGCGCCCGCGACTATGCCGGCGTGGTGATCGCCAACGGCCATCTCAGCGATCCGCTCATCCCGGAGATTCCGGGCCGGTTCACCGGCCGGCTGATGCATGCGAAGGAATACAAGACGCCGGAAATCTTCGACGGCAGGAGCGTGCTGGTGGTCGGCATGGGCAATACCGGCTGCGACATCGTGGTGGATGCGATCCACCGGGCGGAGCGCGTGCTGTGGAGCCTGCGCGGCGGCAATCACTTCGTGCCGAAATTCATCGCCGGCAAGCCGGCCGACGAGGCCAACCACAAGCCGAAGCGCTTCATCCTGCCGAAAACCCTGCGCGCCAGGCTGCACGAACCCCTGCTGCGCCTGCTGGTCGGGCCGCCGGAACGCTTCGGCCTGCCGAAGCCGCAGCATCGCCTGTATGACCGCACGCCGATCGTCAATTCTCTGGTGCTGCAGCATCTGGGGCAGGGCGATGTGACGCTGCGCAAGCCGATCCGCGAATTCCGCGGCGACACCGTCGTCTTCGCCGACGGCACGGAAGATCGCGTCGACATCGTGCTGCTGGCGACCGGCTATCGCATCACCTTTCCCTTCCTCGAGGATCTCGCGCCGCTGAACTGGCAGGCGGGCCACGCGGCGCCGAGGCTGCATCTCAACGTCTTCCCGCCCGAGGACAACAACCTGTTCGTCGCCGGCCTGCTGGAAGGCGCCGGCGTCGGCTGGGCCGGGCGCGCGCTGCAGACCGATTTGATCGCGGCCTATCTCAGGGCGCGGGAGCGCAATCCGGCCGCCGCGGCGTCATTCCGCCGCCGCATCGCGCAGGGCTGCGCGAAGGATGACAAGGATCGCGGCGCGCATGGCATCTTCGTCGATTTCCTCGCCTACAAGCGCGACCTGCAGAAGGCGATCGCGGCTTTGCGCTAGTCCGGCGCTTTCGTCTTTGGCCTGAAGCTGCAGAGGTCGGCGACGATGCAGCGGAAGCAGTCCGGCCGCCTTGCCTTGCAGATATAGCGGCCATGCAGGATCAGCCAGTGATGCGCATGCTGGCGGAATTTCGGCGGCACGACCTTCAGCAGCCCGAGCTCGACGGCAAGCGGCGTCTTGCCCTTCGCCAGCCCGGTGCGGTTGGCGACGCGGAAGATATGCGTGTCGACGGCGATGGTCGGCTCGCCCCACAGCACGTTGAGCACCACATTCGCCGTCTTGCGCCCGACGCCGGGCAAAGCCTCCAGCGCCTCGCGGTCGCGCGGCACCTCGCCGCCATGTTTCTCCATCAGGATCTGCGACAGCGCGATGATATTCTTCGCCTTGGCATTGAACAGCCCGATGGTCTTGATGTGCTCCTTCAGACCGGCTTCGCCGAGGCTGAGCATCTGTTTCGGATGGGTCACCGTTTTGAACAGCGCAGCGGTGGCCTTGTTGACGCCGGCGTCGGTGGCCTGGGCCGAGAGCACCACCGCCACCAGCAAAGTATAGGCGTTCACATAATTCAGCTCGGTGGTGGGGGCGGGATCGGCGGCGAAAAGCCGGGTGAAGAACTGGTCGACAGCAGCGGGCTTCATGGAGGATGTTTACGCCGCCATGCTTAGCCCCGGCAAGCGCGCCGCCCGTCTGCTGCTCCTGCTTCCGCTCCTGCTGCTGCCGTCTTTCGCGGCGGCGGCGGCGCAGGAAGCCTGCCGCATCCCCGATCGCCTGGCGGCCGTGGCCTGCGAGCGCCGGGAGGAAGCGCGCGGCCAGGTGGGCGATTTCGATTTCTATGTGCTGGCCTTTGCCTGGTCGCCGGCCTTCTGCGCCTCGGAGGCCGGGCGGCGCAGCCCCGGCCAGTGCCGCGACAATGCCTTCGGCTGGGTGGTGCATGGCCTCTGGCCGCAATATGCGAAAGCGCGCGGACAGAAACAGCCCTGGCCGCAATATTGCGCGGCGGCGCAGCCTCTGCCGCCGGCCCTGCTGCGGCGGCATTTCTGCGCGATGCCCGAGGCAGGGCTGATGCAATGCCAGTGGGCCAAGCATGGCAGCTGCAGCGGCCTGGTGCCCGAGGCCTATTTCGCCGCCATCGCGCGGCTTGAGGCGCGCTTCGCCCCGCCGGAGCCGGCTTCCGCCGCC